>JAJDNS010000177.1 GCA_022340585.1 Acidobacteriota bacterium
CCTGGTCGCACATCAGGCCCTCGGCCTCGTTCATCCGCTGGTAGATGATCCGGGTCCCGTCGGGGCTCCAGTAGCCCTCGGCATTCTGGCCCCCGAAGGTGAGCTGGCGGAGGTTGGCGAAGTGCGCCTCGTCGGGGTGGACGACCGCGGGGCCGGCGGCGGGAGGGCCCGGGTGAGGGGCGGCCGGCTCCCCGGTCGTCGCCGGGGCGTCTGCCGCTCCGGTGGCGGCCGGGTCGCTCCCGGGCGGGGAGCACGCCGACAAAAGGACCGCCGCGGCGAGCGCGGCGGTCGGGGCGAGAAGAGAGGGGAAGCGACGGCTACTCATCGCTGATCTGCTGGGCCAGGTAGTTCTCGGCCCCCATCTCCTTGATCAGGTGCAGCTGGGCCTCGAGCCAGTCGACATGCTCCTCCTCGTCCTTGAGGATCGCCTCGAGGAGAGAACGGGTGCCGTTGTCGCCCTGGGCCCGGGCGATCTCGACCCCCTTGTTCAGGCGCGGGACCGCCTGGTACTCGAGCTCGAGGTCGTGGTGGAATTGCTCCTGGATGTCGTGACCCACGTTGATCTTCATGTACTTCTGCATGTTGGGCGTGCCGTCGAAGTACAGGATGCGGTCGATGACCTCCTGGGCGTGCCCCATCTCCTCGATGGACTCCTTCCTCAGGTAGGCGGCGAGCTTGTCGTAGCCCCAGTTGTCGCACATGCGCGCGTGGATGAAGTACTGGTTGATGGCGGTGAGCTCCGCACAGAGCACGTCCTGCAGGACCTGGATGACCTCTTCGTTGCCCTTCATGGCTCCTCCCTCGTTGGGACCAGCGGACGACCGATGTCCGGATGCCCCGAGAAGCCGATCTTAACCCGGCTCAGCCGGTCTTGCCGAGGTGCTTTCGGAGGTCGGGAAGGCAGGCCGAGCAGAGCCGCCCACATCCGGTGCGCTCGGTGACCTCCTCGAGGCTGAGGCCCTCGTCCCTCATCCGCCGCAACACCTCGTCAAAGGACATCTCCGCGCACTCACAGCGCACCATGGGCCGGTGCCAGTCCGGGGAGCCTTCCGCTCCGAAGGGAAAGCCGCCTTCCATGACCTCATGGTAAATGAAATCGAGTTTCACTTTCAAGCCTCGACGTGGGCCGGCCGGGGAAAGCCGCTACGACCACCCTCCTGGCCCGTGGCCGGCCAGCAGGCTCGGCCCGGGGGCCTCGAAGCCCCTGCTAGAATAGGGCCATGCCCGAGGCGCTGGACATCACCTGCCCGTGCTGTGAGGCCCTCCTCAAGGTGGACCCGGAGACGGGGTCGGTGGTCTGGGCCGACAAGAAGAAGCCCAAGCCCAAGGACTTCGACGACCTGGTGAGCAAGGTGGGCTCGCGCCGGAGTGTCATCGACCAGAAGTTCGCCCGCTCCGTCCAGCAGACCCGGCACCAGAGCGAGATTCTCGACAAGAAGTTCCAGGAGGCCCGCAAGCGGGCGGAATCCGACAACAAGCCTCCCCCCCACCCTTTCGAGAACGACTGAGCGGGACGCTCTCTCCCCGGGTTGCCACCCGCCCCCGGGGAGCCCTATGATCGAATCTCGCCCCTACGAACGGAGGAGATCCCTGATGCTGAAGCGTATTCTTTTCGTGGCCACCGTGTGCGCCCTCGCCGCCCCCGCCTTCCCGCAGGCCAACCCCCGCGACGAGGCCAAGGCCACCGTGGCCGGCAAGGCGGTGTCGATCGAGTACGGGCGGCCGAGCCTGAAGGGTCGTGACATGCTGGCTCAGGCCCAGGTCGGCAAGCCCTGGCGGCTCGGCGCCGATGCGGCAACCACCCTGACCACCGAGGCCGACCTCGCCTTCGGCGACGTGAAGGTCCCCAAGGGCACGTACATCCTCACCGCCACCAAGGTCGAGGCCGACACCTGGCAGCTGAACGTGTTGAACAAGGCCGACCGCGCCCCCGTCGCCGACATTCCCCTCACCATCGGCAAGACCGACGAGCCCGTCGAGACGTTGACCATCGAGGTCAAGGGGGACGGCGACAAGGGCCAGTTCAAGATGCTCTGGGGCGGAACGGCCCTCGGGGCCGGCTTCACCGGCAAGTAGAGCGGTTCACGCCGCCGGGACAAGGGCCGCCGGGGCTGGGCAGCTTCGGCGGCTCTTCCGGTCTCAGTCGATCCAGCCCCGCTGGGCGTAGACGAAGAGCCCGACCCACTCGTGGGCGATGCCGTCGAAAGCGGTCCGCCGGTCGCCTCCCCGATCCAGAAGCTCCAGGTCGTAGTCCGTCTCCACCGAGGGGACCGCGATGACCTCGAGCCCCTGGGCCTCGAGGGTGGCGGCGGCGCGGCGAGTGTGGGTGGGTGAGGTCACCGCCAGCACCCGGGTCCACCCACGCTCCCGGAACAGGCGCCCCACCGCCACCGCCTCGCCGTGGGTGTTGCCGATGGGCCCCACAGTGAGGACCTCGGCCTTCGGAGCGAAGCGCCCCACCCAGTCCCTGGCGATGGGCGTGTAGCGGCCCTTCATGCCGCGGACCTCGGAGACCACCAGGTAGGGCGCGCGGTCCTCGGCCACGAGCTCCACTCCCTTCAGCAACCGGCTCATGGCGTCGGTCGTGGGGTCCCCGTCGTCCTGGACCCGCGAGCCGAAGACGAACACGGCGTCGGCGGCCTGGACCGGATCCCGCCGGACCAGCCCCTCGGCCATCCAGCGCGTGACCGGCGTGTACGTCACCACGAACCAGAGACCGACCAGGAGCATCACCAGCAACGCGCCCAGGCGTCGCAGCGGGGTGAGTCCCAGCGCGGCTCCCACCAGGGCGGCGCCGGGGACGAAGTTCGACCGCTCGCCCCAGAAGGAGACCAGCGAGGGCAGCCCGAGGTCGACGATCACGAACCCGGCCAGGGCCCCGGCCACGAGCCCGGCCAGCACCCTCTGCCCTCGTTCGTTCCTGCCGCCCGAGCCCACTCGTACCCTCCTCGAAGCCTTCCTGCCAGGGCATCCGGCCGCAGGCCGGTTCGGTCCGAAGCAGACCAGAGAGGATATCAGCCGGAAAGCGGGTTGGGGGTCTTCTGGCGCCTCCACGCGGGGAAGGCCAGGAGGAAGGCGAGCGGCGCCACGAGATTCAACTCTGTCCCCTCCAGGCCGGCCCCGCTCGGCGCCCCGCGCCGGGAGTCCAGCAGGCTAGAATCGGCCGAGACCCGGAGGGGGCCATGACGGGACCGCTCGACGACTGCGACCTCGCCCAGTTCCACCGCGACGGCTTCGTGATCAGACGGCAGTGGTTCGACGCGGAGGAGATGGAGCTGCTCGCTCGCTTCGCCCGGGAGGACCCCGACCTCGTCTCCCATCACCTGCCGGTGAAGGACGCCGCGGGGCGGGAGAGCCGGCTGACCCTCTGGAACCATCCCGGGGACGACCTCTACGGGATGTTCTCCCGGTGCCGTCGAGTCGTCGAGGGGGCAGAGCAGCTGCTCCAGGACGAGGTCTACCACTACCACGCGAAGATGATGCTCAAGGAGCCGCGGGTGGGCGGGGCCTGGGAGTGGCACCAGGACTACGGCTACTGGTACCAGAACGGTTGCCTCTACCCGAACATGCTGAGCGTGATGATCGCGGTCGACCGGGCCGATCGGGAGAACGGGTGCCTCGAGGTCCTCCGGGGATCACACCACCTGGGGCGGGTGGAGCACGGACGGTACGGCGAGCAGGCCGGAGCCGACCCGGAGCGGGTGGAGGCGGCCCGGGCCCGGCTCGAGCTCGTGCGCTTCGAGGCCGAACCCGGCGACACCCTCTTCTTCCACTCGAACCTGCTCCACGCCTCCGGCCCGAACACCTCCGATCGGCCACGCTGGACGCTGATCCTCGCCTACAACGCCCGCGGCAACGACCCCTACAAGGACTCGCACCACCCCCGGTACACGCCCCTGGAGAAGGTCGACGACGACGCGATCAAGGCCTGGGCCCGCGACCCGCGGCGCTCGCGGGCTCGGGAGAAGAGGAGCTACCTGAGACCGGAGGACGACCAGACGATCAGCACCGGCAAGGACGGCTGACGTGCCAAGGACACGATCGCCGTGGCGATATCGTGTCCTTGGCCGAGGCATCCGGCCGCAGGCCGGTTCGGTCCTCGGGATGATCCTCAACCCTCGTTCCGGGGGGCGTCCTCCTCGGGTACGGAGCTCTCCACCTCCACCATGTTCTCCACGCCGAGGGCGAGGCTCTCGCGGGCCATGAGGCCCAGCGCGGTCTGCTCCACCTTGCTTCTCACCTTGCCCGCGAGAGTGATCCGGCCACGGTTGACGAATACCCGCACCGGCGGCTCCGGCCACGACGCGTACTGCTCGAACAGCGGGTCGTTGTAGATCCGCTCGTACATCTGGAGCCTCAGGCGCTCGTCGTACGTGGACGTGCCCTGCAGCCTCAGGTCGTTGTGCACGTCGCGCACCCCGTCGACCCGGGCCACCCGCTCCTCGATCTCGCGGCGGCGCAGGCTGTCGTTCACGAACCCCTCGATCAACACGACCCCCTGGTCGACGGAGATCCCCACGGCGTCGAACACCCCGTAGCGCGCGTAGGTGTACACGGCCTCCTCGGCGTCCTTTCGGATCGCCTGGTCGCTGCGCGTCACCTCCGGGAACACCCGGATCTCGTTGATGACGATCTCCGCCACCTTGCGGGCTTCCCGCTCCGCCCGGCGGGCGTCGGCGAGAGTGACAGCAATCCCCTTGAGGTGGACGACCTCGTCCTCGACCGAGATCTCGATGTCGGTGTCCTGGACCAGGCCGGCCTTCTCGAAGCGCTTCTCGATCCGGCTCTGCATCTCGGCGTCGTCGGCCAGGGCGGGGCCAGCCACGAGGGCCGCCATCGCCAGCCCGAGCGCCACCGAAGCGACGCGACCCAGCATCCTCGTCTGCATGGTGGCCTCCTTTCCCGGGCGGCCCCGGTGCCCTCATCTCATTTAACGTCGAAGCCGCCCCGGGTGTTTGCCCCCAGGCGTCAAACGACGTCAAAGCCCTCCGGCACCACCTCCGGTATCGGGCCGAACAGCGTGGTTCCGCGGATCATACCTTGACGTCGCCGGGCAGGGGCTTGAGACTGGGGCGCGTGACCCGCCTGTCCGCCGTCGATCCCGAGTCGCTCCCCCGCACTCACCGGCACGCCCACGGCGTGAAGGGCTGGGGCGACCTCCTGGAGGTGTCGGCCCAGACCGGGCGCAACCGGGAGGGGCGAATGGTCTCGGCCGAGATCGTGGGGCAGTACGCGCAGGCCCTCGACAACGTTCTCGACGTGGTGTGGGCGGGAGGAGGCAAGCCGGAGTCCGTGATCCGTCTGACCGTCTACGTGGCCGATGCCCGGCAGTATCGGCTGGGCGAGAAGGACGTCGCCGCGACCTGGAAGCATCGCTTCGGCCACCACCGCCCGGCCCTCACCGTTCTCGAGGTTGCCGGGCTTCTCGACGACGACGCCCTCGTCGCCATCGAGGCGGTGGCCCTTGTCTGAGAGCGGCACCGTCGACCCCCACCTCCAGGAGGTACACCGCGAGCTCGCCGCTAGCGTCCGCCAGTTCGGCGAGCGCCACCTGCGGGCCGTGGCCAGGGACGAGAAGGACCCGGTGGCGCGGGCCCGCGAGGTCGGCGCCCTCCTCGGGGCGGAGGGGCTCCTGGCGACAGCGGTGCCCGCTCCCTTCGGGTCGGCCGATGCCCGCTCCGTTCTCATCGCCCGCGAAGGGCTCGCCTACTTCTCCCTGCTCGCCGAGATGGTGTTCTCCGCCCAGGGCCTCGCTTCCCAGCTGATCGAGAGCGCGGGGACCGAGATCCAGCGTCGCCGGTGGCTCCCCTCCCTGGCCTCGGGGGCCGTGCTCGGCACCGTGGCGCTGGCTGAGCCCGACGCCGGCTCCGACCTGAGCGCCGTGCGCTGCGTGGCCGAGGAGGACGGGCCGCTGTTCCGGCTCTCCGGCGTCAAGTCGTGGGTCACCCTGGCCGGAGGCGCCGGGGTCTACGTCGTGCTGGCCCGTTCCCCCGGGACCGAGAAGGCCGACGGGCTGTCGTTGTTTCTCGTCGACGGCGGGGCCGACGGGGTCGCCATCCAGCCCATCGAGGCCATTGCCGCCCTTCCCGTCGGGGAGCTCGGGCTCGCCGGTGCCCCCGCCGTGCGTCTGGGATCCGGGACCCGGGCCCTGCGACAGGTGAGCCGTTCGTTCGAGGCCCTCCGCGCGGGAGCCGCCGGCGCGGCCTGTGGCCTGGGCACGCGGGCCCTGGACGAGGCCGTGCGGCATGGGCTGGCCCGGCGACAGTTCGGCCGGGCCCTGGCCGGATTCCAGGCCACCAAGATGGCGATCGCCGGCACGTACTCGGAGCTCGAGGCCGCCCGGTCTCTCGCCCGCCACGCCGCGTGGCTGGCCGACGCGGGCTCCGAGGAAGCGGGACGGGCAGCGGGGGCGGCCCGCCTCGTCGCCACCGAGGCCGCCGGACGGGCGGTGGACCGGGCCCTCCAGCTTCACGGCGCGCAGGGCCTCGTGAGAGGATCGACGGTGGAGCGGCTCTTCCGCGAAGCTCGGGCCCTGCGCCTGCGTGAAGGAACGATCGACATGGTGCGGCTCGAGCTGGCGGAGACGATCCTGAAGGAGAACAGGTGATGGGACGCATGGTGGATCTGTGCGGCGAGGTGGCGGCGGTGGTGGAGGAGGGCGCCGAGGGGCTGGTGCTGCCCGTCGAGGCCCGGGAGGAGCTCCTCGCCGACTGGCCCGAGGAGGACATCGAGGATGCTCTCGGCTTCGTGACGGACTCCTACCTGCAGTCCGAGCTCGTCGACGCCGCCGATAGCCTCAGCGCCCGCCTCGTGGAGGTGCTGGGGGCCTACGGGGAGGAGAAGGCCTTCGAGGCCGCGGCCGCGGGCAAGGCCACCCTTGGCATCGACGAGGTCCGGCAGCTGGCCCATCGACTGGACCGTCTGGAGGAGATCCTCGATGTCTACCGCGACGAGGGCTCTCCGGACCGGCAGGGCTTCGAGGCGCTTCGGAAACGGCTTCTCGACCAGGGCATCGAAGACGAGATGCGGCCCGACTGGGAGAAGGCCGAGGTCGCGGGACCGACCGACGAGGACGAGCCGGAGCACTGACCGCCTCGTTCGGCAACCTGCTAGACTTCGGGCATGAAGAAGGCCCTGGCGGCCCTCGCCGTGCTCCTCACCGTGCCCGCGCTGAATGCCGCCGAGCTCGAGCTGATCGGCTCCCTCGGCTACTCCTTCCCTTTCTACAGCCAGACCTTCCCGTACGACTCCGGCCCGATCGACATCCCCCTTCCGGGGCTCGAGATCAACCAGGGCGGGGAGTTCGAGCTGAAGGGGTCGGGCGGGCTCGTCCTCGGCGGGGCGGCCACGGTCTACGCGTCCGAGGGCTTCGGGTTCGAGGTGCGCCTCGACAGCGCCGACATGGCCGTCGACACGCTCTCCAACGGCTACATCATCCGGGCGGACCTGCCGTCTCCGAGCGACCCGGTCACCACCGAGCTCGAGTTGGACCGGTCCCAGGCCGACCTCAAGGCACTCACCCCCTGGTCGTTCAACATCAAGCTGCGGTCGGGTGGAGAGTCCCTCCGGCTCACCGCCTCGGGCGGCCTCAGCCGGCTCGGCAACGTCGAGTTCGCCATCGACCAGATGGTGTCCCTCGGCGTCGTCGAGGTCGACGTGGAGACGGGCGAGCTGGATGTCGCGACCATCCGGCTGCGGAGCGCCTCGGCCGTGGAGTCGGAGAGCTCGTGGGGCGGCAACCTGGGCCTCGGCATCCAGATCGGCATCGGCGAGCGGGGAGCCCTCGTCCTCGAGGGGCGGGCCTTCTACTTTCCGAAGCGGACCTACGAGTGGGAGCGGGCGACGGACGAGTCGCTGCCGCCGCTGCAGGAGAGCCTTCTGGAGCGCGTGCTTCAGCAGCTCGACCCCGTCGAGTTCAGCCCCTGGTGGGCCCAGGCCAGCGTCGGCTTCGCCATCCGGTTCTAGGCTCCTCCCCCTTCGCGTGTAGAATCGCGCCACGCCCGCGGTCGTGCCCTGGCGGGCGGCCCGAGGAATCATCGCCATGCGCATCCGAGCCGCCGGCGCCCTGGTCATCGGCCTGGTCCTGATCGCCCTTTCCTGGCCAGGCGCCCGTGCCGACGACCCCGGTGGGGACCTCCCGCCTCTCCCACCGGTGCCCGGGCCCGCGGCCCGCGGCCTGCCCCCCCTCCCCGAGCGCTCGCCCCGGAACGCGAGCTACACGATCGAGGCCCGCCTGGATCCCGAGAAGCGGACGATCGAGGGCCGCCTCGTCCTCGAGTGGCGCAACACGAGCGACCGGGACCTCTCGACGTTCCCCTTCCACCTCTACTGGAACGCCTTCCGAAACACGCTCTCGAGCACCGCCCGGGGCCGGAGCCGGAGGTGGTCGGAGCGGGAGAGCCGGCAGGACCGCAGCTTCGGTTGGACCGAGGTCCGGAGCATCCGACGCCTGGGCGCGGCCGAGGAAGACCTCACGCCCTCGCTCCGGTACCTCCACCCCGACGGGAACGCCGACGACCGTACGGTCATGGAGGTCCGCTCCGAGACCCCGGTCGCGCCTGGCGAGACCGTGCGCTTCGCCATCGAGTGGAACAGCCTCGTCCCCCACGGGACGGTGGGGCGCGCGGGCTGGGTGCACGACTACCACTTCATCGCCCAGTGGTTCCCCAAGATCGGTGTCCACTGGAAGGGCGAGTGGAACTGCCATCCCTTCTACGCCTGGACCGAGTTCTTCGCCGACTACGGCGTCTACGACGTGTCCCTCACCCTCCCGGCCGGCTTCGTGGTGGGCGCCACCGGACGCCTCGAGGACAAGACCGACAACGGCGACGGAACCGAGACCCACCGCTACGTGCAGGAGGACGTCCACGACTTCACCTGGGTCGCGAGCCGGAGGTTCCTGGACCGGCAGGGGACCTTCGATGACCCCGGCTACCCGTCGGTCCGGATCCGCCTCCTCCTCCAACCGGAGCACGCCCACCTCGCCGAGCGCTACATCGAGGCCACTCGGATCGCCCTCAGGACCTACGGCACGTGGTCGGTGCCGTACCCGTACCCCCAGATCACGGTCGTGGACCCGGCGTGGGGCTCGTCCTCCGGGGGCATGGAGTACCCGACGATCTTCACCGGCGGCGCCCGGGTCGTCGCCCCCCCGGAACTGCAGAGCCCGGAGGGAGTGACCGTGCACGAGGCTGGCCACCAGTTCTGGTACGGCCTGGTGGGGAGCAACGAGTTCGAGGAAGCCTGGCTGGACGAGGGCTTCAACACCTACACGACCGGCAAGGCCCTGGACCTCGCCCTGGGCCCCCGGGGGTGGGGGAAGCGCTACTTCGGCGGCCGGTTCGGGCGGGGCGCCCGAACCGGTTGGCCGGCGGTGGCGCCGGGCGTCTGGATCCCCCGCGGCAGCGACCACCGGGTCGACCTGAGGGGCGGCGGCGAGAAGGACGTGATGGCCATTCCCGCCTGGACGTACCGCGACCGGGGGTCCTACCGCACCAACTCGTACGACAAACCGGCCCTCACCCTGCAGACCCTCGAGGGGCTCCTCGGCGACGAGACCATGGTTCGCGTCCTGCGCACGTACGCGCGCCGCTACATGTACGCCCACCCCACGACCGGGGACTTCATCGCCGTCGTGAACGAGGTGACCGGCGAGGACTGGACGTGGTTCTTCGAGGAGACGTTCTTCTCCAGCCGTCTCTGTGACTACGGGGTGGAGGTCGAGGTCCGGCCGGCGCGGCCCCCCCGCGGCTGGTTCGAGGGGCCGGAACGTCGCCTGACCCTGGGACCGCCCGCCGACCGGGAAGGCGCGCGGGACGACGAGTGGAGATCGCGGGTCACGGTGGTGCGCCACGGCGAGGCGAGGATGCCGGTGGAGATCCGGGTCGGGCTGGCCGACGGCCGCTCGGTGGACGAGCGCTGGGACGGCCGCGACCGCTGGAGGCGGTTCGAGTACTCGGGGGCGCGGGTCGTCCGCGCGGTCGTCGACCCCGACGGCAAGATCGCCATCGACGTGGTGCCCGCGAACAACGAGTGGATCGCGGAGAAGGGCCCGGCCCGGCGCGCGGCCACCAAGTGGGCCGCGCGCTGGATGTTCTGGGTCCAGAACCTCCTCGAGCTGCACATGGTGGTGGGGTGAGGCGATGCTGAGCTCACTCCGTGACGGCTTCCGCTCGCTGGGCCGCAACTGGGGCCTCGTGGTCCTGGTCCTCGTCGTCAACCTGGCCCTGGCCCTCCTCCTGGCCGCGCCCCTCGCCCTCCAGCTCGAGCGTGACCTCTCCCGGACCGGCGCGTCGGGGACGATGATGTACGGCTTCGACTACGACTGGTGGACGGAGTGGTCGGAGAGGCAGGAGGGCCCTTCCTCCACCTTCGCCCCCGACGTCTTCGGGCCCGGCCTTGCCTTCAAGAACCTCGACCTGCTCCTGCGCGGCGAGGTGCCGCTGGGAATATTCCCCCGGGGGGGCGACGGGGAGTCGGAGCGACCCGACGGCATGGCCGCCCCCTCCGTGGCTCCGCTCGTTCTCGGCATTGGCGCCCTCTACCTCCTGGTCCAGGTCTTCCTCACCGGGGGTCTCCTCGGCGCCTTCCGGGCACCCCAGGGAGGCTGGACCTTCCGCGGCCTCGTCCACGGCTCGGGCTTCTACTTCGGTCGCCTCTTGAGGGTGAGCCTGCTGGCCCTGGGACTCGCCGGCATCGTCTTCGCCCTGAACGTCCCGTTCGCCCGTTGGGTGGACGCGCTCGCGCGCGAGGCGGTCTCCGAGCGCACCGCCCTCGCCCTCGGCCTCGGGCGTCACGCCCTCCTCCTGCTGGCCCTGCTCCTGGTGCACATGGTGGCGTCGTTCGCCCGTGTCCTGGTGGTGCAGGAGGAGCGCCAGAGCGCCGCGCTCGCTCTCCTCTCCAGCGCCGGATTCTGTGCCCGGAACCTCGTGGCGGCCCTGGGACAGTACGGAGTGGTCCTGGTCGGGGGTGTGCTCCTGCTGGCGAGCTGGGCGGCCTTCGACGCGCGGTTCGAAGTGAGCGGCTGGAAGAGCCAGCTGGTGATGTTCGCCGTCTTCCAGGCGTTCCTGTTCGGCCGGATAGCGCTTCGGCTCGGCCTGCTGGCGAGCCAGCTCGAGCTGCGCCGGGCGCGGGCGGGGACGGTGGAGACCCCGGAGGAACCCTGAGGGTCGGTCCTTCGGCATCGGTGGGCTGGCAAGGGCGCCCGTGATCGAGTATAAAGGCGGCAGCGCAACGACCTACGCAATCAACCCCTGAAAGAACGGAGGAACGAGGCTGGGAGGCAACTCCCTTCGAGGATCATGGCCGAGAACGTGTTGATGAACGAGATGAGCTGGACCGAGGTGGAGGAAGCGCTCAAGGAACGTCCGATCGCGCTTCTGCCCGTAGGGACCACCGAGGCCCATGGCCCCCACCTGCCGGTCACCACCGACGCCATCATCGCCGTCGAACTGGCTCGACGGGGGGTCAAGAAGCTGGAGGAGAGAGGGCTCCACGCCCTCATCATGCCCCCGGTGACCTTCTCCGTCTCCGAGCTGGCGGCTGAGTTCCCCGGCACCTTGAGCCTGCCCGAAGAGACCGTCGTGGCCCTGGTCCGCGACCTCGGGGTCGCGCTGTCCAAGGCCTTCCGCGCGGTCGCCATCGTCAATGTCAACCAGGAGAAGGCCCACATCGAAGCACTGAAGAAGGCGGTGGCGGAGGCGAACGAAGCCGGTGCCAGTGTCCGCCTGACCGACTTCGCCAAGAAGCGGTGGGTGGACCAGCTCGGGGAGGCCTTCGCCGCCGGCGACCACGGCGGCAGCTTCCAGACCTCGCTGATGATGGCCGCGGCCCCCGACCACGTGCGCGAGAGGGAGCGCATCAGCCTCCCGCCCATGGACGGTCTCGCCGCGGCGCTCGAGAAGGGGGCGAAGACGTTCGCCGAGGCCGGGGGGGAAGACGCCTACTTCGGCGATCCCACCGCCGCCAACGCCGAGCAGGGCGAGGCGGCGTTCGAGGCGCTCTCGGGGATTCTCGGCCTGGACGTGGCGGAGTACGTCGGCTCCAAGGCCTGAGGCCCCGCCCCGCCGGCGCTAGCCGCCTTCGCCGGCTCCGCTCCCGTCGAACAGGCGGAGGCCTGTGTTCTCGGCGGCGATGTCGCTGAGATCGACGATGGCGGCCGCGTTCACCCCGATGGCGATGGCGATGGCCTCGGAGATCTCCTCCCGGGTCGCCCCGAACTTGAGCGCCTTCTTGATGTGTCCCTCGAGGCAGCCCTGGCACTTCGCGGCGAGGCTCGCCCCGATGGCGACCAGCTCCTTCGTCTTGCGGTCGATCGCCGAGGGCCGGTAGGTCTCCTTGTAGAACTGGAAGTAGATCTCCCGGAAGCGGGGCTCGACCATCGTGTAGGACGCGGGCTGGGGCCGGGCCGCTCCGTTGTCGTCCTCGGGAAAGGGCTGGTGGTGCGGCGGCTTCTGTTCGCTCACTTGCGGCTCCTCATCTCGAATCCTCATGGGCCGCCATCCTCGT
The DNA here is from genome assembly GCA_022340585.1 of Acidobacteriota bacterium. Lineage (GTDB taxonomy): Bacteria > Acidobacteriota > Vicinamibacteria > Fen-336 > Fen-336 > JAJDNS01. The sequence continues at coordinate 12,508 of JAJDNS010000177.1, forward strand.
CGGCGCCGCGGCCCGGCTCGTCCCCTGGGCCGCCTCGAGGAGGGACGCGGCGGCACTCTCGTAGGCGGCGGTCCCGTTGCGCCAGGCTCCGCCGTGGCTCTCGCCGGGCACGATCAGGACCTCGGCGTCGGGCCCGGCCGCCTCGGCCAGCTCGAAGGCGATCTCCTTCGGCACCCGACGGTCGTGGGCGTTGGCCACGAACAACGCCGGGCGACCGTTCAGCTCTCCGGCGGCGGCCAGCACGTCGGCCTCGGCGGGATCGAAGTGGCCGTTGTGGCCCATCCAGAACAGCACCTCGTCCGTCACCGGCCAGGCCGGGACCGCGCGCAGCCACCAACGCCATCTCCTGAAGAGACGGATGTGATGGGCGACGGTGTCGTGCAGATCACGGAAGCTGCTGTCGCAGATCACCCCGGCCACTCCCGCGTCCTCCGAGGCCGCCATCACGACCGAGGCTCCTCCGAGGGAGATCCCCCACAGCACCAACGTGCCGGGTGAGCGCTCCCGCGCGAGTTCGATCGCGGCCCGGACGTCGTCCTTCTCCCGGACCCCGAAGGTCGTGGCCTCTCCCCCGCTCTCCCCGTGGTGCCGCAAGTCGAAGAGAAGGGCGTCCCACCCCCGCTCGTGGACGAAGGGCGTCTTCTTCACCATCTCGATCCGGCTGCGATTGAGGCCGTGGACCATGACCACCGTGCCGACGGGATCGTCCGCAGGCACCCACCACCCGTGGAGCTCGACCCCGTCCGCCGAGCGGAAGCTCACGTTGTCGAAGGGAAGGTCGAACGAGGCCGGGGTCAGCCCCCCGTTCTCCTTGTCGGGGAACTGGAAGCGCCGGGTGGTGGCCACCCCGCCAAAGAAGTACGGAACCCAGCCGAAGACAAAGAGGAGCACCGCCAGCACCGCGGCGATGCCGGCACGGCGGAGCCACCGCACCCAGGCGCGAGATCTGGTTTCTGTCACGGAGTACTTGATGATACGACGAACCGGACAAAAAAAAGGCGGGGTTAGTGGCGACCGACACGACGGACCGCGCATCGAGCTCTCTGGGGGCACTTGAGAAGCTCGAGCGCGCCGTCACCCCATCGGTGCGCCACCCCCCGTCTAGTGGGTATTACGCAGACCCGCGCCGGGGGTTCCTCCCCAGACGTCAAAGAATGTCATCGTCTCCGGGGGAGAGGATCCAACCTCTTGGAGCAGTCCCGGCGGGGCGCCTGGTCCCACTCGTCGCGCAGTGCGTGGGGAACCCAGGGCTCCGGGCCCTCCTTCCCCATCTCACCCGGCACACGCCCCCCGAGGGCCGGCACCCAGTCCAGGGCCCCTTCGGGCCCACAGACCGCCTCGAGGGGCCGGTGCTCGCCTTCCAGGCCGGCGAGGGCGGCGAGGGTCGCCGGCTCGAGCTGTCCTGCGGCCGGACCGCCGTGCACGCCGACCAGGAGAATCACCACGCTCAGGGCGACGAGGGCGCCGGGAAACACCCGCGAGCGCGGCCGGGCCTCAATCAGCAGACGGGCCAGGAGCGCGGCAAGGCCGAGGAGGGCCAGACCCGTGACGAAGCTCATGAGCTCCCGGCCCTGGATCGCCTTCAAGACGCCGGCGGCCTCCTGCGTCGAGAGAGCCCGCCCGAGACGCACCAGGGCCGGCCCCGCCAGCGCCGCCGCCACCCCGAACGCGAGAGCCACCCGCCTCGTCAGTGACACACCACCGTCATCCTGAGGAGCTTCGTCGTTGAGCGTGCGACGAAGGATCTCTCGGTTCTCCACCGGCTCCGGGTCGACGATGACTACCCCTGATTCCCGCCACACTGCCCAGACCGCGATCACCACACCGATCCCCAGGGTCAGCACCGGCTGCGCCAACAGCGCCGCCGCCAGCAGCATCCCCGCCGCCACCGCCGACGGCCGCGAGGAGTGCCCGACGAGGAGCACCGCCGCCGGAAGGGCGAGGCCGAGCGCCAGCACCGGTCCGCCCTCTCCCCACATCGCCAGGAACGCGGGCCACGGTGCCGTCGCCAGACCCAGGAGGGCACCGAGGGCCGCGGCCGGCGGTCTCAGGCGCGTCCCGAGGAGGGCGTAGAGACCGATCAGGAGCAGACCGGCCGACAAGAGCGCGGCGACGACCACCGAGCGTCCGGGGTCGAGGCCCGAGAGGAGCGACACGTCGGCGGCGAGGGTCGGGACGCCCGGGCCGTGAGCGCCGAAGAGCGGCAGCGGCAGCAGCGGCTCGTGCGTCCGGGGAAGAGCGTCTCGCCACACCGCCAGCCGGGCGGAGGTCGTGTGGAAGGCCATCTCCCGCCCCGGGACGTGGGGCCACAGCGGCAGGGGCACGAGCAGGGCCAGGGCGACGCCCACCACCGCGAGCGAGGGCGCGCTCCACAGTTTCGGGACGTCACCCGTCGTGGGCCCGACCACCGGCGGCGGGGGCTCGGGACCACCGTAGCCGGGCGGAGGGGGCACGGTGTGCTTCGGAAGGAAGCGGAGGATCGCGAGAACCACGAAGAGGACGAGCGCGGCGCCGAGCAGACGGGAGCGGGCCCCGAGGGGGAGCCACCACCAGCCCAGCGTCCAGAACGCCACCGAGAAGGCCGGCACCACCGTCCACGGCGCGCGCACGACGAGCACCCCGGGAAGCAGGGCGAGAGTGATGAGAGCCAGGAAGCCCGCGGCCTCCGGCGGCAGGGCAGTGAGCACCGTGGCGCATTCTACGCTCCACGAGGAGCCGGGGCGTTTCGGGTTACCATCGGCGCCGTGACGAGCGCCGGCAATGGCCTCCGGGCAGTCCTCTACGACTGGGATGGCACCCTCGTCGACTCCGCCGAGAAGAGCTACCGGTGCTACGTGCGCGTCTTCTCGGAGTACGGAATCCCCTACTCCCGCGAGCAGTACGAGAGGACCTACACGCCCGACTGGTACCAGACGTACGTTGCGGTGGGCCTTCCCCGGGAGAAGTGGCCGGAGGCGGACCGGCTCTGGACTCAATGCTACGAGCAGGAGCCGAGCGCGCTCCTTCCGGGCGCCCTCGAGGCCCTCGGGCGCCTCGCCGCTCACGGCATCCCCCAGGGTCTCGTGTCCAGCGGAGAGTCCTCGCGCGTCCGACGGGAGATCCGCACGTTCTCCCTCGAGGACTACTTCGGCGAGGCGGTGGTCTGCGGGGGCGAGACCGAGCGCCGCAAGCCCGACCCCGAGCCCCTCGTCGTCGGTCTCGAGAGACTGGGCGTGACGCCGGACGAGGCCGCCTACCTGGGAGACAGCCCCGAGGACGTGACCATGGCGAAGGCCGCCGGTGTCTTCGCGGTGGGCATCCCCGGGGGCTTCCCCAACCGGGAGGCCCTGGTCGCCTCGGGGCCGGACCTGCTGGCCCCCACCCTCGACGCTGCCATCGACCGTCTCCTCCGTCCATGAGGTAGAACGACAACTCAGCGGCCGAGAACGACAGCTCATTGGCCTTCGACGACCTGGCTCTCTCGCTCAGCCGCAGCGTGATGAGCCTGTCTCGCGACGGGCTCTCCCGGAGGTTTCCCGACGCCTCGCCGGAAGAGCTGGGGCTACGCTTCGTGGCTCTCCACTACGGCTCCGATCTCGCCGACGAGTTGCGCGCGCACCCGGCGGCCAGGAAGCGGTGAGCGACCCCGATCTCATCTCTGCACTGGCCCCGGTACTCCGGGCACTACGAGACCTCGATGGCCGCCACTCCGGGCCCCGCCGCGAGCCGCTGTCCCGGCTCGCCGGAGGCCCCGCGTCCAAGCTGGCGTAATATGGACGCATGGTCACAGCGGTAGAGGACGCGCGACTCGACGAGTGGCACGCCGAGTTCGACGCAGCGGCGCGGCGTCCTCTGCGGACTCGTTTCCGGTACGCCTTCGTCTACACCTACAAGCCGGTCCTGGACGATGCCGAGTACCGCTCCTTCGACACGACGGCTGCGTATCGCGAGTGGTGTGCCCACAAACTCCCCTCGTGGTTGGGCTATGGCCCGACGGTTTGAATACGCCCAGGCCGAGGAGATTCGGGACGTCTTCGCCCGTCACGGCGTTCGTTACCTCTTCATCGGCAAATCAGGGGCAATCCTGCTCGGCTACCCCGACACGACGCAGGATGCCGACTTGTTCGTGGAGAAGACGGTAGCGAACGGCTCCGCGACCGCCCGCGCCCTCAGGGAGCTGGGTTTCGAGCTGACCGACGCTCAGGCCGCCGAGATCGAGGGCGGCAAGGACTTCGTCCAGCTCAAGAGCGGGCCTTTCGATCTCGACCTCGTGTTTGCCCCCGACGGAATCGAGGAGTTCGAACAGGCGTGGAGTCGCCGCGTCGACGTGGAAGGGTTTCCGGTCTGCCATCCGGACGACATCATCCGGAGCAAGGAGGCGGCCGGCCGAGTCAAGGATCGGGAGACCCTCCCAAGGCTCCGCGCCTTCCGCGACTACTGGCTCGAGCGAAACCGCTAGACCCTCCGGGCGGGCGGGGCCGAAGTCACCGCCTTCCGGGTCAGACTCCCCGTGGGCTTCCGGGGGTCCGGTGCCCGCTTCTGTACGCTGGTACGTCCTCTTCCCAGGATGACCCTCTGTTCCCTGCAACGATCGCCTGTTCCCGTCGTTAGGGGGCAGGCGCCATTCCGCGGCATCCCAGTGGCCTTCCGTTGGTACTTGTGGCAGCGGGGCAGCGATCGGTATAGGCTCCCGCCGAGAGACGGTTGCCCGGGAGGGTGCACCCGTGGTGGTGTCCGCCGGAACGCGCCTCGGCCCCTACGAGATCCTCGAGCCCCTCGGGGC
>JAJDNS010000184.1 GCA_022340585.1 Acidobacteriota bacterium
TTCGTCACGGCCTCCCGGAGAGCGTCGTCCCCCTCACCGATCAGGATCTTCCCGTGAAGATCCAGGATCACCACGTCATCAACCTGGCGCTCGACGATCTTCATGGCGGCTATTCTCCGTGTGGATAGTCAGTTGCGAAAAGCGAACGGTAAGCTACCACGCGCACTCCGAACAAGTCAACGCGGCTGACAGCCTCGTGGCTCTCACGACTGCGTTGGCCGGCCACGCGCCCCTCGGGGCGCGCGGCCGGCTTCAGGCAGGTTGCGGAGTTCCGCTCCTCGGAGCGCGAGTGGCCCCCTTTCCCGTCCTCACTCGGTCTCGCGGCGTAGCTTCTTGCGGTTCCGCTTCCGGGCGAGGGCCTGCTTCGCCCGGCGCTTGTCCCCGGGCTTCAGGTAGAAGCTGTGCTTCTTGATGTCCTTGATGATGTCTTCCTGCTGGACCTTGCGCTTGAAGCGGCGGAGGGCATTCTCGATGGATTCACCCTCCTGGACCTTGATCTCGGCCAAACTCTCTACACCCCCTGACCGCCGTGGATTTCCTTGCGAAGAGGAACGGGCTTCCTGTTACATAGGGGACGGAAGACGACACGCGGCCCCTGTGCTGGTCCAATGATGCTAGCCAGCTCACGCCGAGGTGTCAAGCAACGCCCCACCAATCAAGGAGTTAACTTGCCTGAGCGGTCCACCGACCCCGGCGTCCTCTACGTCGTGGCGACCCCCATCGGCAACATGGAAGACGTGACCCTTCGCGCCCTGCGGATCCTCGGGGAGGTCGACCTCGTGGCCTGCGAAGACACGCGACGGACCGGAGCTCTTCTGCGCGCCCACGGGATCTCGACCGCCAGGACCTCCTACTTCGAGCAGAACGAGCGCTGGAAGGGCGAGCGGATCCTGGCCGCTCTTCGCTCCGGCCGCAGCGTAGCCGTGGTCTCCGATGCAGGTACGCCCGGACTCTCCGACCCCGGCTTCCGCCTGGTCCGGGACGCGCGGGCCGAGGGGCTGCCGGTGCTGCCCGTGCCCGGCCCGAGCGCCGCGGTGGCCGCGCTCTCGGTCTCGGGCCTGCCCACCGACCGCTTCCTGTTCGTCGGCTTCCTTCCGGCCCGGGCCGGGCCCCGACGAAGGGCCCTCGAGGAGCTCTCTGCGGCCCGGCCCACCCTCGTCTTCTACGAGTCCCCGGTCCGGGCCGTCAGGGCCCTCACGGCAATGGCCGAGGTCCTGGGGGATCGGGAGGCCTTCCTCTGCCGAGAAGCGACCAAGGTCCACGAGGAGTATGTCCGTGGGCGGCTGCGCGAGATCGTCGACAGGCTCGCCGCCCGGAGCACCGTTCGGGGCGAGATCGTGCTCGTCGTGGCCGGAGCCACGGAGACACCTGCCCCGGGCGAGATTGAGGACCCGGCCGCCCTCTACTCACGCCTCACCGCCGACGGGAAGACGACTCGCCGGCAGGCGGTCAAGGAAGTGGCTCGCCGCCTCGGGCTCCCCGCGCGGGAGGTGTACCGCCGCGTCCTCGCGACAGAGAAGGACGACCCCGGGGCGAGTTGACAGGGGCAACCCCTCATGTCACCTTCTCATCGCGATATGAAGGTTCTGGTCGTCGGCAATGGCGGCCGCGAGCACGCTCTCGCCTGGAAGATCCGCCAGAGTCCTCTCGTCACCGAGCTCTACTGCGCTCCCGGCAACGCGGGCGTCGCGGAGATCGCGGATTGTGTCCCGATCGACGCCTCGAGCATCGTCGAGGTGGCCGACTTCGCCCAGACGGTCAAGGCGGACCTCACCGTGGTCGGCCCCGAGCTGCCCATGGTCCTGGGTATCGGAGACGAGTTCGTCCGACGGGATCTGCCGATCTTCTGCCCCTCGCGTGGCGCGGCGGAGATCGAGGGCTCGAAGGCATTCGCCCGGGAGTTCATGTCCCGGCACAACATCCCCTCGCCGAGGTACGAGGTGCACACCTCGCTCGACGACGCCCTCGCCTTCGTCGAGAAGGCCCCGTTCGGCTACCCGTTCGTGGTGAAGGCCGACGGGCTGGCCGCGGGCAAGGGCAGCATCATCGCCCACGAAGCGGCCGAGGCGCGGACCGCGGTCGAGCAGATGATGGGCGAGAAGCGGTTCGGGTCGGCGGGCGCGAAGGTCGTGATGGAGGAGTTCCTCCGAGGCGAGGAGGTCTCGTTCCTCGTGCTGTCCGACGGGAAGCGGGTCGTTCCCCTGGCCTCGGTCCAGGACCACAAGCGTGCCCTCGACGACGACGAGGGTCCCAATACCGGGGGCATGGGCACCGTCTCTCCGACGACGATCCTCCGCCTCGACGGGCACAAGCGCATCATGCAGGAGATCGTCGTACCGACGATCGCGGGGATGGCCGCCGAGGGCCGGCGCTTCCAGGGGGTCCTGTTCACGGGGCTGATGATGACGGACTCGGGCCCCAAGGTCCTCGAGTTCAATGCGAGATTCGGCGATCCCGAGACACAGGCCATCATGGCCCGGATGCGCTCGGACATCGTACCCCTGCTCCAGCAGGGCGCCGCCGGGCAGCTCGGGGAGACGAAGATCGAGTGGGCCAAGGAGCCTTCGGTCTGTGTCGTGCTGGCGAGCCGCGGCTACCCCGAGACCCCGGAGACCGGCCACGCGATCCACGGCCTCGAGTCGCTGAAGGACTGGAGCGACGTGGTCGTCTACCACGCGGCGACGAAGCTGGAGGGCAACGAGGTCCAGACGGTCGGGGGTCGCGTGCTCGGCGTGACCGCCCTCGGGGCGAATCTCGAGGCTGCCATCAACCGCGCCTACGAGGCGGTCGGGCACATCTCCTTCGAGGGCATGCACTACCGCAAGGACATCGGGCGACGCGCGCTGGCCCGGCTCCAGCGGCCACGCTGACTCCGTCGGTCCGACTCTACCGAGGGGTACCGGTGAGAAGCGTGCCCGCAACCTGGAAGCGGAGCACGTCGGCGGCCCCCCCGGGATCGTGGCCCGGCCGCGGCTCGAGAGGCTGATCGTCGATGTCGACGATCCCGGGCAGGAGGATCAGCTCCACCATTCGCCCCGCTCGCAGGAGGTCGCCGGGGTCGACCTTCAGGGCCCGCCGGCCGATGTCGTACGAGATCGTGATCGCGTCGAGCGCGCGGTCCCCGGGGCGAGGCCGGCCCGCGTAGCGCAGACCCACCCGACCCTCGAAGCTCGTCTCCTCCATGTCGTTGCTGAACTGCACCTGGAACACGGTGTCCGGGGGCACGTCCCGCTCCCCGTCGAGGGGAAGGGAGAAGACGATGACGGGGGGCTTCAGGGGCGGGGGCGGGGCCAGGGGCGCGTCCTTGGCCTTCGCCGTCGGAGACGGGGCCTTCGCCAGCATCACATCCTCGGCGGAGATGTACACGATCCCGTTGATCGTCCGCACCCGGCCCTCTACCGCGAGCCACTTGCCGGTGTCCCGGCGGAGCTTCGGGTCGAGCTTCCACCCCGAGCCTTTCGGCTTCTGGCCCGTCACCCAGAGCGCGAACACGTCGTTCTTCAGGACCCAGTCCGAGGAGTGGCGGCGGCTGGCCGACGGCAGGTCGCCGTAGAGGTTGGCCCCGCGGAACTGCCCCACCACCCGGACGGTCTCCCCGTCCCACTGCCCCAGACGCGTCAGGAGATCTTCGAGGGTGGCCTCCGGGGCGGCCGGACGGCCTTCCTGCTTGCGCTCCTGGGGTCCATAGTACTTCCAGAAGTTGATGGTGGTGGTCGTCTGATGGCTCTCCGGATCGGTCCCCTGGCTCACGACACCGGTGATCTCGATCTCCCGTCCGACCCAGGTGCGGGCGTCGTCTTCGAACCGTGCGGCCACCACTCGAACCGGGAAGATGACCGCACGACCCCCGGGATCGCCCAGGGCCCAGGCTCGTTGGCCGACGCTGGTGAGCATTCCGAGCGTCCCGCTGACCCGGACGGCTCGCTCGTAGTAGGACTCCGGCATCAGCAGGAGCGATTCGAGGGCGACGTCGATCGGCTCCCCGTACTGCATCTCGTACTCGTTAGTCCCGTAGTCGCCGCCCCCGTACTGGCCGACGGCGGCCCCCGGGGACGCCAACCCGAGAGCAAGGAGCGCCGCCACGGTGCCCAGCAGACGCATGCTCAATTATGGGGGCGAGATCCGGCTTCGGGTCAAACGATTATCCCCGCGGTGCCCGCCGGGCGGCCGCTGGGCCCCTCCTCGAGCCCGAGGACGGCCCGGCTCCCCCCCGCGGCCTTCATCCAACTGAGCCACAGGAGGTTGCGGTGTTCCGAGTGACCGAGCGCACTTGACCGGCCCTGGAGCGCATGCTACCGTCGCACCTTGGGATCTGCCTGCAAACGTATGGCTTTCCGGGACTTGCGGGTGAGCGGACCATGAAGTTTCGAGTCCTCGGCTGCTACGGCGGCAACGTGCCCCAGCACGGGATGACGTCCTTCCTCGTGAACGGCAGAGTCTGCCTGGATGCCGGCTGGGTGTCGGGTGCGCTCAGCCTGCGCGAGCAGGTCAAGGTGAAGGACGTGGTCATCTCGCACTCGCACCTCGACCACACCTGCTCGCTCCCGTTCCTTATCGACAACAACTTCTCTGCTCCCGGCTTCGAGCTGCGCATCTACGCGATCCCCGAGGTGATCGCGTCGATGAAGGACCACCTCTTCAACAACCACACGTGGCCCGACTTCACCAGTCTCCCCAACGACCTGACGCCGGTCCTGAAGCTGGTCGAGGTCCCGTTGGAGAAGCCGTTCGCAGTGAACGGCATCACCCTTCGGGCGATCAAGGTCTCGCATCTTGTCCCCACGACCGGCTTCGTCGTCGAGGACAAGAGCGGAGCCATCGCCTACTCGAGCGACACCGGACCCACCGAGCGTTTCTGGAAGATCGTCAACAAGGTCGAGAACCTGAAGGCCCTCATCGTGGAGACCTCCTTCCCCAACGAGCTGCAGGACCTCGCCAACGTCTCGGGACACCTGACCCCTCAGACGCTCGGTCGCGAGCTGCGAAAGTTCAGGCAGGACGTGCCCATCTACCTCTACGGTGCCAAGCCCCGCCACATGGCCAAGATCCGCAAGCAGGTGCGGGCCCTGAAGCGGCGCCGTCTGAGCTTCCTGGTGCAGGGCAAGACCTACACCTTCTGAGGACCGCTGCGAGCCCCGGTCGCCAGTGTGTCCTTGGCGGGCCGTCGGCGGGTGCCCTCTCGGGACTCTAGACCCGCACTCGGCGGAGGCTGACGAGGCTCCCCACGATCCCGACCACCATGCCCCCGACGACGAGGGCCAGCGCGATCGGCGACGGCAACGCGAAGGCCGCCCGGCCGAGCATCTCCGACGAGGACACGTCGCTCGCCAGCCAGCGGAGGGCGAGCCAGAGCAGGGCGGCCGCGACCAGGCCTCCGAGTCCGCCCTGGATCATCCCCTCGACCACGAACGGCCCCTTCACGTAGGCCCGCGTCGCGCCCACCAGACGCATGATGTCGAGCTCGTCTTCCCGCGCGTAGACGGTGAGGCGAATGACGTTGGAGATGGTGAAGATCCCGGCGAGAACCAGGATTCCGCCGAGGAAGGCCCCAACCCCCCGCAGAAGGCGGACGCCCGTGGCCAGGCGATCGATCCACAGAAGGTCGTACTGGATCTCCTGCACACCGGGGACCTCTGCGAACTCCCCGGCGAGGCGCTCGACCTCCTCGGGGGACTGGTGGCTCGCCCGCAGGTTCACCTCGAGGGAGGCGGGGAACGGGTTCTCGCCGAGGTCCTCGGGGAGCGAGCTCAGGTCTCGAAACAGGGCCTTGAAGCGTTCGAGCGCCTGGTCCCTGCTCACCGAGTCGATCGACTCCACCGCCGGGTCCTCGCGGAGCCGGTTCTCGAGGCTGGCGCGCACACGATCCTCGATTCCGTCCTCCAGGTACACGATGACCTGGATCTTCTCCGTCCAGCGGTTCACCACGTCCCCCAGGTTCCCGGCCACGGTGAGGAAGGCCCCGAGGACGAACAGGCTCACCGCGATGGTCCCGATGGACACCGCGTTTACGAGCCGACTGCGCCAGAGGCTCGTGAGGGCCTCCTGGAAGAAATAGGCGAGCGCGCGCACCATCACCATGGGAGCCGCGATTATAATCCGTGGCATGAGTCTGCTCGTGGGGATCGGGGGAGGGACGGGATCGGGCAAGACCTCCCTGGCCGTCCGAATCCAGGAACGGGTGGGGGAGGAGCGCTGCCTGCTCCTCGCCCAGGACGCCTACTACAAGGACGGCAGCAGCCTCAGTCCGGAGAAGCAGGCGGCCATCAACTACGACCACCCCGACGCCTACGACACGTCGCTCCTCGTCCAGGATCTGCGCGACCTCAAGGCGGGGCGGCCCGTTCCGCACCTCACCTACGACCACGGGACCTACTCGCGGAAGGTGCAGCCCGACGCGCTGACTCCCCGGCCGCTGGTCATCCTCGAGGGCATCCTGGTGCTGGCCGAGGAGGCGCTGCGGCGACTGATGGACATCAAGCTGTTCATCGACGCCGACGCCGACGTCCGCATCCTCCGCCGGCTCGACCGGGACATTCTCGAACGGGGCCGCAGCTTCGAGTCGGTGCGGCGGCAGTACCTCGAGTCGGTCCGCCCCATGCACCTCGAGTTCGTGGAGCCCTCGAAGCGCTACGCCGACCTCATCATCCCCGGGGGGGCCCAGAACGAGGTGGCGCTCGAAGCGGTGGTCTCGCGAATCCGGGCCATGCTGGCGGCGGAGAGCGTCTCCGCCTAGCCCGAGACCACCCGTCCACGGTCGAGGGCGATCACCCGCTTCCCCATCCGCTGGATCATGTCGCGATCGTGGGTGGCCACCAGCACCGTGGTCCCCCGGGCGTTGACCTCGAGGAAGAGCCGCATGATCTCCTGGGCCATCTCGGGATCGAGGTTGCCGGTGGGCTCGTCGGCGAGGAGGAGCATCGGCTCGTTGATCAGGGCCCGGGCAATGGCCACCCGCTGCTGCTCGCCGCCGGACAGCTGCAACGGATAGGCGTGCATCTTGTGGTGCAGCCCCACCGACCTCAGGGAGGCGAAGGCCCGGCGCTTCTGCTCCCGAGCCGGCACCCCGAGAATGCGAGGCACGAACGCGACGTTCTCGAGGATCGTCTTCCGCTTGAGAAGCTTGAAGTCCTGGAAGACGACCCCCACCGAGCGTCGCAGCTCCGGGATCTGACCCTGCGGGATGGCGGTGATGTTGCGACCACCCACGAGGATCTGGCCCTGCGACGGGAGCTCCTCGCGAAAGACCAGCTTGAGGAAGGTCGTCTTGCCGGCACCGGAGGGGCCGGTGAGGAAGCAGAAGTCTCCCTTGGCGACGTGGAGAGTGATGTCGGACAGCGCCATCGACTCCCGGTCGTACTGCTTGTAGACGTGAAAGGCCTGTATCATCGTTGGAACGACCGTCGGCGATTATAGCGGCGCCGACCACCGCGTGCCCCCCAGGTCCAGTGAGCTCGAGCACATCTGCCATGATCAACGGTCTGTTCCGCCCCCACCCCTGGTTGAGCGGAGGTCACCGTCAGACTCTGCTCGCTCACCTCCTGCGCCGCCGGCTGCGTTGGTCGCCCCCGAGCGAGGATGTCGTGGTGGACTCGGACGGCGGAGCCCGGCTCCTGCTGCGGGCGTCGTGGCAGCCGGGCCCCCGCGAGGATCGGCCCGCCCTGGTGATCGTCCACGGCCTCGGGGGCTCGGACACGTCGTCCTACGTGGTGTCGACCGGCGCGCGGGCCTTCGCCCGCGGATGGCACGTCGTCCGGATGAACATGCGCGGCTCCGGCGACGGGGAGGCCCTGTGTCCCCTGCTCTACAACGCGGGGCTGGACGGCGACCTCCTGGCGACCCTCGAGTGCGTGGCCGCTCGTGTCCCGCGGATCGCGGTGGCGGGCTTCTCTCTCGGGGCGAACCTCACTCTCCTCGCCGCCGGACGGGGTCGGGACCGACTCCCGGAGGGGGTGCGGGCCCTCGTCGGGATCTCGGCCCCTCTCGACCTCAGCGCCTGTGCCGACGCCCTGGAGCGCTGGGACAACCGGCTCTACCAGCGCTACTTCATGGTGATGCTCACGGAGGCCTACCGCCGCCGCCATCGGAAGCGGCCCGACCTTTTTCCGGCCGGGCTCGAGGCGGGTCTGAGCACGGTCCGCGAGTACGACGACGCGATCACCGCTCCATTCGGAGGATACGAGGGCGCGGCGGACTACTACGCCCGGTCCAGTGCCGGCCCCTGGCTCGAGGCCATCGAGCGCCCGACCCTGGTGCTGGCGGCGGCCGACGATCCGATGATTCCGGTGGCCGCGGTGGAAAAGTGGCCGATCGGCACTGTGACACGGGAGGTCACCCGGACCGGGGGCCATTGCGGCTTCGTGGGGCGGAGCCCGGCGCCAGGGTGGTTCTGGGCGGCGGAGCGGGGGCTGGGCTTCCTGGAGGAGCACTGCTGAGCGGGAAGCGCAGGTACCGTGGCGGGCCGCAGCGAACAACGGAAGGGGTCAGGTCATGCATTGTGCACCGCGATGGCCCACGACGACGCGACGCACAACGATCAAGACCTTGACCCCCGCACCAGGGGGTTCGTACCTGGGCTACTCGGTCAGGAGGGGCTCCAGGGCCTTCCAGACGTTCTCGGCGACGCGCTCGTGGCCCTCGGCGGTGGGGTGGATCCCGTCGGGCTGGTTGAGCTCCGGGTTGCCAGCCACGCCCTCGAGGAAGAACGGGACCAGGACGGCGTCGTTGGCCTCGGCCAGCTCGGGGTAGATGGCCCGGAAGCTCTCGCGGTAGTCCTCGCCGTAGTTGGGCAGGGCCTCCATCGCCACGAGGACCAGGTTCGGCGGGGGCTCCTGCTGTCGAGCCCGGTCGAAGATGGCCTGGATGTTCGCCCGCGTGGCCCCGGGGTCCTGCCCTCGCAGGCCGTCGTTGGCTCCGGTCTCGAGAACCAGAACGGCGACCTCCTGGCGGAGCAGCCAGTCCATGCGACGCAGCGCTCCCGCCGACGTCTCGCCACTCACCCCGGCGTTCACCACGCGGTAGCGGAGCCCGGCGGCGTCCAGCTTCTCCTGGATCCGGGCCGGGTACCCCTCCGAGGGGTCGAGGCCCAGGGCCGCGGTGAGGCTGGTCCCCACGAAGAGGATGACCGGGCGATCGTCCGTCGCTTCGGGAACGCTCCCCTCGCCCGCCGACACCGTCGAGGGCGGCGGCGCGGGCGTGGAGGTCGCTTCCGGGGTCTCCGGGCCTCGACACCCGAGCCCCGAGAGGGCGACGACGAGCCCCAGCGCGAGAAGCGGGATGAGCTTTGCCGATATGATGCGTGAAGGGGGCCGGAGACCGAGTCGATTCATGTCGATCCTGCGCTGCGAAGCGCTCGCCAAGACCTACGTGTCCGGCGGGCACGAGATCACCGTCCTCAGAGATATCACGTTCGAGCTCGAGCCCGGAGGCTTCCTGGCGGTGACCGGCCCGTCCGGGAGCGGGAAGAGCACGCTTCTCGGCCTCCTGGCCGGCCTCGACCGCCCGGCTCGGGGGCGGGTCGTCCTCGACGACCACGATCTGACGACCCTCTCCGAGGACGAGCGGGCCCGGGTCCGGGCCGAGAAGGTCGGCTTCATCTTCCAGTCCTTCCATCTCATCCCTACGCTCACCGCCCGGGAGAACATCCAGGTGCCCCTCGAGCTGCGGGGCCAGGACGGGCGCCCTCGAGCGGCCGAGCTTCTCACCCGGGTGGGCCTGGGTGACCGCGGCCACCACTACCCGGCCCAGCTCTCGGGCGGCGAGCAGCAGCGGGTGGCCGTGGCTCGGGCCTTCGCCCATCGTCCCCGGATCCTGTTTGCCGACGAGCCCACCGGCAACCTGGACGCCGTCAACGGCGCCAACGTGGTGGAGCTGCTGGGGGAGATGAACCGCGAGCTCGGGACCACGCTGGTCCTGGTCACCCACGATCCGGACCTTGCAGACCGCGCCGGACGTGTGCTCCGCCTCCGGGACGGTGCGGTCGTGTCCGACTCGGCCGGCCCGGCATGAGCCGTCTGCGCTTCGTCCTCGCCATGGCCTGGCGAGAGGGCCGGGCGTCCCGCCGCCGGGGGCTGCTCCTGATCGCCGCCGTGGCCGTCGGCGTCGCCGCCCTCGTGGCCATCAACTCCTTCACCGACAGCCTGGGCCAATCGATCCGGGCCGAGGCCCGTGCCCTGCTCGGGGCCGACCTCGTGGTCTCGTCGTACCAGGCCTTCGGAGACGACACCGAGGCACTGCTCGAGGAGCTGCGTCGCGCGGCGGGGCCGGGACCGGGGGCGCGGGTGGCCCGAACCATCACCTTCGGCGCCATGGCCCGGGTCCCCAACGGTGGCGCCACCCGGCTCGTCCAGGTCCGGGCGGTCGATCCCGGCTACCCATTCTACGGCTCCATCGAGACCACCCCCGCGGGCGAGTGGTCGCGCCTGGCGGAAACGGGAGAGGCGATCGCCGACCCGTCCCTGCCCATCGCGCTGGGGATCGAGATCGGCGATCAGTTTGCCCTCGGCGAGGCCACCTTCATCCTGCGCGCCACTGTCGACGACTTCCCGGGAGACGTGGGCGTCCGGTCGTCCCTGGGACCGCGGGTCTTCATCGGCCGGGACCGGGTGGACGACACCGGACTGCTCGCGTTCGGCTCTCGGGCCGGCCACCGAGCGTACCTGGCCCTCCCCCCGGGGGCCGACCCCCAGCAGCTGGCCGAGCGGTTCCGCCCGCGCTTCGGCGAGCAGCGCGTGAACCTGCGGACGGTCGAGGACAACCAGCGACGGCTGGGCGACGCCATGGAGCACCTCGGGGACTACCTCGGTCTGGTGGCCCTCGCGGCCCTTCTCCTGGGCGGGCTCGGGGTGGCGAGCGCCGTCCACGTGTTCATCAAGCGAAGGATGGAGTCCGTGGCGATCCTGCGCTGCCTCGGGGTGAGCGGGGCGACGCTGCTCGCCGTCTACCTCGTCCAGGCCGTCGCGGTGGGGTTGCTGGGGAGCCTCCTCGGGGCCGCCCTCGGCGCCGTGGTCCAGCTGGAGCTCCCCCGGGTCCTGAGCGACGTCCTGCCGGTGGACGTCGCATGGGCGCCCTCGTGGCCGGCCATCCTCGGCGGGATCGGGGTGGGGGTCTGGGTGGCGGTGGTCTTCTCGCTGCTCCCGCTCCTGGCCGTGCGCCGCGTGTCGCCGCTCATGGTCCTCCGCCGCGACTACGAGGGGGAGAGGATCGGCCGCGATCCGGCCCGACTCGTGGCGGTGCTCGCCCTGGCCGCGAGCGTGGTCGCGCTGGCCGTCCTCCAGGCTGGCGACGTCCGTTCAGGGCTTGGCTTCGCGACGGGGGTCGGTGTGGCCGTGGGCGCCCTCTGGGTGGCGGCCGCGCTGCTGGTGCGGGGCCTCCGCCGCTTCTTCCCCTCGGCCCTTCCCTACCTCTACCGCCAGGGTCTCGCCAACCTCTACCGGCCGGCGAACCAGACGCTGATGGTCGTGCTCGCCCTGGGCTTCGGGGCCTTCCTGCTGGCGACGCTCCTGCTGGTGCAGCACAACCTCCTGCGCGAGCTGCGCGTCGACCAGGGCGCCCAGCGCCCGAACGTGGTGTTCTTCGACGTTCAGCCCGACCAGCGCGACGAGGTCGAGGCCCTCGTCGCGGAGACGGCCCCACTCATCGGGGACCCGACGCCCATCGTGCCCATGCGCCTGCACTCGGTGAAGGGACGTCTCGTCACCGCGGTCCTGGGGGCCTCCGACGCCGACGGGGTACGTGGGCGCTGGGCCCTGCGCCGCGAGTACCGGAGCAGCTATCGGGACACCCCGAACCCCTCGGACGAGATCGTCGAGGGGGCCTGGTGGCAGCCGGGCGAATGGCGTGGGCGCGGCACCGACCAGGAGCTGCCGGTGGCCATCGAGGCGGAGGTCGCCGGCGAGCTGGGCGTGGGGCTGGGCGATCCGATCGTCTGGGACATCCAGGGCGTGCGGGTGGCCTCGCGGGTGGCCTGCCTGCGCGAGGTGAACTGGGCGCGGTTCGAGCCCAACTTCTTCGTGCTCTTCCCCGAGGGCCCCCTCGAGTCGGCTCCCCAGAGCTTCGTCCTGCTGGCCCGGGTCGAGCAGCCCGACGCCCGCGCCCGGATGCAGCGGGAGGTGATCGACCTCTACCCCAACGTCTCGTCGCTCGACCTCACCCAGGTGCAACGGGCCATCGAGTCCATCCTCGACCGCGTGGTCCTGGCCGTCCGCTTCATGGCACTGTTCAGCCTGGTCGCGGGGGCCATCGTACTCGTCGGGGCGGTCGCGGCGAGCCGCTACCAGCGCGTCCGGGAGGGGGCGCTCCTCCGGACCCTCGGGGCCACGCGTCCCCAGCTGCTGCGCATCCTGCTGGCCGAGTACGCGGTGCTCGGGGCCCTCGCCGGGGTGACCGCCATCGCCCTGTCGACGCTCGCCGGCTTCATCCTCGTACGCTTCGTGTTCGAGGGCCGCTTCGCGGTCCCGGGACCGTCGATGCTGGCGCTCGTGCTGACCGTGATGGTGATGACGGTCACCATCGGACTCTCCGGCAGCACCGAGGTGTGGCGCCGCCCCCCCCTCGAGGTCCTCCGAGCGGAGTAGCCCGGAGACCCACGCACCGGAGCATCGAGGCACGGATGGCCGGGCCTCGCCGAAGACCCTGCTTCACCTCGAAGCCCGCGGGCGGGTGGCCGACCCCTGCCGCTCGCCCAGAAGCTCAGAGAGCAGGAGTGTCGAGGCAGCGGCGGCCGGGACCCGCCGAGGACCCTGCCTCTCTTCGAAGCCCGCGGGCCCGCAGGCGGGTGGCCGACCGCTGCCGCTCGCCCAGAGGATTCAGGAGTTGTCCCGATGCGCTGAGAACCGCTACGGCGCCTGGATCGTGACCTTCATCTCGACGCGCTCGGTGGCCGTCTGGCCGTCCACCGGGGTCAGGCTGATCTGCTCCACGACCTCGATCCCGGAGGTGACCTCGCCGAACACCGTGTACTGCCCCTTGAGGGACGGCTGGTCGTTGACGCAGACGAAGAACTGGTTCCCGGCGCTGTCGACGCTGGAAGGCCGACGCACCGCCGCCACGGTGCCCTTGAGGAAAGGGAGATCCGAGAACTCGGCCTTCAGCAGGCCCAGGCCTCCGGTCCCGTAGCTCGAGGCCTTGCCCGGGTCCTTCGAGAGCGGGTCGCCCCCCTGGATGATCCCCCCCGCGATGATGCGGTGGAAGGTCGTCCCGTCGAAGCCGCCGGCCCTCGCGGTCTTGATGAAGTGCGCCACGTGGTTCGGCGCGACCGCCGGGAGCAGCCGGATGGTGAAGCTGCCCTTGGGGGTCTCGACCACCGCCGTTGACCCGCCAACGGCAGCTGGGGACGGCGGTGCCGTCTCCTGTCCGACCACGGGGAGGGCCGCCACCAGCAGCGCCCCGAGCCACGTCCCGGCTGCCGTTCTAGTCATCCCACTCTCCCTCCTCGAGAAGGCGCTCCCTCATCTTCAGCCTCCCCAGCACCTCTTCGCGGTCGCCGAGGCTCGAAGCTCCCACGCCTTCGACCGCACAGGAGGCCGCACAGGCGGCGAACGCGGCCGCGCCGGGCGGGTCGCCGGACTCATGGTAGCCCACGAGAAACGCGGCGGCGAAGACGTCACCGGCTCCGGTGGGATCGCTCTCGGTCCGGGGCAGCGAAGGGACCTCGTGCTCGCCCCCGCGAGTCAGCAGCGTCAGGCCGCGCCAGCCGCGGGTGAGCGCGACCATGGGCACCTGCCCCAGGAGCTCCCGCGCCGCCCTCTCGGCTTCCGGCAGGTCCTGCTCGGACAGAAAGACCACGTGGACCCCGAGCAGGTCTCGCCCCGCCCCCGTCCACTCGCGGGCCGAGACGTCCCCGTCCTCGCCGATCTCCCGCAGCCATCCCTGGGCAACGGCCCCCACCGCGCCCGCCTCGAGCGCGGACGCGCTGACCCCGTCCAGCTCGCGGGCCACCGGGCAGAGCAACAGCGCGTCGGGCCGCCGCCAGTCGTCGGGCAGGATCGCCAGGTCGACGTCCTCGGCCCGGGCGGTGACGACCTGATGGCGCGAGCCGTCGTCTTCGTACGTGTTGACGAAACGCGTGGTGGCCCCGGAGGGACGCACGAAGACCGCCACCCCGGCGAGCTCCCGCTCGGGCTCGAAGTCGGGACCAGCCGCGGTCAGCACCGCGGCCGACCAGCCCAGCTTCTGGGCGGTCAGGGCCGCGTAGGCCGCTGAGCCTCCGAGAACGTCGCCACCGGGGCGCTGGTCGCGGGTGACGTGCCCGATGGCGAGAAAGCGCGGCATCCCGGGATTGGGTCAGCTCCGCGCCTTCTCGAACAGGCGCATCTGGGACTCGCTGGGCACCGAGACCGCCACCGGGTAACGGCGGGAGAAGCAGGCCGTGCAGTGACGACGACCCTCGGCGTCGTCCACCGAGGCCAGCAGCCCCTCGTGGGTGAGGTAGGCGAGGCTGTCCGCTTCGATGTAGCGTCCGATCTCCTCCACCGTGTGGCTGGCGGCTATGAGCTCGCTGCTGAGAGGGGTGTCGATCCCGTAGTAGCAGGGCCCGGTGGTGGGCGGGCAGCTGATGCGCACGTGCACCTCCCGGGCGCCCGCCTCGCGAACCATTCGAACCAGCTTCCGGGAGGTTGTGCCCCGGACGATCGAGTCGTCGATGAGCACCACCCGGCGCCCCTTAAGGACCTGCTGGACCGGGTTGAGCTTGATCTTGACTCCCACCGAGCGGATGGACTGACGGGGCTGGATGAAGGTCCGGCCCACGTAGTGGTTCCGGATGAGACCCCACTCGAAGGGGAGGCCACTCTCCTGGGCGTAGCCCAGGGCCGCTCCCATCCCGCTGTCCGGCACCGGCACCACCACGTCGGCCGCGGCCGGGGCCTCTCGTGCGAGCTGTCGGCCCAGGAGGAGCCGCGACTCGAGCACCGTGCGACCGAAGACGAGGCTGTCGGGTCGAGCGAAGTACACGTGCTCGAAGATGCAGTGGGCGGCGGGCTCGGGGGGGAATGGATGGAAGGACCGGACCCCCTCGCCGTCGACGACCAGGATCTCCCCGGGTTCGATCTCACGCACGTACTCGGCGTCGATCAGGTCCAGGGCGCAGGTCTCCGAGGCGACGATCGTGGCCCCCTCCAGGCGCCCCAGGACGAGCGGTCGGAAGCCCCAGGGGTCGCGGGCCGCCACCAGGGCGTCGGGGGTCAGGAAGAGGAGCGAGAAGGCTCCCATCACCTTGGACAGGCTGGCGGCGATCGCGTCCTCGAGCCGCTCGCGATGGCTGCGAGCGTAGAGATGCAGGATCACCTCGGTGTCGGACGTGGACTGGAAGATCGAACCCGCCGCCTCGAGCTCCTGGCGGAGGATGGCCGCGTTGACGATGTTGCCGTTGTGCCCGACCGCGATGGGGCCCCGGTGGCACTCGATCAGGTAGGGCTGGGCGTTGCTCGCCACGGTCTCGCCAGCGGTGGAGTAGCGAACGTGCCCCACCGCCCGCGCGCCCGAGAGCTTCTCCAGCCGGGACTCGGTGAAGACGTCGTTCACCAGCCCCATCCCCTTCTCCATGCGGAGCTGCTCACCGTCGCTGGCCACGATCCCGGCCGACTCCTGGCCTCGGTGCTGGAGAGCGTAGAGGCCCATGTAGGTCAGGTGGACGGCTTCGGGATGACCGACGACGCCAAAGAGGCCACACTGGTCGTGAAAGTGGTCGTCGTCGACGACTCCGCGCCCAGGGGTGACCGGGGAAGACGGGGTCTCGAGGCTCATCTCCAGCATGGTAGCCGATCAGGGGCCCCGAGATGCGAGAGTTGCGCGACCCCGGGCGATCCCGGACAATCCTCGGGGTCAGCCTCACCGTGCCTTCCTCTTCTCGCGACGGGCCGAGCCCGCGAGCGCTCGGCGTCCTGTTCCTGATCGCCCTCGCGGTGCGGGCGGCCTTCGTGCTGCTCGAGCCCCCGACCCACCTGGTGGCGGACGAGCGAGTCTGGGTGGCGATCGGTCGCCAGGTGGCGTCCCCGGAGGTCTCCTTCGCCCCCCTGCGCTACACCCAGATCTTCCACCCCCCGCTGTATGCGTACATGGTGGGCCTCCTCGAGCACCTGACCGGCTCTCTCGAGGCGGTGAAGTGGGTCCAGGTCGTGCTCGGGGCCCTGCTCGTCCCCCTCGTGGTCCGGGTCGGGAGCACGGCCTGGTCCCCCCGGGTCGGCCTGCTGGCGGGGTATGCCACCGCCCTCTACCCGGAGCTCATCTGGTACACCGCGCATTTCTGGTCGGAGGTGCTCTTCCTGGCTCTGCTGTGGGGCGCCATCGAGCGGCTGGTGGCATCCGAGCGAACCGCAACGAGGGCCCCGGCGGCGGCGGCCGGTCTCCTGTGCGGCCTCGCCGCCCTCGTGCGCGAAACGGCGCTGGTGGCGGCGCCGGCGGCCGCCCTGTGGCTCGTCCTCGGCCGGCGGCAGGGCGGCCGCCGCGCCGCGGTCTTCCTCGGGGCGTGCCTCCTGACGGTCCTGCCCTGGACCCTGAGGAACTGGCAGGCCACCGGAGATCTGGTCCCGGTGGCCACGCGAGCGAGCTTCAACCTGTGGCTCGGGAACACGACGGAGCCCTGGGACGATGTCTACCGCGAGTACCACGGCACCCCCGGGGGGGCCGTAGCCCAGAGCCGCCACGCCCTGCACGAGGCCGCGCGCGCGGTGTGGGAGCGGCAACCGACCTGGATCCTGGAGAAGCTGGCTCGTGAGCTTCCCGCCTTCTTCGGCGTGAACGACCACGCCGTGATCCACGTGCAGCGGGGGGCCTACGACATCCCCCGCTCCGCCCGGTGGCTCGTTCTGGCCGCGGCGACCCTCCCCTTGCTGCTCGTGGTGGCGCTGGCCCTCCCGGGATTCCTGCCCGCCTCCCGGGAGCGCTACGGGGCGCTCATCGTCGGCTTCGCCTGCTTCTATCTGGCCCTGCACGTCGTGGCCTTTGCCTCCACGCGCTTCCGCCTGCCGGTGCTGCCGGTGCTGTTCCTCCTGGCTGCTCGGACCGTCGATCTCGGAGTCGCAGCATCGTGGCGCGACCTCAGTCGCACTCAGAGGGTGGCCACTGTCGTGATCGGGGCAGCCCTGGCCCTGAGTCTTGGGGCCAACCTGGCCCAGACCGTGCGTCACCCGGCCTTCCAACTGGCGCCTGCGAGCCACGACGTGCGCCCGACCCTGGACCGGGCGGTGGGCCCCGGGGCGACTGCCGGGTTTCCCCCGCCCTCCGGCTGCGCTAGAATGCCGGCCACGCAGCGGTTGCGTGTGGAGCGTCCTCCCGGACGAGGTCCGATATGGTCACAGTGTGCGCCTGGTGCCAGAAGTACATGGGCTCTAAGGAGCCCCTCGAGGATCCCGGAGTCACCCACGGGATCTGCTCTGCCTGCATTGAGCGGCAGACGGTCAGCAACCCGTCGGTGGTCGTCGTCAGCCCTGACCGGGCCGCGGCGATCCCCCTGTTGAGCAGCCTGCTCGGCGGCACCCCCGACATCGCGATCGTGGTGGACCGCCGCGGCGGCCAGCGGCGAAACGGGGGTGGAAACGGGCACCGCCGGAGAAACGGTCCCGCGGTGGCGCACGACAATGAGCGGCGGGTCGACGACCGGCGGCGGGACCCGGCGCTCTACCTGGTCTGAGCGCGGACCGCCGACCGGGCGACTGGCGGCGAGCTCATCGAGGTCTCCTCACTCCGGGGCCGGCTCCGCGCCGGCCGCCTGCTCCCCGAAGACCCGGGCGAAGATCGTGTCGACGTGATCGAAGTAGCGCTCGAGACGGAACACCTCGTCGATCTCGTCCCGGGTGAGGGTCTTCCCGATCTCCGGATCGTCCTGAATGAGCTTCCGGAAGTCTCCGGAGTGCTTCCAGGCGTCCATGGCGTGGGCCTGCACGACCCGATAGGCGTCCTCACGACGCATCCCTCGGGCGGTGAGCTCGAGGAGAAGCTGCCCCGAGAAGACGAGGCCCTTCCCGAGGTCGAGGTTGTGTCGCATCCGGTCGGTGTTCACCGTCATCCCCCGCGCGATGCGAGTGAAACGGTGCAGCATGTGATCGAGGGCCAGGAAGCTGTCGGGAATGATCACTCGCTCCACGGACGAATGGGAGATGTCGCGCTCGTGCCAGAGCGCTACGTTCTCGAGGGCAGCCAGGGAGTTCGACCGCACGAGCCGGGCCAGCCCGCTGACCTGCTCGCAGCCCACGGGGTTGCGCTTGTGGGGCATGGCTGACGAGCCTTTCTGGCCCTTCCCGAAGGGCTCCTCCAGCTCCCTGACCTCGGTCTTCTGGAGAGCCCGGACCTCGGTGGCGAACTTCTCCAGGCTCGCGGCGATGAGAGCGAGAGTGGTCATGACCTCGCCGTGCCGGTCGCGCTGGAGGATCTGCGACGAGATGGGCGCGGGGCGGAGCCCCAGCCGCGAGCAGACCGCCTCCTCGACCTCCGGGGACAGGTGCGAGAAGGTCCCCACCGCCCCCGAGAGCTTCCCGACAGCGATGGTGGTGCGAGCCCGGTCGAGACGGGCCAGCTGCCGCTGGAGCTCCGCGTGCCAGAGAGCCATCTTCAGGCCGAAGGTCATCGGCTCGGCGTGCACCCCGTGGGTCCGCCCGATCATGGGCGCGTTGCGGTAGCGGAAGGCCTTCTCGCGGACCACGTCCATGAGACCTTGCAGCCCCGGACGGATGAGGTCGCAGGCGTCTCGAACGAGCATCGCGAGGGCGGTGTCGACGACGTCCGACGACGTCAGGCCGTAGTGGAGCCAGCGTCCCTCGGGACCGACGTGCTCGACCACACACGAGACGAAGGCGATGACGTCGTGCTGGACCTCCCGCTCGATCTCCTCGATGCGTTTCACCTCGAAACGGGCCCGCTCCCGGATGGCGGCCAGGGCCCCGGGGGGAACAATGCCGCGCTCGGCCAGCACCTCGGTGGCCGCGATCTCCACCTCAAGCCATTTCCCGAAGCGGTTCTCGTCGGACCAGAGCCGCGCCATCTCAGGGCGCGAGTAGCGAGGGATCATGAGGGTCTCCTTCCGAACTGGCGGCGGGTCGGCGGGAGCCTACCACGGGCGCCCAGGGTCATCCACAAGGGACCGGCGCGCCTCAGGCGAGGACGACAGTCTTGTTTCCGTACACGATGACGCGGTCCTCGACCACGTACCGCACCGCCCGGGCGAGGACGGTCTTCTCCACGTCCCGCCCGAGCCGGACCATGTCGCTGGCGGTGTCGGCGTGGCTCACCCGGACGACGTCCTGCTCGATGATCGGTCCCTGGTCCAGCTCGGCGGTGACGAAGTGACTCGTCGCCCCGACGAGCTTCACCCCTCGGGCGTAGGCCTGCTCGTAGGGGCGCCCTCCGGCGAACGATGGGAGGAAGCTGTGATGGATGTTGACGATCCGCGCCTCGTATCGGGCACACAGCTCCGGGGGGAGGATCTGCATGAAGCGCGCCAGGACCACCAGGTCCACGGACTCCTCCTCGAGCAGGCCACCGATGGTGTCGAAGTCCGCCGCCTTCGACTGCGGCGACACCGGGACGTGGTGGTAGGGAACGTCGTGCCACTCGACGTAGCTCCGGAGTTGATCGTGGTTCGAGATCACACCTCGGAGATCGAAAGGCAGCTCTCCGGTCCGCCAGCGATGGAGGAGATCGGCCAGGCAGTGCTCCTGGCGACTGACGAGAATCATCACGCGGCGGGGCACGGCGGAGTCGCGTATCTCGAAGCGCATCCTGTGCTTCCGGGCGAGAGGGATGAATCGCTCCTTGAACTCCTCGATCCCGAAGGAGAGTGAGTCGGCGGCCACCTCGTTGCGCATGAAGAACCGCCCCGCGACCCGGTCGGCGTGGTTGGCCACCTCCGTCAGCCACCCGCCCCACGACGCGATGAGGTTGCTGACTGCAGCCACGAGGCCCACGGCGTCGGGACACGAGACGGTGAGGGTGTAGTGTCGGGGCTTCTGTGCATCCACGGGCGGCAGTTTAAGGCATCTCCCGTCTCTCCCCGGGCGACCGGGCCTCCGCGGGGGTGGGCGGTCAGTCCCCGCCCTGCTCCGACGGTCGGGCCGGCCGGGCCTCCGGGAGGTGGATCCGTACGCTGGTGCCGCGACCGGGGGTGCTCTCGGCGTCGATCCTCCCCCCATGCTCCGCCACGATCTGCCGGGCGATGGCGAGCCCGAGGCCGGTTCCCTTCACCTTGGTGGTGTAGTGGGGTTCGAAGATGCGCTCGACGTCCTCGAGGCCCGGTCCGTTGTCGTCCACGCGGATGACGACCTCGCCCTCCTCGGCCCGGGTGCTCAGCCGCAGCTCGCCCTCCCTGCCGTCCATGGCATCGAGGGCGTTGTTGATGACGTTGAGCAGGACGCGCTTGATCTGGTCGGAGTCCGCCTCCACCTCGGGGACGTCCGGCGCCAGGTCGACTCGCACGACGAGGCCCTCCGGGGAGCTCTGCGAATAGGGCGCGAGGGCATCGAGAACGAGCGCGTTGGGATCACCGCGCTCCGGCCGCATCTTCGGCAGGCGGGAGAAGCGGGAGAAGTCGCCGATCAGGACCTTGAGGTCGCGCACCGCACCCTGGATCATCTCGATGGCCGAGGGAAACAGCTCGCCGAACCGGGCGCGATCGTTCTGCCACGCGTTCTTGAGCGTGTCCGCGGCCAGCCCGACGGGGGTGAGGGGGTTCTTGATCTCGTGGATGACCCGCTCGACGGCCTCCTTCCAGGCCTCGAGCCGCTGCGAAGCGAGGATCTGGGTCAGATCCTCGCAGACCACGACGGTTCCGATCGGACGCCGGCCCTCCCCGAAGAGAGCCGACGCCACCACCGACAGCGTGCGCCGACCCTGCGGCAGTCGGCACAGGACCTGCGCCTCGCGGCGGGGCACGCGGCCGTCGCGGACGTCCGCGACCACCTCGACGAGGTGGGAGGTCTCCGCCCCCCCGAGGGCTTCCTCGAGGGAGCGGCCGTGGGCGGCGCTGGGGGGCACGCCGAAGATCTGGCCGGCCCGGTCGTTGAACGCCTCGATTCGCCCCTCGGCGTCGAGCGAGAACACACCCGTTCCCACGTTGGCAATGACCGTCGACAGGTGGTTCTTGAGGGTGAGGAGGCTCGCCTCCGAGTCGCGCAGCTGAGCGGTACGGGCCTCGACCATGGCCTCCAGATTGCGGCTGTAGCCTTCGACCTCGCGTCGGCTCGTCTCGAGCTCCCCCACCATGCGGTTGAAGGACTCGGCCATGCGGCCCACCTCGTCGCGCGAGGGGACTGGCAATCTCACCTGGAGGTCCCCAGTCGCGGCCCGGGACATGGCGTCGTGGACCCGCCTCACCGGCGTCAGGACCATGCGCGATAGCAGCGGGTTGAGCAGCAGGAGGACGAGCACGAACGTCAGCGTCACCCCACCGTAGAAGAGCGAGCGCGTCAACGCCTCGGAGCGCTCCAGCGGAGCGAGGCTGTACAGCAGGTGGAGGCGTCCGAACGACTGGCCGGGCGCGGAAAGGGTCGCGGTGAGCGCGAGCACGCGCTGGCCATTCCAGATCGTCTCGCGGAACTCGTCACCGTCCGCCGCCGGGGCCGCCGGACGCGCCGCTTCGCGGCGCACCTGGAGATCGGTGAGCAGGGTGCGCCCCCCCACCCCCACGAGCTCGGCGTGACCCTCCTGGTCCAGCACGAGGACAAGCTCTTGCTCGCCGAGATACGGCTCCACCTCCTCACCCAGCAGCCGCCGGATTGCCGAGCTGTCCGCGGTCGCCCCGAGGTCGAGCCCCTCGGCCTCGATCCGGGCCCACACGATGCCCTCCTCGCCGACGAGGGCCCCGAGGTGCACGGCCAGGGATTCGCGATTCTCGCTGAGCAGATCGTGGATGAAGTAGCGCTCGAAGTTCCGGCGCAGGGTGGTCAGCAGCCTCCGGTCCTGCTCCACCAGGCGTTCCCGCTGCTCACGCAGGATGGGGACGAGGGCGAGCAGAAGAACGACGACGCTACCGGTGAAGACCGCGGCCAGCGTCAGGGTGACCTTGCCGCGCAGGCTGAGGTCACGAATCGCTCCGAACAGGCGCCTCATGGCTCTCCCAGCCACTTTCGCACGAGGGCGATCGGTCGGCCATCCGGCCCTCGTTCGACCGCGCTCAAGGCAACTCCCTGGCGCCGGTCGCCGTGGGCGTCGAATCGGATCACGCCGCTCGCGCCTTCGACCTCGGCTGTGGCCACCGCGTCGCGCAGCAGGCGGCGGGTGTCGTCGAGATTCTCCTCGAGGGCCTCGTCGGTCAGGGGCCCGAGGGATCGGACGCCAGCAGCGACGACCTGCACGGCATCGTAGCCGAGGAGGGCCCGGCACCCCTGGGTGGGGGCCCCGAAGACCCTCTGGTACCGCCGCTCGAACTCCGCCGACGGCGAGCACAGCTCCGCGAAGTACGCCTCCCCCGGCGGCCCGCCCCGGCGGAAGAGCAGCGGATTCGACCAGCCGTCGCCGCCGAGGAAGGTCGCGGTGAGGCCGAGGTCGGTGGCCTGGGCCCCGATGAGGGTGGCGTCGGTGAACGAGCCCGGTACGAACACCACGTCCGGACGGTAGTCGGCAATGAGCTCAAGCTGGGGTCGGAAGTCGGTCTCCAGGGCCAGGTAGAAGAATTCCCTGGGCGCCCGCCCCGCGGTCTCCTCGAACCTCTCGATGAAGCTCCGGGCGAGCTTGTTGGAGTACTCCCGCCCCACCTCGTAGAGCACCGCCGCCCGCCGAGCTCCCAGGTCCTCGACCGCGTACTCGGCGAGAAGAGCGCCCATCACGACGTCCGAGCTGCAGACGCGGAACACGAAGTCCCGGTTCTGGCCCGTCTCCGGGACCCATGTGAGATCCTGGGCGGTCGAGACGTTCGAGACCTGCACGACGCCGCGGGCTTCGACCTCCTCGGCGATGGCCTTCGACAGCTCGCTGGAGTTGGCGCCAACGATGCCGAGAGCCCCATCCTCGATGGCGAGCACCGCGGCCCGCTGGGCATCGACGAAGTAGCTGCCGGTGCGGTACTCGCGCAGCTCCAGGCGACGACCGTGGATGCCACCGGCGTGGTTGATCTCGTCCACCGCCAGACGGACTCCGTTGAGTGACTGCATCCCGGAGGCGGCGTAGCGGTCGACCGTGGGAAAGACGGCGGCGAGACGAACCGCACCGGGAGTGGGAGCGTCGCCAGGAACGAGCACGACGGGGTCGACGCGTTGCGCGCTCGCATCACCCCGGTCCGCCTCGTCCGGGGACAGACACGCGAAGCAGGCCACCGCGGCGACGGCGACGGCGAAGGCCCGGAGCACCATCGCTCCCCCAGCGTAGCACGCCGGCGGCCCGGTCGCGGTCAGAAGAGGCGAAGCTGGCCGGCCTCCGCGTCGGGTGCCTCCGCCCCGCCCCGGACCTGGATCCAGTCCGTTCCGCCCGGCGCGGCCAGGGTGACGCTGGTCTCGCCGCGTCCACCGCGCTGGAGCGCCTCCTCGGCGGTCAGCAGAGCCAGATCCGGGTGGTTGTTCTTCTGGGAGAGGTGAGCGAGGATGACCCGTCGGCACTCCGCGCCCAGCCCCTGCTCGAGGTAGCGCCCCACGTCACCGTTGGAGAGGTGCCCCAGCGGTCCCAGAATCCGCTCCTTGAGCGACCACGGGTAGGGACCGTCGCGGAGCATCGCGGGGTCGAAGTTGGATTCCAGGAGCACCGCGTGACAGCCCTGGAAGGCTCCGACGAGGTCCGGGCTCAGGTGACCCAGGTCGGTGGCGTGTCCGAACGAGGCCCCGCCGGCCGAGATCACGAAGGCCACCGGACCCGCCGCGTCATGCGGTACGGCGATCGCCCGAATGGCGAGCTTGCCCAGACGGTGCGTCGCACCGGGCTCGAGCCTCTCGTAGCCCGGCAGATCCTCCGCGCCGAGGCCCGCGGCCTGCCAGGTTCCCCTCGTGCCGCCGAGGGGCATCCCCCACTTCGAGGCGAACGCGACCGCGCCCCGAGCGTGGTCGCCGTGCTCGTGGGACAGGAGCACGAGGTCCACCGACGCCGGGTCGACCCCGGCGGACCCGAGCCGCTCCCGGAGCTGCCGTGGCCCGAGCCCGGCATCCACGAGGATGCGCGCCCCACCGCCCTCCACCAGAGTGGCGTTTCCGGTGCTGCCGGACCCGAGGACTCGAAGCCGAAGGCTCAAACGACGAGGTCCTTTTCCCGGGGGCGCCATCTCCGCAAATCGCCGAGAACGCTGGCGGCCACCCGCTCACGGAACAGCTCGGAGGCAACGCGCTGCACGTCGTCGGCGGTGACCGCCTCGATCTCGTCCAGGAGCTCGTCGAGCGTGAAGGTCCGACCGAAGTAGATCTCCTCGCGGGCGAGCTGGCTCATGCGGGCCCCCGTGTACTCGAGGGAGAGAACCAGGCTCCCCTTGAGGTGGTCCTTGGCCCGGCGGAGCTCCTCCTCCCCGAGCTTCTCCGCGCACAGCCTCCGAATCTCCTCCAGAGTGAGGTGAATCACTTCCCGGACCGAGTCTCGGCTGGTCGCGGCGTATATGCTGAACAGGCCGGCATCCGAGTAGGCAGTCACCCCGGAGGAGATCGAGTAGACGAGGCCACGCTTCTCGCGGATGTTCTGGAAGAGCCGCGAGGACATCGAGCCCCCGAGCACCGTGTTCAGGACGTAGCACCCGTAGCGGTCCGGGTCGGTCTGGGCGAGGCCGGCGGTGCCGAGGCAGATGTGGACCTGCTCCAGCTCCCGCTTCGAGCGCGTCACCACGCGGGTGACGGACCGCGGGGCCCGCCCGTTCGCGGGAGACCGTCTCGCCCGCAGTCCGCAGAAGTGGCGTCGCACGAGGGCAGACGCCACCTCGTGCTCGAGATGTCCGGCGGCGGCGATCAGGATGTTGGAAGGCTGGTACACGCGGGCGAAGAACCGGGCGAGGTCCGCGCGGCGGAGTGGCCCCAGCGAGCGCTTCGACCCGAGGATGGAGCGTCCGAGAGGATGGCCGGGCCAGAACGCCTCGGCGAACAGCTCCATGACGAGGTCGTCGGGCGTGTCCTCGACCATGTTGATCTCTTCGAAGATGACCTTCTTCTCGCGGGCCATCTCCACGGGATCGAAGAGGGGGTTCATAACAATGTCGCCGAGGATGTCGACCGCCACCGAGAGGTGCTGGTCGAGGACCTTGAGGTGGAACGAGGCGTACTCCTTGGCGGTGAAGGCGTCCATGTGGCCACCGATCGAGTCCATCTCCTCGGCGATGCGCTCGGCGGAGCGGGTCTTCGTGCCTTTGAAGACCATGTGCTCGATGAAGTGGCTGATTCCGGTCTGTTCGGGCCGCTCGTGGCGGCTGCCCCGCTTGAGCCACACCCCCACGGCCACGCTTCGCACCTCGGGTATGGACTCGGTGATCAGGGTGAGGCCGTTGTCGAGGGTCTCCTTGACGATCATCTGGGGATTCAGGGGAGCCGCATCCGGGGAGCGCGGTGAGCCAGACTAGCACATGCCGGACCCTCCGCTGCACCGCCCAACCCCGCGCCCGCGCCTCAGGGAGCGTCGGCCAGCCGCAGCACGACGGGCACGAGCGCTTCGGCGGCCATGCGGTGGGCCACCTCGTTGGGGTGGCGGTCCACGGGATGGACCCAGAGCCGGGAGGTGCGGTGACCCAGGAACACCGGGAGGAGGTCGAACCAGGGGATCCCGGCGCCGAGGCAGAAGCGTCCAACCGTCTCGTGGATGGGCGTGAACGGATAGGGCTCCTCGAGCCCGACGAAGAGCGGCCAGGCGACGACCAGGAAGCGCCCCCCCTGACGGTTCACCCGCCGGTCCATGTCGCGGATGATCCCCTGCGTGGAACGCCAGCCCTCTGCGTTGCCCTCGCCCCACATGTCGAGATACCACCGGGTCGTCTCCCGCCCCACCCGCCATGCGCTGACACGGTCGGCGACGAGATCCCAGGTGCGGGGGGTCAGGAACCCGGGAGGCGCGACGGTCTCGTCGGGCAGCCGCTCCCGGTCCAGAATCCAGTCGTTGATGTAGCTCTGCCGGGCCTGGAACTCCGGGGACCTCACGGCGTCGTTGAGAACGAGGGCGTAGACGAGGAGGTCGGGCTCGTAGCGCAGAGCTCCCTCGAATCCCTCCAGGAGCTTCGGGAAGTCCAGCCCCCGCCGCCCGCAGTTGCGCACCTCGAACCGGGCCGGCTGCTCCTCCTCCAGAAGGTCCCCCAGCACGCGGGCAACGGTGTGCTCCTCCTTCACTCCCTGGCCCTCGGTGAAGGAGTCTCCGAAGATCACGATCCGGTAGACTCCGCGCTTCCGGGCGGCCGGCGGCACGTCACGGAACCGCAGGTGGTTGTAGTGGGAGACCACCGCCCACGGGTGCCAGCGAGCGATGGACTCGAACCGATGGGGGGCGATGGAGAAGTAGCGCTCGTGGTTCGCCGGGTCGTGCAGGTTGATCTCGAAGTATCCCCGGGGATTCGAGGGGTAGCAGTCCAGCAGCGTTGTCCAGCCCGCGTCCACGATGCGACGGGTGGCGAGGCGACGCTCGGGGGTGAATCCCATGATCCGCAGCGCGACCTCGACGATCAGGAGAGCCAGCAGCACCGAAGCCAGCGCCAGGGCGAGGTTGCCCAGCCAGGCGCGTGTGGGGATCCGGGTCCCTCGGCGTTCTCCAGACATCGGCGGTGACCACTCCGGGCCGGAGAGCTTCGGCCTCCCGGCGCGAGGAGCCAGCCTAGCATGCTAGACTCCGCGCCGGTCTTCCATGCCCAGCCTCGAAGCGAACGGAGACCGGGCCCGGATCCTGGGCATCGCCGCCCTCATCTCGCTCCCCGTCCTGGCGTCGATTCCGTTCGACCTGGCTCCCCTGGTGCGAGGGCCGGCTCCCTATCCGCCCGAGTGGCGGTGGGCCTTCCGACCGGAAGGCCCGGCGCAGCCTCTGCTCGCGGCCGGGGGCTGTCTCTTCGGACTGCTGGCGCTCCTTTGGGTCTCGGGGAGGGCCGGGACCGGCCGCCATCCCATCGCGATCTCACGGGCCCTCGTCGCCGGAGCGGTGGTGCTGGGATTCGGCCTGCAGATCGCCCTGCTCGCCCGCGAGCCCGGTCGTCCCCTGCGCACGATGCTCTCGCGAACCCGGTCTCGCTCCTACAGCTCCTACCACGCGGTGGCCATCTCCCCGGAAGCCCGTGACCCGAGGACGTTCCTCCGCCACCATGCCGACCGACTCCGCGGTCAGGCCCGATCGGCCAAGCACGCCGCCACTCACCCGCCGGGGCCGGTGCTCTTCTACCGGGCGATGCTCGCCCTGTGCGAGGGTTCTCCGAAGGTCACCGATGGGCTCCTCGCCACCGCCGGCGTTCGGGACCGGGAGTCTCGACCGCCGGCAACGCGTCCGGCACGGGCGGCCGCTCTCCTCGGGGCTCTTCTCCTCGGACTGCTGGGGTCCCTCGCCGCCTGGCCGATCGCGCACCTCGGGACGGCGCTCGGGGTGGCCCGCCCGGCGGCGGCGCGCCTGGCCCTGCTCTGGGCCATGCTCCCCGGCCCGGCCCTTCAAACGCCCCAGCTCGATCAGGCTCTGGCGCTCCCCGTCGCGGGGGCCACGACGCTCCTGCTGGCCGCGAGCCAGCGCAGGGAAGGCGTGGCGTGGAGAGCCGTCCTGGCGGGCGTGCTGGGAGGAATGGCTCTGTTCACCTCGTACGGAGCGGCGGCCTTTCTCGCCATTGGCGGCCTCGCCGCCCTCGCGGCGGCCGACGGGGCGACGAGTCTTCGGCGCGCACTGGCCGGTGTGGCCGCCGGCAGCGTCGCCGGGCTCACGTCCTTCGGTGTTCCCGCCCTCTTCGGTCACCACCCGGTGCGAGCCATGCTCACCGCGCTCTCCATCCACCGCGAGATCTACACCACACCGCGTAGCTACGCCCTCTGGCTCCTGTTCAACCCCCTCGACTTTGCGCTCTTCCTGGGCCTCCCGGTGGCGGTGACCGGCCTCCTCGTCCTGGCCGGAACCGCCCGCCACGTGGCCGACGGGGGCGCCACTCCCATCACCCGCTTCCGGCTGGTCACCTTTGCCGGAATGGCCGCCCTCCTCGCCCTCGGGGTGACCCGCGGCGAGGTGGGGCGCCTCTGGATCCCCCTGATGCCGCTGGTGCTCGTCGCGAGCCTCGCGGCCGGCAACGCGCCCGGCCGGAGGGAGTCGCTCGTCCACGCCACGCTGCTCGCCGCCTTCACCCTGGCGATGGGCAGCTACTGGGTGATCTGAGCCTCCGCTTCGCCGGGAGGCCACCGGAAGTCGGCGCGGTAGACGAGGATCGACCGACCGACTCGACCGGCCGGCGTCAGCCGGCGCAGTCGCTCCATCATCGAGCGGTCCTCGGGGTCGAGGTAGACCCCCTGGAGGTTGGTGGCGCTCACCGCGACGATGTCGCCGGGATGGATCTCGCGCGTCACCCGGGGCGGGTGGGGTGCCGAGTAGCCGGGGAGCCGCTCCCCGCGGATGCCGTAGTAGGACGGGGAGGCGCTGCCGAAGTACGACAGCTTGAGGCTCGTCACGCCGTGGGCGTCCATCCATTTCTTCAGCCGCTTCAGGTCCTGCCCCCAGTCGAGGTTGGAGTCCACGAGAAGCCGCCAGCCGCGGGTTGGCCCGCCGCCGATCTCGTTGAAGTACGCGAGGTGATGGGGGTGGTTGGCGAGAGTCCCCGCCCCGTACCAGGCCCCGAGCACGGCGACGAAGGCGAGCCCCACCGGCCGCCGCCACCGGACCAGGCTGGCGGCCGCCTCCCCCGCCGCCACCAGGAGGAAGGGCAGGATCGGGAGCAGGTGCCGATGACCGATCTGGAGACCCCGGCCCATCGTGAGCCCGATGTAGATGGCCACGGGGGCCCACAAGAAGACCGCCGTGCGCCGCGGCAGTCGCGGTATCCGGACGAGAGCGAGCAGGGTCAGGATGAGCAGGGGGATCGGGGTCTTCAGGAGGAACGTGACCAGGAAGTAGTCCGGGAACCCGTCGTCCGACAGCCGACCCAGCAGGAAGGTCGGTCGCCTCGCGGAGTGCTCCATCACGAAGAGGAGACCCCGAGCATAGTCCTCGGGCAGCAGGCCGAGGTCGGCGGCACCCACCAGGGCGCCCTGCCAGGTCCCCTCCGGGGCTGCCTCGAGAGGGGCACGGAGCGACGCCCGCACCACGGGATCGGGCGAGAGGGCGCCGCGAAAGCCATAGGACGCCCAGACCACGACGAGGGCCAGCCCTCCGATCGCGACGAGAAGCCCGAGGACGAGACGGATCCGGCGACCCGCCCCGGTGACGGCCCGTGCGGGCCCCGAGAGGGCCGACTCGAGGGGTCCCTTCCCCCAGACCGCCACCGCCCCGAGAAACACGAGGACCGGGGCCAGCACGAGCCCCGAGAACTTCGTCGCCAGCGCGGCGCCGGCCGCGAGTCCGGTCGCCAGGAGCCGACCCCACGTGGCGCGCTCGGTGAGGCGATCAAACGCGGCGACGGTGAGGAAGACGAAGAGGGCGAGACCCACGTCGGTGGTGACGAGGTTGCCGTGGGCGAGGAGATCGGGGGAAAGAACGGCGAGGGCGAGCGTGGCCGCTCCGGCGACCGGGCCCGCCAGACGCCGCGCCCGGAGGAAGAGGGCACTCAGAAGCAGGAGCGTGAGGACCAGCACCGAAAGCCGGGCCAGGAGAAGCAGGCGGTCGGCGTCGTTCCAGACGTAGAGGAACCGCCTGCCGAACTCCCACTGCCGCCCCATCCGCCAGGCGAGGTCGTCCGTCCTCACCTTCGGGGCCACGGCCAGCAGCGGGGCGGCGGCCAGGAGCTTGACCAGCGGGGGCTGCTCGGGGTTCAGCCGATGATCGCCGAGAGCGAGGTGGGTGTAGCCGGCGGGCAGGTGGGCCCCCTCGTCGAACGTGGCGGCGTTGCCGAGCAGCGTGTGCACCGCGAGGGCCGCGTGGACGGCGAGCCCGCAGGCGAGGAGCAGACCGGCGTGCTGCCTACTCACGGCGAGGCACCATCCCCTCAGCTTCCGACGTGCTGCCTACAGCCGAGGAGCGCGACCAGGCGGTGTCTGGGCGGAGGGCCCCTGGCGGTCGAGTCACAACCGCCCTTCTACCCGATCGTCGTGGCCGCCGTCCACCGCACGACCGGAGACTGCGCGCGAGGCAGCCCCATCGGGCCCCTGCCGGCCGTCGCGACGTCGCGACGTCGGAGTGCTAGCATAGTGGTGGGTGCCAGCGCGTGGCCTCCGGACGCCAAGATGCTCCTGCTCTATGGCTTGGCCGAGAAGGCACCGCCACCGGCCCTGGCGGGAGAGTTTCGCCCGCGGGCTCGGATGTCACGTCTTCACCGAGTGGGCGAGGGAGGCCAGCAGGGAGGAAGATGGCAGTCGGAAGGAAGGGAAAAGGTCGCGAGCGGAGCGCCCGCCGGAGGTGGCCCCGGCTGGCTGGCGCGCGTCGATCGACCCCCCCGGAGCTGGTGACGATGGCCGGGGCTCGCCACCTGGCTCTCGTCGTCGTGGGGCTCGCCTTCGGCTCCTGCGGTGGCGGATCCTCGCCGCCCACCACCCCGACCCCGACCCCGACCGCTCCCCCGGGCAACCACTCCCTCACCGCGACTGTCTACTACGACTTTCTTCGCAACAGCGCTCTCGATCCCGAGGAGACCGTTCGATTCGGAGATGTGGAGATCCAGATCGGAGGCGGCTCCGGAGTCTCGCACGCGGGAACGGGAGAGGCTCTGGTCCAGGGGATCTCGGCCGGTAGCCATCAGGTCGCCATCGAGACCTCGACCCTGCCCCCCTTCTTCATCCTCGGCACCGAGCGCACGGTCGAGGTTCCCGCGGACACGGAGGTCCTGGTCCCGGTGGCGCTGCCGATCAGGCAGAACCAGGCGTTCCGCTATCTCTCCACCGGAGACAGCATCGCCGAGGGCACGGGCTCCAGCGACGGAGAGGGATACCGGTCCGTCCTCAACTCGATGCTGAGCGGCTACTACGACATGCCCATCGACATCAAGTACCGCGGTCGGAGCGGCGGGACGAGCGAGTACGGAGCCAGCCGGACCCAGCGGGATCTCGATCTCGTCAAACCCGCCTACACGCTGATTGCCTGGGGCACCAACGACTACAACCACTGCGGAGCGCCCGCGACCTGCGACACCGTCCCGAACCTTCGCTCCATGGTGCAGATGGTGAAGGCGGCCAGCAGCATGCCCTGTGTGGCCACGATCACTCCTGCGAATCCAATCCACGATGGCGCCGAAGGCCGCAACGCGTGGATCGCGGAGATGAACGAGATGATCAAGGCGATGGCCCGCGAGGAGGGGGCGCTCGTGGTCGATCTCCACGCGGCGTTCATGGCGGCGGGCAACCCGCCCAGCCTCTACTCCGATCACATCCATCCGAGCCCCCAGGGGTACGATCGGATGGCTCGGACCTGGTTCGACGCCCTGACGCTTCCCCGCGCGTTGACCCCGTCGGCTGCCTTCGTGCGGGTCGACGGGCCCTGAGACGCGCTCCCTTCGGCGCCGGGAGACTCGCGCCGCCGCCGCCAGGCCGCCGGCGGCATCTCCGTCGCTGATCCCGTCGTGATCGACGTCGCCGACCCGCGTCCTGGCAGCGTGGTATCCTGCCCCCGCGTCGATGCCGTGGCTTCCAGAGTCTGCTTTCAGAACTGGCCCGGCCTGGTTCGCCGGGGCCGGCAGGGGGTTTGTTCTGGCCCTCGCCGTGGCGCTCGGCGGGGCCTCGGCGGTCGGTGCCCAGCCCGTCTTCGACCAGGATCGAATCGACCTCACTGGACAGCAGAACCTGACTCTCGGAGCCGGGGCCCGGGCCTACGGCATGGGAGGGGCCTTCCTCGCCCGGGCGGACGACGCGACGGCAGCCTCCTGGAATCCGGCCGGGTTGAGCTATCTCCGCACTCCCGAGCTCTCCCTCGTGGGAAACCACAACTCCTTCCGCGAGAAAGGTTTCGAGATCGACGCCTTCGATGGGGGCTCCTTCGACTTTGCCGCCTTCACCTGGCCCCTGGCCTTCAAGGAGATCCGGGGCTCCGTGCAGCTGAGCTACCAGCGAGCGATCGGCTTCGACGGGACCCGCACCATCGATGCCGGGGGCGGGCGTCGCTGGGACGGGGAGAGCGACGGCGGATTCGACGTCATCGCCTTCGGCACCGGCTTCCGGCCGATCCGCTGGCTCCGCCTCGGGTTCACCGTCAACCGCTGGCTGAACGGCTACGACCAGGTGCTGGTCCGGCAGATCCCGGACAATCCCCGTCCACTGAGGGAGTTCGAGACGGACTTCCGGCCCCGGGGCTGGAGCTTCAACCTCGGCGTCATCTGGTCACCGCTGGAGAACCTCAACATCGGGGGGGTCTTCAAGACGCCCTTCAGGGCCGACGTGACGCTCTCCAAGAAGCGCAAGGACTACTGGGAGAGCGACTCGGGGATGGAGAACGAGACCTTCAACGCTGCGAGCAGCGACGACGTGCGTATCGACTTTCCGGCCTCGGTCGGCTTCGGTGTCTCGTGGCGCGTGCGCGACACGCTGACCGTCTCCGCGGACTTCACCCAGAGCCGCTGGTCCAGGGCCTTCATCCACGAGTACTTCACGCTTCCCGTCACCTCGCGGCGGGACGATCTCACGAGGCCTCCGCCCACGCCCCCGCCCGACGTCTTCGACGAGCTGCCATACCCTACCCTCGTTTCCGAGCAGGTGGACGCGCAGCAGATCCGCGCGGGGATCGAGTGGGTGGTCATCTCGAGCCCGCGGGTGAAGGTCCCCTTGAGGGCCGGGTACTTCAACGACCGACAGATCACGGCCTACCTCGATGGGAGGGTCCCGCGTCAGAACGGGGTTACCTTCGGCACCGGGTTGATCCTGGGACCGCTCCTCCTCGACGTGGCCTACCTGCTGGAGTTCGGCAGCGACATCGTTCCCGTCGCGGTCGAGTCCAGCGAAGGCGAGGGCACGAGCACCGTCGTGCCGGTCGAGTTCTCGCTGCGCACGCAGCGCGTCTTCGCCTCCCTGATCTACCGCTTCGGCCGCCGGCCCTGAGCCAGAGCCGGCCCGAGCGAGCTCGTCCGACGGCGTGCTGGCCCTTCGTCCACGGGGACACCGCGGCGCGCGTCCGGGCTCACTCCCCGTCCTCGCCCTTCGTCGGATCTGTCGCGTAGACCTTGACCGCGTCCCAGCGCCGGAGGACGACCTTGCCCGGAGCGAAGCCTCGGGGCTTGCGGACGTCGGCCACGCGGCAGACGTGCACCTCGACCTTTCCCCGCCCCCCCCGCGCCTTCGAGTGCCAGGCCGCCAGCTGGGCCGCCTTCTCCACCACGGGACGGGGGACCACGTCGAGGTCGTCCGGGTTGCGCACCACGACGTGGCTTCCCGCGGGGCCGGACACGTGGAGCCACAGATCCCGGGGCGCCGCGACCCCGAACGTGAGGCGGTCGTTGTCGGCAGACCCCTTCCCCACCAGCACCTCGAACCCGTCCACATCGAACGAGCGGTAGCCTCGTCCCTTGCTGCCCAGACCTCGCCTCCTGCGGTCGGCATGCTACGCTCCGCGCAGTCACCGCTTCAAGCTGGGGGACGCATGAACGAGTTCGATCTTGATCCCGAGGAAGTGAGGCGCCTGGGCCACCGGGCGGCCGACATCGTCGCCGACCACTGCGCGGGCCTTCGGGGGGGCCCGGTCTTCGGGAAGGTGGGAACCTCGGCGGCGTTGTTCGACGAGCCGCTCCCCGAGGTCGGCCGGCCCGCCGACGACGTGCTCGACGTCGCTCGCGACCATGTCCTGAGCCACCCCTTCGGCAACTCCCACCCCCGCTTCTTCGCTTTCATCAACGCCACCGCCGACCCGTTGGGGACGGTGGCCGA
Source organism: Acidobacteriota bacterium (assembly GCA_022340585.1). Lineage (GTDB taxonomy): Bacteria > Acidobacteriota > Vicinamibacteria > Fen-336 > Fen-336 > JAJDNS01. The sequence goes on from JAJDNS010000184.1 coordinate 33,813, forward strand.
CTACCTGGCCTCGGCGATGAACAGCAACTGCTGGGGCGGAGACCACGCGGCGATCCACGTCGAGGACCGGGTCATCCGCTGGATCGCAGAGATTCTCGGCCTCCCCTCCGACGCCGAGGGCATCCTCACCTCCGGCGGGTCCATGGCCAACTTGACCGCCCTGGCCGTCGCGCGCCAGGCGAAGGCCCCGGGGGTGCGGGAGGCCGGGTTCTCGGGCACTCCTCCTCTCGTCGTGTACGCGTCGGAAGAGGCCCACACGTGCGTGGACAAGGCAGTGGACCTCCTCGGGATCGGCCGGCGGCAGCTGCGCATCATTCCCACCGACGAGCGCTTCCGCATCCGCGTCGACGAGCTGGCGAAGGCGATCGCCGGCGACCGGCAGGCGGGGCGGCGTCCGGCCGTCGTGGTGGGCACCGGCGGCAGCGTGAACACCGGGGCAATCGACCCGCTCGGAGAGCTCGCCGACCTGTGCGCCCGGGAGGAGCTGTGGCTGCACGTCGACGGGGCGTACGGGGCCATGGCCTGCGTCTCCGAGAAGCTGCGCCCTCTCTTCGCCGGCCTCGAGCGGGCCGACTCCGTCGCCGCCGATCCACACAAATGGCTCTACGTGCCCTACGAGGCCGGGGCCACTCTCGTGCGCGAGCCCGGGCGCCTCGCCGACGCCTTTCGGCGGCCCGCCCCCTATCTGGCCCACGACCCCGACAGCCTCGTGACGGGGCCGGTGCTCTTCAACGAGCGCGGGCCCGAGCTCTCCAGGGGGTTCAAGGCCCTGAAGGTCTGGATGGGGCTCAAGCGCCACGGGCGGAAGGGCTACGCGGCGACGATCGAGCACGACGTGGCGATGGCCCGGTTCCTGGCGGAGAAGGTCCGGGAGAGCGAGGACTTCGAGCTGCTGGCGGAGCCGGGCCTGTCGATCGTGAACTTCCGCTACCGCCCGTCGGCGCACCCGGAAGCCGGCCTCGACCGGCTCAATCGCCGGATCGTCAACCGGCTGGTCGAGAGCGGGGCCTTCTTCCTGGCCCCCACGGTGGTTCGGGGACGGACGTCCCTGCGCGTGGCCATCGTGAACTTCCGGACCCGCGAGGACGATCTCCTGGCCCTCCTGGAGGAGGCGTCTCGTGCGGGCCGGGAGCTGCTGAGCGAGAGCTGAGGGCACCAGGCAGCGGTTTTCCGGCCCGACGGAAGGCACTTGGGCCGATTCCGGGCCCCGAGAGGCCCACGATCTTCCCCGAAGTCAGGGAATGGACTAAGGTTGGCCCGTCTGCTCTGGTTCAAACCCTCCGCTCCCCTCCGGCATCTCATCGGTCGGACAGGAGTGATGGGGGATGGACTCGCAGTTCACGCTTTCGGAGACAGACCGATCTCGACCCCCGTCGACAGCGAGCGCAGGGCCGCCGAGTGGCAGCTGGTCCAGGACGCCCAGGGCGGCGATCTGGCCGCCTTCGAACGTCTCTACCGCGACAACGAGCGGAGGGTCTTCGCCTTGTGCATGAGGCTCTCTTCGGACCCGGCACTGGCCGAGGAGCTGACCCAGGAGGTCTTCATCCGGGCCTGGCGCAAGCTCGGCTCCTTCCGCGGTCACAGCGCCTTCTCGTCGTGGCTCTACCCCCTCACGGTCAACGTGGCTTTGACCGAGCGACGGTCCAGGCGTCGGCGCCTGGCCCGCGTCGTCCCAACCGACGACGTGATGACTCTCGAGCCAAAGGCGCCCGCGCCCACGCCGGAGACCGGGTTCGACCTGGAGAAGGCCATGACCCGCCTCCCTCCGGGGGCACGGCGCGTCTTCGTCCTCCACGATGTGGAGGGCCGGACCCACGAGGAGATCGCGTCCCTGCTGGGGCTCGCCCCCGGCACCTCGAAGGCCCAGCTGCACCGGGCTCGGAGGCTTCTCAGGGAGGCGCTGGCATCATGACCTGCCGTGAGATGAACGATCGTCTGGACGAATGGGTGGACGACACCCTGCCCGAGCCGGAGCGGCGCGCGGCCGAGAGCCACCTCGCCGGGTGCGCGGACTGCCGGCGACACGAGCAGGACCTTCGCGAGCTCCTGACCCACGCGAAGGCGCTCCCCCGCTCGGTGTCGCCGCCCCGCGACCTCTGGCCCGACATTGCCGATAAGCTCGAGCGGCGTCGGGTGTGGTACTGGCCCCGCTTCGAAGCCTGGACGCCGGCCCTCGCCGTCGCCGCCGCCGTCGTCATCGCTCTCGGGGCCGTGGTCTTCGGACGGCCGACCCCGGCACCCGTGCACACCGTGGTGATCCCGAGCCCCACGACTGCCTCCGGGGGGCGGCTCCAGACGGCGGCGGTGGAGATGGACCCGGGACTCGTCGCCATGGAGCGCGACTACCAGGACGCAGCGAACGCCTTGATGGAGGCCCTGCTCGAGCGGAAGGGCGAGCTGGAGCCCGAGACCCTGGCCCAGGTGCAGCACAACCTCGCCGTGATCGACGAGGCGCTGGCCGCGCTCCATCGAGCCCTGGCCCAGGACCCCAACCGGCCCGAGCTGGAGCGAATGCTCGTGTCGACGCATCGCAAGAGGGTCGACGTGCTTCGCAAGATGGTGAAGCTCTCGACGACCCTGGAGACGTCGTGAGGAGCAAGGAGAAGGTCATGAAGCGCGCAGCACTCATTCTGATCACAGCGGTGGTGGCTCCGTCGTGGCTCGCCGCCCAGACACCGGTGGACGAACAGCGACCCGCAGAGGCGGATGGCGTCGTCGAGATCGAGAACGTGGCCGGATCGGTCAACGTGATCGGCTGGAACGAGGCCGCCGTCCACGTGACCGGCACCCTCGCCGCTGGTGCCGAGCTCGAGTTCGAGAGCGCCGGCAAGCGCACGGCGATCGAGGTGGAGGTCGACGACCACAACCCGATGGAGGCGGCATCTGACCTCGAGATCCACGTCCCCGCCGGCAGCCATGTGGAGATCGAGGGCGTCCGCCTCGACATCGAGGTGAGCGGCGTGACGGGGAGCGTCGAGGCCGAGACCGTCGACGGCGGGGTCACCCAGCGCGGGGCCGCGAAGGAGATCAGCCTCGCGAGCGTGATGGGCACGGTGGAGGTGATTGGCTCCAGTGGCCACATCCAGGCCGAGACGGTCAACGGCTCGGCCACGATCCGAGGCTCGTCGGGAGAGGTGGAGGCCTCGACCGTGAACGGCAAGCTGGTGGTGAGCGACGGACCGTTCGAGCGGGTGGCTCTCGAGTCGGTCGCGGGCGGTGTCTCCTTCGAGGCCGACCTCACCCCCCAGGCGCGGGTCGACATCGAGACCGTGAGCGGCTCGGTCGAGCTCTTCGTCCCCGCGGACATCAAGGGTGAGTTCGCCGTCTCGTCGTTCAGCGGCGAGATCGAGAATGGCCTCGGCGTCGGGACGGTCAAGCAGGAGAGCTTCGTCCCGGCAAAGGAGCTCAACTTCAGCACTGGGTCCGGTGGGGCCCGGATCAACGTGGAGACGCTCTCCGGAAGCATCCACATCCGCACGCGGTAGCCGTGCGACCCTGGGAGGGAATCGAGAGATGAGACGAACGAGCGTGATGAGCGTGGCCGTGTTGACCCTGGCCCTGGCCGTTTCGGCGACAGCCGCCGAGGAGGCGTTCGACTGGAGCGGGGCGGTCGGGACCGGCAAGGCAGTGGAGATCAAGGGTGTCAACGGCGGGATTGAGGCCACCGGGACCAGCGGAGGCGAGGTCGTCCTCCACGCGGTCAAGAAGGGGAAGAAGAGCAACCCCGCCGACGTGAAGATCGAGGTCGTCGAGCACGCCGGCGGCGTCACGATCTGCGCGGTCTACCCGAGCGCCGGGGAGCCGAACGAGTGCACGCCGGGCGAGGGCGGCCACATGAAGGTGAAGAACAACGACGTCAACGTCCGCTTCGAGGTCGAGGTGCCGGCGGGCGTGCACTTCATCGGGCGCACCGTCAACGGAGGGATCTCGGCCTCGGGTATCCAGGCTCGGGCGGAGGCCCACACCGTGAACGGGGGGATCAAGATCGAGGCGGCAGGCCTCACGAGCGCCGAGACGGTCAACGGGGGAATCAAGGCTACGGTCGGTGCAGCCGACTGGAGCGACCCGGTGACGCTGAAGACCGTGAACGGCGGCATCGTCGTCTCCCTCCCCGGGGCCACCGCTGCCAACGTCAAGGCGGCGACGGTGAACGGCGACATCGAGACCGACTTCCCGCTCACGGTGAAGGGGAAGTTCGGGAAGCGACGGATCGAAGGCTCGATCGGCGGGGGGGGACCGCTCCTCCAGATGGAGACGGTGAACGGAGGCATCAAGCTCGACAAGGCTTCATAGCGCGGAGTCATCCAGGCGGGAGTCGACACGAGCCGGGGCGCCGAGAATCGCCCCGGCTCGTCTTTGCTCGAGGGCTCTCAACAGGGTACAACGTCTCGGCCAGGGGCCGAGACGTGTGGCGGGACGGCTCGGGGAGGGATGGTGCCAGTGCACGACAGGACGGAGCACGTTGCCGTGCTGAGGGGCGTCTCGCCGGCGATCGGGCGCTGCGAGCTCACCTACCTCGAGCGCGAGCCGATCGTTCTCGACCGAGCCGTCTCCCAGCACGCCGCATACGCCACGCTGCTCCGCGAGCTGGGTCTCGCGGTTTTGGAGATCCCGGCCGACCCCGTTCTTCCCGACTGCTGCTTCGTCGAGGACGTGGCTGTCGTCCTCGACGGGCTCGCGGTGCTGACTCGGCCGGGGGCCGGGTCCCGAAGGGGTGAGGTTGCGGCGGTCGAAGAGGTTCTCGCCCGCTTCCGTCCTCTCGCCCACGTGGAGCCTCCCGCCACGCTGGAGGGTGGAGACGTGCTCGCGGTCGGCCGGACTCTCTTCGTGGGGCGATCCCCCCGGACGAACGCTGCCGGCACCGACCGGCTCCGCGCCCTGGCCGAGCCCCTGGGCTACCGGGTCGTGACGGTACCGGTGATCGGTTGTCTCCACCTCAAGAGCGCCGTGACCGCCCTGGACGACGAGCGCGTCCTGGCCAATGCGGGCTGGATCGACCCCACCCCGTTTCGAGGACTGGAGATCGTTCCAGTGGCCCCGGAGGAACCCGCCGCGGCCAACGTCCTGCGCGTCGGCGGGGTCGTGGTCGCCCACCCCGGCTTCCCCCGTACCCTCGAACGCGTCGTCGCCCTCGGCTACGACGTGCGGCCCCTCGACGTGTCGGAGTTCCTGAAGGCGGAAGCCGCCCTCACCTGCAAGAGCCTGCTGTTCCGCCGGGAGGCCTGACCTGCCGGCCACGAGGCCCGGCCTCGGGTATGCTCGGGGGGTTCCCGTCTCCCATGCTCGGCTCCGCCAACGACCTCTTCACTGCCGCCAGCGAGGAGCCCTGACGACTGCGCGGGTCCACGTCCGGCGCGGCCGACACGGCCTCGAGCTCCGCGTGGACGGCACCCTCGCCTCGCTCCACCGTCCCGGGGGAAGAGTGACCGGGGTCGTGTGGTGGGCCCTGGCTGCCCCTGTCATCCTGCTCCCGCCCCGACCCCGGAGGCGGGCGCTCGTGCTCGGCCTGGGCGGGGGCTCGGTGGCGTGCGCGCTACGGGCGCTCGCGCCGGAGGTGGAGATCGTCGGCATCGAGAGGGACGAGGTGGTCGTCGACGCCGCGCGACGTCATCTCGACCTGGACAGCCTCGGCGTGGAGATCCTGGTTCTCGATGCCCGCGACTACCTGGCCCGGGAAAGGCGAAGGTTCGACCTGATCATCGAAGATCTCTTCGTCGGCCCTTCGCGCTCTGTCCGCAAGCCAGAGTGGCTGCTCGACGAGGCATATCCTGCCATCGGGGCCCGGCTCCGGCCCGGGGGGATCGTGAGCGCGAACACCATCCACGAGATGCCCGCCCTCGTCCGGGCCCTGCGACCCCTCGCGCGGCCCATCGTGTCGCTCGACGTGCGTGGCTACTGGAACCGCGTGGTCGTGGGCGGGAGAGACCTGCCGGCACCGCGAGCGTTGCGGCGGATCATGGAACGTCATCCATCGCTGGCCCCTCTAGTGGGCCAGCTCGCCCTTCGCCGCCGAGGATGAGCTGCGCCGACGGAAGCGCGCTCCGGTGCGAATCTCGGCGCTCCGCGCCCTCGAAGAGACGCGGGCCCGCCTCGACCCGGCTCCTCACGGGCCGTGTCGCGGTGTCAGCAGGCTCGCGTACAGAGCCTCGAAACGTCGAGCCATCGTCCGCGCCGAGAACAGGCTCTCGACCCTGGCCCGACCCGATGCGCCCATGCTCCGGGCGCGGGCCGGGTCCAGAAGCACCGCCTCGATCGCCTCGGCCAGGCGCTCCGGATCCCGTGGAGGGACCAGGAGCCCGGTGACGCCGTCCTCGACCGTCTCCGGGTTGCCGCCGACGTCGGTCGCGACGACGGGTCGGCTGGCCGCCATCGCCTCCAGGATGGCGTTCGATTGCCCCTCGGAGACGGACGAGAGAACGAAGAGATCGATCTGGCCGAGCAACGGGGCCACGTTCGCCTGCCAGCCGAGGAACACCGTCCGGTCGGCGATGCCCAGCCGGCGGGCGGTCTCTTCCAGCTCCCCGCGCCGGGGCCCGTCTCCCAGGAGCAGGCAGCGAAGGTCCGGGATCCTCGGGGCGAGGCGAGCCACCGCCCCGAACAGGTACTCGTGTCCCTTCACTGGCCTCAGGCCGGCGGTCATGGCCAGGACGGGGCCAACCCCGGGCGGACGGCTCCACGGTGCCGCTCCCGACCGGGCCCGGTCGAACGCTTCGAGCTCGATCCCGTTCTGAATGGCGACCACGCGGTCGGGTGGCAGTCCCTCGCGCGTGATGCTGTGAGTGCGCACCCTCTCGGAGACCGCGACCACACGGTCCGCGAAGAGATTGGTCACACGGGTCGCCAGCAGGTGACGCCTCGACTCCCACCAGGCCATATCCCGCCGGCTCGAGATGAGCACTCCCGTCCGCGCGAGAGCAGCCAGGAGGGTGCCGTAGAGGTTCGGGCTGAACAGGTAGGTGTGGAGGATGTCCGGCCGGAGACGGCCCAGGCGCCGTGACAGCGGCAGCAGGGAGAGGAGCGCTCGTGCGCCCACGATGCTCTCCCCCGGAAAGCCGAGGTCCTCCACCGGGATGCCCAGCGCCTCGAACTCCGGGACGAGGTCGCCGGCCTTCTCCAGGCACCAGACCGATGGTTCGACGTGGGTCCGGTCGATGTTCCGGAGCAGGGCGAGGAGATGGCGCTGGGCTCCACCCCGTCCGAGACCGTCGATGAGGTAGACGACACGGATCGCGCCCACGCCGTCGAGCCCCTGGCTACTCATCCTCGAGCCCCTCCGGGGCGAGGGACTTCAGGAGGCGCAGGATGCGCCGGGGCAGGAGGGCTCGCAGGGCCTGACGCCCTCGCTCCTCCATCCGTGCGGCCGCCCAGGTGATCCGCCCGCGCGGGTGTCGCGCCCCGACCTCGAGACCGCCGTTCGTCCGCGTCCCGGTGGCCCAGCGCAGCTTGTGCGGGCTCGTGCCCCGCAGCAGGTTGAGCTCCCGGCCGTCCTTGACCGCTCTTTCGACACAGAGCGCGAGGGCCAGGGCCCCGACGCCAAACCGGCCCCAGCTGAGATTGAAGGTCGGCAGGTAGCCGAAGAAGCGGTCGTCGAAGCGGAACCCGTAGCGCATGGCCACCACCTCCTCGCCCACCCGCAGCTCGGTGAGATCGAGCCAGCCCTGCTCGAGGAACGCCCGCATCACGTCCCGATGGAAGGCGATGAACGTCTCACGGCTGAAGCCACCCCGCGTGCCCCAACGCCGCTGGTGCTGCGTCACGAAGCGGTCGAACGCCCTCGCGAGGTCGGGTGCCGTCTCGACCGGCGTGAGTCGAACCGGGCCCTCTCCGGAGAGCCGCTTCATCTGCTGCTTGAGGTGCCGTCGCACGCTCTTCCCGCGGGTGCGGAGGAAGTCGTCCCAGCCGCCGCTCCAGCTCACGTAGGGACAGACGCTGTGCTCGTAGGAGAGCGCCGGGAGACCCTTCCCCCGGGCGAGGTCGGCGAGGGTGGAGAGGGTCGGCGACGCGGTCGGCACGCTGCTCAGCGACAGGAGATCCCAGGAGGCCTCTCGTTCCACGAGGGCGGCAAACACCCGTTCCGCCACCTCGACCTCCCGATCCGGCTCGGAGACGAAGTCGAGATAGTCGGAGCAGACCTCGTTGCTGCCGAGAAAGCCGACACGCCGCAGGGGGAGAACGCCCCCGGCTCGGGGCCTCGATATGGCGAGCGGAGCCACTCCGACCATCCGTCCCTCGCCGTCCCGACAGCCCAGGATGAGCGGCTCGAGGTCCGCCCCATAGTGGCGCCACCAGAGGCTCATCCACTCCCATGTGAGAAACGGGGTCCGGGCCCGGCTACGACGGAGAAGGTCGCCCCACTCCTCGCGCAGCCCGGGCGGGTCGCCTGAGAGGTCGAGCAGCTCCACGCTCAGCATCGAGTCGAATCTCCGATCAGGGCTTCGCCCGAGACGGGCCGTAGGCGGGCAGCTCGACGACGAAGGTGTCGACGGTCGTCCCACCGCCCCAGTCGCTGGCGAAGACGAGGCGCGTACCGCTCGGGCTGATCCCCACGTGGGGCTCGGCCCAGTAGTCCCAGTGGCCCGAATGCGACCAGCTGCGATGGTGGGCCACGCGGCAGACGGTGCCGGTGTCGACGTTGGCCAGGAGGAGCTCCTGGCACAGGAGGCAGGAGTCCGTGGGATCGCCGACGACCGAGACCGCGAACCAGCCCGGCGGCCCGTTCCGGACCAGCCCGGAGACATGGGTGCCGGAGGGCGGGTAGGGCCAGCCGGTTGCCTGGGAGATGATCGGCCGCTTTCTCCCCGTCGTCAGGTCATGGACGATGAGCGACCCCGCGGGCGAGCCATCGAAGTCGACGGCCCCGAGCACGGGGCCGGAGGCGCTCCGACCGAGGCAGGAGTGCTCATAGGGGTTGGCGACATCCAGCGTGCGCGCGGGCTTCAGCTCCCGGTCGAGAACCCTCCCGTTGTGGTAGGCCAGGCTGCCGTCGAAGGTGGCGGCGGGAGCGGTGTGGCTCTGGTCGTGGAAGATGCCGAGCACCTCGTTCGTAGGAATCGAGTAGAGGAACTTCGTGGGCCCACAACGCAGACCGATCACGCGCTCCGGTCCCCAGCTCATGTCCTGGGGATCGGCCCCGGTCGACAGGGGGTAGTCCCAGCCCGAGGGACAGTCGGTCGGGGGACCGCCGAAGTGGCGGACGAGCTCGCTGCTCCCCTGCGAGACGCGGTATCGCATGAAGCGCGGCTCCGCCTTGTAGTTGGAGGGATAGTACAGGACGTCGGGATCGACCGGGTCCCAGTAGACCTGCTCGAGGTCCGTGGGCGACTCGAGATCCATTCGGCCGCGAAAGGCGTACGTGTGCCCGTCGTAGAGCTCGAACCCGGCGCCCCGGTGCCAGAGCAGGAGCAGCGACTCGTCGGCGTTCCACGCCTGGGTCGTCGAGTACACGGGCTTCACCACCGCGCCCTCACCTTCGCTCGGAGACACATCGGTGATGCGAACGATGCGGGTGCCGAAGGCAGGATCGGTGATCGGCGTTCGAAGGGGGGGACGCTCCAGCGGCGTCACCGCTCGCGGGCGCTTGTCCTGCACGAGCCCGGCGCACAGGTCGGGGCCCTCGCCCGCCCCGGACGGCGCCGCGGCGGGAGACTCTTCGGGAGGTGCCATGGAGTCGGCGGCGCCTCCACACGAGCCCACGGCCGTCAGCGCGATCAGAATCAGCGCGGTCTTGATGGCCTGAACCTTGTTAATCGACATGACCTTCCTCACTCTCCCAGCAGGCGTCGCTTGAGGGTTCGCAGGGCCGTTGAGCGACGCAGGAAAAGGCGCAGGCGCCCCTGCAGGAGGTAGGCGAGGCGGCCCCGGGGGCTGTCCGCATACAGCCGCAAGCTGACGTGCTCGAGACCCTCCTCGCTCCACCGCAGCTTGTAGGTGGAGGGCGGTGGCAGCATGTCGTAGGCAGTGATGTTCGGTGCCCGGAAGAGGTCCTCGAGCGTCACCATCTGCTGGGCAAAGCCGGGGGCGAGGAGGGCGTGCTCCTCGTCGTAGGCCGTCTTCATGGCGTAGCAGACCCCACCGTCCAGGATGCACAGGTCCCAGCAGATCAGCCGGTCGCCGAGGCGAAGCGTGTACTGCCGCAGGATCTTCGTGCCCTCGAGGCGCCGCACGAGCCCGCGGTAGAAGGCGGTCTCGTCGGCGCGCGCGAGAATGGCCGTCCCGCCTTCTCCCTTCCAGCCGCGCGATTCGAGGGTCAGGCCCTCCTCCAGAATCCGGCGGGCCCGATCGGCTCCGGTGATCGTCTCGAAGGTCGCTCCCGCCTCCGAGCACCGCCGGCGGCATCGTCGGAGCGACGAACGGAAGCTCTTCGACAGCCCCCGGAAGTAGGTCTCCCACTCGCCCTCGACCGACACGCGGGGGGAGAGGCGCTCGTTCTCCCGGCCCACCTTCATCCCGCGCCGCTTCGCGACGCGCTCGAGAGCGCTCAAGCTGGCCGAGGCCTTCGGCAGGTCCTTGAAGAAGAGGGTGTCGGGCGACGGGTGCGTGGACAGGAGGTGCCCGAGCAGGCCGGCCACGAAGGGATCGGGCTCCTCGTCCGGAGGGAGCAGAAGCTCGTAACTCGGCGTGTGGAGATTGGCGGCGCCCTCCACGCTGTGGAGAGGGACGCTCCAGAGCCTCCGCCGGTGAGCCACCAGCGGGGCCGCCGCTACCGGCGTGCCCCCTTCCCAGGCGAGCACGAGCTTCACCCCCACCGGCCCGGGAGCGAACGCCTCCCACCAGGCGTCCAGCCAGTCGTGGGAGACGAAGGGCGTCGGCTCCGGGTGGCGGGCGACCAGCTGGTCCCAGGCCTCCCGCAGCGCCCGGAACCTCTCGAGATCGCGGATCTCCTCGATCCTCACCCCAGACCGCCCCCCGGCAAGATCCGCGCTCGGTGGCTTCACCGGAGCCCCGGAGCCGGGTTTCGCGCCCGGCGTGGGGGGACCCTCGAGGGGGGGATCGCAAGACCCTCGCAGGTCCGGCCGTCCTGGCGTGGGCGGCGCCGGCGTTTCAACGTGGGAAAGAACCATCACTCCCTTCCAGACAAGGACGACGCCGTCAGGTGGGCCAACCCCCGGGGACCGGGAGTTCCCACTCGGGTCGCGGGGACGCACGGCCTTCGAAGGAGTCGACCCCGGCCCATCCATGGGTTCTTGACGAGAGGGAGATCTCGATTATACACGTCCCACCTTCCCCTCCTGTGGGCGATCTCACTCGGATCCCCTTCACGTCAGGCGACCCGAGATCCGGTACCAGACGAGGGCCATGGCCTCTCGAATCGCGGCGGTGCTCCGGGCCAGCGCGCTGATCTGCGGGAAGAACCATGACCCCGGGTCGACCGGCACCTGCTTCCAGTCGACCGGGTGCGGGCAAACGGTCAGTCCCTGCCTCTCGAACGTGGCTGCGGCTCTCGGCATGTGGAGCGCCGAGGTCACCAGATGCACGCGGCCGATACCCCGCTCGTCGGCCCACTCGGCCACCCGCAACGCGCTCTCGTAGGTGGTGAGCGAGCCTCTCTCGAGGACGATTCGTTCCTCCGGAACCCCCAGTGAGACGGCCAGAGATCGCATGAGATCCGCTTCGGTGTCCGGCCCGCCCAATCCGCCACTGACCACCAGCAGCGACTCGGGGTCGCCCGCGGCCAGAGCCGCGGCAGCGGCGGTCCGGCGGAAGGTGGCTTCCTTGAGACCACCGATCGGCGGCTCGTCTCCCCTCACACCCCTCATGCCTCCGGCCAGGGCGACGACGATCTTCTGGCCCGCCCCCGGCCGACAGATCCGCGGAGAGTCCGGGTCCCCTTCCACGGCTCGCACCAGGAGGTTCGCCCCCAGAGGGGCGGCGAACCAGAAGTGGCTCACGGTGAGACCGAGGGCGAGCCAGAGCGGCAGGCCCCGCACGCCGCGCCGCCAGAGAAGCCAGCACAGGAGGAGCAGCCCCCCCCCGGCGAGCGCGAGCGGCTCCAGTGCAGTGGCCATGAGTCCCGTTACCGCCTTGATCACGTGCACTTCCTTCCCCCAGGGCGTCAGGCGCCGCGCGGGCGCACGCGCTGCCAGGCCCGGTGCCAGGCGTCGAAGCCACCTTCCAGCTTCATGCGGAAGTCGGCGAGGGTGTCGTCGCCGGAGACCTCGGTCCGCCGGAGGAGGAGTGGTTCGGTCTGGGGAAGATTGACCCCGGGGTAGACGGTCACGGCGGCTTCGAACCCCGCCTCCGCCACGGCCTTGCGAACGGAATCGCTCTCGCTACCCCGGGGGTAGCAGAAGACGCGAGGAGCGCGTCCCCGGTTCCGGAGAAACACCTCGCGGCACCCGGAGATCTCCTCGCGCAGCTCGCCGGGGTTCAGCGTCGCGAGCTCGCGATGGGTGTGCCCGTGACCACCCAGCTCGACGCCACGTGACTCGAGCTCCTTTGCCTGCGGCCAGTCCAACGCGCGATCGTAGGCGCAGCACCCCTCGTAGCGGTCAATGGTCGCGACCGCGCCCATGCGCCCCGTCACCAGGAAGACCGTGGCCGGGAAGCCCAACCGCTCGAGGACGGGAGCCGCGAACTCGAGGTTGTCCCGGTAGCCGTCGTCGAAGGTCAGGCCGGTCGCCCCGGGGGGGAGCGGAGGGCCGTCCCCGCGCAGCCGGGCCACGGCCTCGGCGACCGGGAGAATCGGGCGGCCCGATTCGGCGAGGTACTCCATCTGAGCTCGAAACTCCAGGGGATGCACGCTCATCCGGTCCCCGGGGTGCCGGTCGTTCACGCGATGGTAGGTGAGGATGCGGAGAGACGGCTCGCGCGTCTTCCTGGCGAGGAGGTTCGCCGAGCGCGCCACCAGCCGCCGCGCGGCCCCGCGCGCGCCCGCCCCGGAGGGAACCGCCTTGAAGCGCGCGCGCGGCGAGCCGTCGCGCGGATGGAGCAGGTCGGCGTACAGGTCCTCGATTCCCTCCATCATCGCGGTGGAGGAGAAGCGCTCCCGAACCGTGCGGGCGGCCGCGGCGCCCAGGGCACGAGCCCGGCCGGGATCACCCAGGACGGCGGAGAGGCCCTCGGCGAGGGCACGTGGGTCACCCGCCGGAACGAGCACCCCGTTGCGTCCATCCTCGATGACCTCGGGGTTGCCGCCGACGGAGGTGGCGACGATGGGACGCGCGGCCGCGCCCGCCTCGAGGAGGGCGATCGAGAGCCCCTCCGCGTGCGACGGCAGCACGAAGACGTCGAGCGCCGAGAGCACCCGCGACACGTCTTCCCGCCGGCCGGCGAAGAGGACCCGACGCTCGAGACCCAGGTCGCTGACCCGCCGCTCCAGGGCCTCACGGGCAGGCCCCTCGCCCACGAGCACCACGCCGAGGTCCGGGTAGCACTCCGACAGGGCGCGGATGGCCTCGAGCAGGACCTCCAGTCCCTTGCGCCGCTCGAGGCGGCCCACCGTGCCGACGAGCCGGCCGAAGCCCTCGGCCCCAAGCTCCCGGCGCACCGCGCGCGGGTCGACGGGCGCGGTGGCCTCGGGCGACGGGAGACCGTTGTGGACGGTCACCAGGCGCGGGACCGGCAACCCCAGGACGCGGGACAGGTCACGGGCGAGCGCCTCGCTGACCGGGACCCAGCGATCGGTGAGCGGAGCGAGGGCCCGATCCACGGTGCGGTGGAGGGCCGAGTCGAGGGAGAAGGCGCTGTGCTCGTGGACCACCATCGGCGGTCGACCGGCGAGGGCGGCGCCCAGACGGCCCCAGGTTGCGGCGGTGAACGCGTGCGTGTGCACGATGGCCGGGCGCTCCCGCCGCAGGAACCGCACCAGGCGGAGCAGGAGCGCGGGGTCGAAGCCCGGCTTCTTGGCGAAGTCGACGACCCTCACGCCCTCGGCCTCGAGCGCCTCGCCCCACCGGCCTCTTCGCACGAGGCAGCCGACGACGGGATCGAAGCGCCGCCGGTCGAGACGTCGCACCATCTCCAGCACCTGGCGCTCCGCACCACCGAGATCGAGAGCCCAGATCAGGTGGAGGATCCGGGCCGGCGTCACTCGGCGGCCCCCAGTGCCCGCATGACTCCCAGGATGTTGGCGTCGAGGTCGAACCGCTCCTCGACCCGTTGCCGCCCCGCCTCGCCCATCCGCCGACGCCGCTCCGGGTCCCGGGCCAGTCGCTCGATCTTGTCGGCGAGGTCCTCTGGATCGCGGTTCCGGGCCACGAGACCGTGGACGCCGTCGTCGACCAGCTCGGGAAGGGACGGAAGCGCGGTCGTCACCACCGGAACCCGGCAGGCCAGGGCCTCGACGAGGACATTGGGGATCCCCCAGTGGATCTCGAGCACCGCGGGCAGGACGAAGAGGTCGGCCCCCTGGTAGAGAGGCAGGAGCTCCTTCTGGGTGAGGAAGCCGGCGAACCGGACGCGGTCCTCGACTCCCTCGGCCCGGGCCGCCGCCCGGAGGCTCTCCTCCTCGGGACCACCCCCGGCGATCGTCACGTCCAGCTCGAGTCCCCGCCGGCGCAGTCGTCCCACTGCCGCGATCAGGATGTCGAAACCCTTGCACTCGAGGAGGCTGCCCACCGCGAGCACCCGGGGCGGCTGAGCCGCCGCGGACCCGGGCCGGGGGCGGAAGCGTTTGAGGTCGAGCCCGTGGTAGCTGACCCGGACCTTCTCCGCCGCCGGTGTGAGGGTCTCCAGGTGACGCTTGTTGTCGCTGGTGCACGTCAGCACGAACTCGGCGGCCTCGATCTTCTCGGGCAGGAGACTCGGATCGAAGAAGATGTCGTGGGCGTGACAGGTGAGGCCCCAGGGGATCCCGGTGAGGCGCGACATGACGAGGGTCACCGTCGCCGGGTAGGTGGCCCAGTGGGCGTGGAGCCGCTCGAGGCCATCCTGCTTCGCCAGCTCGGCGTAGCGCACGGCCTTGGGCAGAAAGGCCAGCGACTTCGCGAGAGCCACCGGGCGGCGCCAGCCCCCGCGGACGATCAGCGCGACAACCGAGAGGAGCGCTCCCGGCTGACGGACGAGCGCGCGGGCGACGGCGAGGACCACCTGCGCGGACAGCAGATAGGGGGCATGGCGGGTGGCGGGGAGGAAGCGTCGGGCCGCCTCCTGGACCACCGCCTGCCGACGACGGCGGAGAGAGAAGACGCGCAGCGTCACGCCGCGGTCGGCCAACGCCGCCATCTCGCGCAGGATGAACGTCTCGTCGTAGCTCGGGAAGAGCGACACGACGTAGCCCACTCGACGCACAGGGCTCATGGCGCGGATCTCCAGGCCGCGGTCTGCCGCCCGCGGACGAACTCGACGAGTGCGAATGCGGCGGCGAGATGAAGGAGCGCCACGGCATAGGGCACCGACAGGAAAGCGACTCGGCGGCGGACGACGTGCAGGGCCCCTCCTACGACAGCCAGGAGACCGAAGATCGCCTGGGCGCCAGCGAGAAGGGCGAAGACCGGGGAGCCGCCGAGCGCCAACGCCAGGCTGGTGCCGAGCATCATTACCAGGCACCAGGGGACGAGCAGTCGGGCGAGCTTGTGGGAGAGGAAGGAGAAGAACAGGGGATTGCGCCGTGGATCGAGGAGGCCGGGGTGGAGGGCCACCAGCTGGTAGTTGCCGGCCAGGGTTCGCACCTTCCGACGGAACTCGTGCCCGGCCTCCTCGACGGGCTCGTCGAAGGCACGGGCGCTCGACTCGAAGACCACCCGGCGACCCGCCCGGACGACACCCATCGGGACGGCCACGTCATCGAGGATCGTCCGGGGGTCGAGCCGCGGCAGGAGCTCGCGCCGGACGACGTAGATCGCCCCGGTGACGCCGACCGTGGATCCCACCTGGCTTTCGAGGCGGCGCACCCACTTCTCGTAGCGCCAGTAGAAGCCCACGCCTTCCGCGGCGGCCGACGCGCCGGATCGAATGCACAGCTCACCGCTGGCCGCCCCGACGCTCGGATCCGCGAGGTTGTCCACCAGCGCCCGAAGCGCTCCCGACTCGAGCTCCTGCCGAGCATCACACAGCAGCAGCACCTCGCCGGTGCTCACGGGCACGGCGGCCTCGATCGCGGCGGCTTTGCCGCGCGGGCCGGGGAGTCGGACGAGTCGCACTCCCTCGGACCTGAAGCCTTCGACGACGTCCTCGGTGTCGTCGGTGGACCCGTCCGAGGCCACTACCACCTCGAGCCGGTCCCGCGGGTAGTCGAGGCTCAGGCAGTTGCGGATCTTGCCCGCGATGCGGTGCCCCTCGTTGTGGGCAACGATGAGGACGCTCACCCGAGGGGTGAAGGGGGCCTTGCGCACCTCCGGAGCCGGCTTCCATCGGCGACGGAGGACGAGGCTGAGCGGATAGCCCACCCAGGCCCAGCCCGCGAGCAGGGCGGAAAGCCAGAATGCGGTGGCGAGCTCAGCAGATCCCACGGTCGCGTCTCCGCCGCTGGAGAAGCACGTCGTAGAAGCCGGCCAGCTCGAGAGTGAACAGCGCCTCGTCGAGCCGCCCCTGCCCATTCGCGCACATCCCCTCGGTGGCACCCTTTCTCTCGAGCATGAAGAGGTCCGATCTCGCCGTCACCCGACCCTCGATCGTGGCGACGGCCGCCTCGTAGCCCGCTCTCTGGACGATGTCCCTGATCGTGGGCGTCACGTCATCGCGCTTCCCATTCGGGTATGAGAAGTACCGCACCCGCTCTCCGATCATCTCCCCGAGACACCGTCGGGAGTCGACGATTTGACGCTCCGCCTCTCGAGCCTCGAGGCGGGAGAGAATCGGGTGATCGAGAGTGTGAGATCCGATCTCCCATCCGCTCCGGGACAGGTGCCTCACCTCATCCGGGGTCACGAGCGCGTCCGCGGTGGGTTCGCCCCCCCAGTCCGCCTCGACCTGCTCGAGGTGGTCGAGCACCTCGGCCCACGGGAGCGTCTTCCACGCCTCACGCAGGAGGCGGAATCCCCGGGCCCGGGAATCGGCCCCTCGCAGGATCAGTGCCGGTCCTTCGGCCCCCCGCCCGGCGGTGGACGCCCCTTCCGGAGCGGCCTGCACCGCCGCCGCGAGACGATCCCACCACATCGCGCGCCCTGCGCTCACCTCGTCCACCGTCACGAACAGGGTGGCGGTCATCCCCCGGGCCCGCAACGCGGGGAAGGCCTCGGTCAGGTTGTCCCGGTACCCGTCGTCGAAGGTGATGGCCACGCCTCCGTCCAAGGGCCGGCCGGCACGAAGCGATTCCACGATCGTGGCCAGGGAAACCACCTCGAAGTGAGTGGCGAGAAAGTCGAGCTGGGCCTCGAAGAGGCTCCTGTCGACCCCGAGACGGTAGAAGGGGCGCGTCCCGTCGGGGTAGACGCGGTGGTACCGGAGGATGAGCGGCGCCCCCCGGTGGAGCCGGAGCAGCAGGTCCGCCAAACCCATGTGCCGAAGAGCGCTCGCGACGCGGCGCTTGGCCTCGCCGTATACGGCCAGACTGCTCACGCGGTCTCCTCCCGCGGCCCGCCGTCGCCCGCCCACACCCCCCGCAGCCGCTGGTAGCCCCCCTCGCCCAGGGCGGCGCGCAGCGTCTGGAGGAGGAGGTGCCGGCCGCGCCAACGCCAGATCGCACCGGGACGCTGCTCGGCCAGGGCTCGGACCGTGGCCGGCGAGTCGCCGCGACGCACCGCAAAGCGGGGCAGGGGAGCGCGCAACCCCGGGCGCGCCAGCCGCGGCTCCGAGGTCGCCACCAGGGTGAACCCCACCTCGAGCGCGATGCGGACGGCGCGCCCGCCGCCCGAGCCTCCCGGGAGGGAGAGCGTCGCCGGGGGAGCTCCGAGCTCCGCCCCGAGAAGCTGCCGGGCCTCGCGCAGCTGCCAGCGTACCTGCGCGTCGTCGAGACCGCCGAGGTAGGTGTGGTCGAAGCCGTGCGCGCCGATCTCCATCCCCTCCCGGCGCAGCTCCCGGATCTCGGACCAGCCCAGATAGCCGGGGGTGCCCACCCAGGCGGGCACGACGAAGAACAGGCCCCCCCATCCCCGCTTCTGGAGCCGGGGCAGGGCCACGGCATGGTCGGTGAGGTTGCCGTCGTCGAACGTCAGGCAGACGGCGGGGCGCCGATTCACAGGCCAGCCCACCCCCGGTCCCGACAGCTCGGCCGGATCCACTACCCGCACTCCGCTGTCTCCGAGCGCCTCGAGGTGGGTTTCGAAACGGTCGAGGGAAACCGCGTAGGTCTCCTCCCCCGTCTCGCGTCCCGGGATTCGTCCGTCCCCGAGCCGATGAAACATGAGGACGGTCAGCGGCCCCTGGCTCATGCCCCGACCTCCCCTGCTTCACTACGCCTCGACAGGCGGCGAAGCTGCGCCCGAAAGTACGCGAACTCCGACGGTGTGAAGATGCGCATGGCCACGAAGTAGGCGGCGCCTCCGGCCACGATGGCCCCGGCGAGGGCCACAACGGTCTGTGGCCCCGCGTGGGGCACCCGGAGGGCCTCCAGCTGGGTCAGGGGCCACACGACGGCGGCCATGGCGATCGCCGCCGCCCCGAGACGCGCCCCGGCCACCAGACCCCGGCGGATGGCGAGGTCCTCCGCCGGCAGGCGGCCGACGGTCAACATGAGGGCGAGCTTCAGGAACTCGCTCGCGGTCGTGGCCAGGGCAATGCCCCGGTGCCCGAGAACCGGCACGAGCAGCGAGCACAGCACCATCGCCGCGAATACCCTCACGAACCCGAGCTTCATGGGGGTCAGGGTGTCGCCGCGCGCGAAGTACGCGCTGGAGAGCACGTAGTTCACACCGAAGGCGACGAGCGCCGGGGCGTAGATCTGGAGTGCCGACGTCGTGAGCGCGGCGGAGCTCGCATCGAAAGACCCGCGCTGGAACACCACCACGACGACGGGATAGGCCAACAGACCGAGTCCCACCCCCGCGGGAAGTGTCAGCAGGACGGTCGCCACCAGACTCCGCTCGAGACTGTGGGTCACCTCCTCCGACTTGTCCTGGGCGTACTGGTCCGCCAGGAAGGGGAACAGGGCCCGGGACAGGGTCTGGCCCATCATCCTCCCGAGGACGTCGACGGCGGCGAAGCTGTACTGCAGCGCGGACAGCCCCCCCGCGGAGAGGGTGCTGCCGAAGGCCGCGATGACGACCTGATTGACCTTCGCTCCCGCGTTGCCGAGGTAGACCGGGAGGGAGAGCTTCAGCATGCGCCCCACCACGGGGTGCCGCAGCTCGAGGGTGATGGGAATCGGCGCGCCTTCGATGCGCAGTCCCAGGGTGTTCACGAGCAACTGGCAGAAGCCCCCGAAGACCATCCCGCCGGCGAGGGCCATGGTCCCGAGCTCATGGAAGACGACCAGGTAGGCGACGGACGCGGCTTGGAAGGCAAACTCGGCCAGCGCCGGCACCCCGAATCGCTTCTGGGCGGTCAGCACCGCGGACAGGATGCGCGCCGCGCCCGCGGCGAAGGCCATGGCCGTCAGGAGCCGGGTGTGATCCAGATAGATTGCCCGGGCGCCCGGCTCCAGCCCCGGCGCCACGATCCAGGAGAGTGGAACCGCCGCGAGAAGGGCCACCGCGAGGAGTCCGCTCAGCACGAGCAGCCAGTACGCGAGAAGGCGGCCCGCGACGAGCCAGGCCTCGGAGAGGCCCTTCTGAGCGCGCGCCTCGGCGAACAGCGGTATGAAGTTGAAGAGCCCGGTGATGGAGAAGTACTGCACCATGTCCGGGATCACGAGAGCGAGGAAGTACGTGTCCATGCTCAGCGAGGTGCCGAAGTAGTAGGCGGCGAGCAGGTTCTTGGCAAAGCCCAGCACCGCGACGCCCGCCGAACCGGCCCCGACGATGCCGGTGGCCCTCAGAACCCGTTGTCCCGTGGTGGCGGCCATGTGCGCCTCAGGCGACCCGCGCAGCGCCGTCGCTCGCCCGCAGCCGGGTGAGGCCGGCGACGCGGCAGGCGAAGAGGGAGGCGGTGTCCATGGAGGTATAGATCCGTGGAATCTCGTGAGGGGGTGCCTCGGGTGTCGCGAATCCGGTCAACGTGCAGCAGGCCCAGGACACACCCAGCTCGCGGAGGACGTCGATCGTCTCGGCCCCGTAGTCGCCCTCCTCGCCGTTCGGGTAGGCGAAGCCGGAGGGTTCGCAGCCGAGACGCTCCCGGATGAGCGCCAGCGAGGTGGCGATCTCCTCTCGGGCCGCCTCACGCCCGAGCTGCGAGAGAACATAGTGCCGGTGGGTATGCCCGCCGATCGCCACGCCCCCGTTCTGCAGTTCGCGGATCTGGGTCCAGGACAGCGGCGAGGGCCCGGAGGAGATGGCGTCGCCGTCCAGCCGCTGCCAAAGGGCGCCCACGACGTCCTCCACCTCGGCCGGCCCCGCACGCTTGAGACGCCCGGCAATCCGTCCCAGGGAGTCGAGCCGCTGCCCGGTCGACGCGAGTCTCCAGGGGCCCAGACCGTGCTCCGGAAGATCCAGGATCTCCGCCGGTGTGTGCTTCAGGAGAAGCCGCAGGCGGTCGAGCCAGAGGAGTCGACCGTTCTCGGGGGGATCGGTGGCCAAGAAGAGGGTGGCAGGCAGTCTTCGCGATTTCAGCCGTGGAAGCACGACAGCGTGGGTGTCGGCGTACCCGTCGTCGATCGTCAGTGCCACGCGCGGCGGGCCCGGGGACCCCTCGCGCAGCCACCCCAGAAGGCCGTCCAGGGTCTCGACCCGGTAGGTCGAGCGAAGGTAGTCCAGCTGGGATTCGAACGCGTCGACCCCGAGAGCCGGGAAGAAGGGATCGGCTTCGTCGTTCACGCGGTGGTACATGAGGATGATCCCGATCCGTCCGCGCCGAAGCCGCTCGCGCGCCGCCAGAACACCCGAGCGGCGCAAAGCCCACGCCGCGCCCCGCTTGAGAGAACCCGTCATGCGGGATCGCCTTCCTCGTCCGTCCCCTCGTCGTCATCCTCGGGCAGGGACCGGAGCCCGAACATCAAGCCGGCCAGACCCCAGAAGCCACCGATCAGGGCGTCGTCGGCGAAGCGTGAGCCGAACATGCAGCTGACCATCACGGCGACCAGGCAGCCCAGGCCGGCCAGGGCCACGGCCCGGACCGTCGGGTCGCTGTCTCCGAAGTAGAGCTCCATTCCGACGACCCCGGTCCAGGCGAGAAGCACGAGCACGACGACCAGCGCGGGCAAGCCCATCTCCGCCCCCAGAAGGATGTAGGCGTTGTGGGCGTCGCGGGGGTCACCGTCGCGGATCTCCTGGGGGGCGTACTGGGGAACGACGTGGGCGAAGCGGTGGTAGCCGACCCCGAGCAGCGGGTGCTGGCGTATCATCTCGAGGCCGCCGCGCCAGAGGTTGAGCCGCAGGGCAGCACTGGTGTCCAACCCCGCCTCGAGGCGATCGTCGTAGATCCCGGAGTTCTCTTGGGTGTGGCCAAACCGGGTCTTCACGGCGTCGGGGAGGAACGATGTCGCCGAGCGGGCACCAAGAGCGGTGGCGCCGACGAGACCGAGCCCCAGCGGGTGGGTCAGCCCGACGACGGCTGCGCTCCCCACGCCGAGGGCCAGGAGGGCACCCCGCGAGTAGGTGAAGATGATCGCCCTCGCGGTCACGAGGAAGGCCACGAGCGCCGCGCCGCGACGAAGCAGGGGTTGCCTCGAGAGAGACACAACCAGCAGGGGAACGCCGTAGTAGGCGAGGAAGGCCCCCATGGAGTTGGCCTGTCCCATGACTCCCACCGCTCGCTGCTCCTCGATGCCCCGCCCGCCTCGCAGATCCACCCCCTCCTTCCAGACGAGTATCGCGACGAGGAAGGTGACCCAGCACATGACGGCCACGGCTGCACCCGCGTCGCTTCGCTCCTCGATCACCCCGCGCACGATGAAGAACACCAGCATGGGGGTCACCCAGGTCCGGTAGTCGATGAACAGATCCGCAACGTCGAGATCTCCGGCCGAGAGAGCGCCGTGGAGCACTCCCACCGCGCCGATGGCCATGTAGACGAGCAGAAGCAGCTCGAATCCGATGAGCGGCCGCCCCTCGTGTCGTCGCAGCGCGCTCACCAGCCAGGCCAGCAACCCTCCTCCGATCACGAGATTGGAGCCGTTCAACCCCGACAGCCCCAACATCGGAAACGGGTAGGCCAGGCTGAACGGCAGGTAGGCGAGGAGGATCGTCGGGTAGGACTGGGGCCGGGTGACGGCTGTCCAGACCGCGACCACTCCGACGCCGACGACCAGCAGGCTGATGAGCTTTCCTTCGGCTGACGCCTCGATCAGGCGAGCCCCGGCGAAACCGGTCGCCAGAGCGCAGCCGATGGCGATGGCCGCAAGGTGCCCACCGGTCTCCAGTGTGTCCGCGGCGTCGTCCTCCTCCTCGGCCACGACCAGGCCCGCGTTGGCGGTTGCGTCGCTCAGCGGGCCCCCCTTCCCACGACCATGACCTTCATGGTGTCGAAGATGATGCTGATGTCGAAGATGAAGGACATGTGCTTGATGTAGTAGAGGTCGAACTGCAGCTTGACCTCGGCATCCTCGATGCTGGATCCGTACCCGCACCTGATCTGGGCCCAGCCGCTGATCCCCGGGCGCACGCTGTGGCGCTCGTCGTAGAAGGGGATGACCTGCCGCAGCGCACTCACGAAGTGCGGTCTCTCCGGACGGGGGCCCACGAAGCTCATCTCGCCTCGCACGACGTTGACGAGCTGAGGCAGCTCGTCGAGGCGCGTCTTGCGGAGCAAACGACCCAGGCGCGTGATTCGGGGGTCGTCTTCGGCGGACGCCCAGACCGGGCCGGTCGTCGCTTCCGCGTCGGCCCTCATCGTCCGGAACTTCAGCACCTGGAACGGGCGCCCCCGCTCCCCCACCCGCTCCTGACGGTAGATCACGGGGCCGGGGCTGCTGAGCCGGATCGCAATGGCCACGAGCAGGATCACGGGGGACGCAAGGGTGAGCATGACCGCGGCCACGGCGAACTCGCCAGCGAACTTCAGCCGGCGGAGCAGGCGTGACTCGTCGAAGCCCTGGGAGAACACCAACCAGCTCGGGCGAAGGTTCTTGATGGGAATCTGGCCGGTGAGCCGCTCGAGAACGGCCGCCCCCTCTTCGACCCGCACCCCCTCGATTCGGCACCGGAGCAGATCGTTGACCGGGAGCTTGCCCCGCCGGTCGTCGAGCGCGACGACGATCAACCCGGCGCGCAGCCGGCTCGCGAGAAGAAGGAGCTCGTCGACGGTACCGATGACCGTCGGGTTCACGATGCGGCGTCCAACCTCGGTGGGGTCCTCGGCCAGGAAGCCGAGCACGCGCACGGACCACGGTCGACGCTTCAGGATCTCACGGGCCACCTTCTGCGCCGTCGACCCGGTACCGAGGATGATGACGTTCTCGGCGAGTGTCTCCTCCTCGCCGAACCACCGGTACAGGGCTCGAAGCGAGACGACGGCGAAGAACCCCAGGGCGAGGTAGAAGGCCAGAATCCCCCGACCGACCGTCAAGGGGGGGAAGATGTAGTAGACGATCAGCAGGGCCACGAGCCCGGCGAGGAACGCCTGCCCGAACCGCAGGGCGGTCTCGAGGGGGCGCTGGAGCGGCCAGTCCTCGTAGAGATCCGTGTAGTAGAGGCACAGTTGCATGACGAGTGTGTTCACGATCGCCTTGGCCACGAGATTCTCGTAGGCCAGCAGGTTGTCGACGCTCTGCCCGAAGCGGAGGTAGGTGGCAGCGAGGAAGGCGAGGGTCAGCGTGATACCGTCGAGCGCCGGGAGCAGCAACGGACGAAAAGGAGAATCCCCTCGCACGGTCAGTCCTTGCCGTATCGCCGGCTGGCGTAGTTGTAGTAGGCGGGGATGATGTCGCGCTGGTCGTTGAAGACGATGCCCAGGAGCATCCCCACCCGCAAGCGCGACACCGCGGCCTGGATCGCCTCGGCCGGGCAGTGCCGGGAGCGAACCACCAACAGGAAGCCATCGATGTGGTCCTGAACGGCTAAGGCGTCGGCCACGGGCCCGAGGGGCGGAAGGTCGAGCAAGGTGAATTCAAAGGCTTGTCGGGCGGCCTCGAGGGCCCTCAGCATCGGCCGTCCGCCGAGCAGCTCGTAGCTTCCGCTGATCAGCTCCCCGGCCGTCGCGACGACGAAGTCGACGTCCGACCGACGGCGCAGGGGGATCCCCTCGCTCCGGTTGTCCAGCCACTCGCCAATGCCCTCGGCCTTCCCGAGCCCGAGGCTGTGGGCGAGGGCCGGCCTTCGGAGGTCGAGGTCGAGCAGTGCGACCCGGGTGGCGACGGTGCGGGTGAGCGCATGGGCGAGGCCGATGCTCACGGTCGTCTTGCCCTCTCGGGCGGAAGCGCTGACGACGCCGATGCAGGCGGGCCGGTCGAAGGACACGAGCATTCGGACCTTCGTGGCGAGGATGCGAAAGTGCTCGCTCACCTGAGACCGTGAATCGAGCACGACAGATGCCGTCCCGGAGACGGGCGTGGCCGCGACCTCCTGCGGCGGCAGGAACGGGGCCCCGATCAACCGATCGCGGTCCTCTCGGGCCCCGCGGTCGGCGGGGTCTACCGGCGTCCCGGGGTGCGACGAATCCGAGCCCGGATCGCGCTCGCCGATGCCCACGCGATTCGGAGCAGGCAACTCCTCGGCGCTCACGCGTTCTCTCCGGCCGCTTTCCGGCCTGGCCTGATGTGGGGAATCGTCGCGAGCACCGGCTGGGCGAACAGGCCCTCGAGCTGCTCCGTGCTCTTGACCGAGTGGTCGAGCAGCTCGACGGCAAAGGCCGAGACCAGCCCCAGCCCGAGCCCACCGACGAGCCCGAAGAGGGCGAACAGGGTGCGGCTCGGGAAGAACGGTTTGTCGGGGAAGGGCGCGGGGTCGAGAACCCTGAAGCGCTGCCCCTTCCACCGCTGCTCGAGCTGCTCGGCCATCGACGCTTCCCTCTGCGTCCGGAGAAGATTGACGTAGCCCTCCTGGAGCTGGTCGTAGTCTCGAGTGAGGGTGGCAAGCTCCTGCTCCGTCCGGGGGGCCAGGTCCACCTGCGCCTGGATTCGACTCATCTGCCCTTCCAGGTCGGCCCGCTTCTCCTTGATCACCTCCAGCTCCGCCTCTGCCCGCTGGAGCTCCCCGCGGGCCGACGACTCACCGGGATCGACGGAGGGGGAGGCGGGCCCTGTCGCCCCTTCGAGCTCGCGAATTCGCCGGCGAAGCGCCCGGACGTCCGGGTGCTGCTCGGTGTAGCGCGTCAGCAGGGTGCCCAGCTCTCCCCGAAGAACGTCGAGCTCGTCCGGGGCCTCTCCCGTCGCCAGGACGATCGGCCGGCGCTGCTCCCTCACCGCCTGGCGGAGCAGGTCGACTCGCGCCTGGGCGGCCCGGAGGTTCTCGGACACCGTCTGCTGCTCGAGCTGGAGACGTTGGAGGGTGGCCAGGTTCGTCGCCAGCTGCTCGGGCAGGCTTCCGAGGCGCTTCTCCTTGAAGCGGCGCACCGCCTCTTCCTTCTCCTCGAGCCCCTTGCGGGCCGCGGCCAGCTGCGCCTCGATGAACTCGACACCTTCGGTCGCCTGGACCTCCCTCGCGTCCTCCGCCTCCTCGATGAAGAGAGTCGCGAGACGGTTGGTCACCGCCATGGTCGTCATCGGGTCGGTGTGCACGAACTGGATCGCGAAGGCATCCGTCCCCCGGGTCTGGATCGAGATGGCCCGACGCATGCGCTCGACGAGCACTGAGAGCGGAGGTTTCGCCCCGCCGTCGCCGGGATAGGGATCGATCTCCTCGATCACCCGCTCGAGCCGCGTGCGACTCAGTACCTGCTGACGGATCGTGTAGAGGCGCCTCGACATCGACTCGGTGGCGATCTTCCGGACGAAGGTGTCCGGGACCTTCTCCGATTCCACGAGGATGAGAGTCTGGGACTGGTACTTCCGGGGCAGCATGAATGCCAGGGCGATCGCGCTCGAGACAACCAGCACCGCTGGGACCAGGACGAAGAGGGGTCTCCGCAGCGGAACCTCGAGGTACTCCTGGATAGTACGGAACCCGAATGGGTTCCGGCGTGCGCTTCGACGGTTGCTCATGGAACTCACGCTCAGGCGATGACCGGGACGTCGCGGACGGGCTCCTCCGGAGCCTCGACCACGAGCCGTCCCTCGGTGAAGGTGCAGACGATGTTCAGATCGTCGGTGTGGGAGAGAACGAAGTCCAGATCCTCGTGTTGGCCCCGGCTCCGGAGCTCCTCGGCGCTTCGGCCCCACGAGAGCAGGCTGCTGTCGGCGGCTCCCCAGCGCTCGATCGTCTCGCGAGTCCCGAGGCCGTCGGCCTCGTAGCCAGCTTCCACGAGGGCGCGGGCGAGGTGGGCCGCGGCCAGCCGATCCTCGCAGCGGATGTCGCCCTCGTGGGCACCGTCGAGGACGAGGACGCGGCGGTGCCTCAGGGCCAGGCGGCGCGCAGTCGCGGTCAGGTTGCGGAGGCAGACGAGATAGACCTCAGGCCAGAAGAGCCCGCTCGCCGCCAGCGTCGCTCCGGTTCCGCAGGCCAGCACGAACGGGCGGCGGTCGCTCCGGCCGGCGAGGGCGGCCGGGCTGTTGCGGAGCTCGAATCCGGGACGCCACGCTTCGTCCTCGTCCGCGGCCAGAAGCGGCTCTCGGAGCTCGCGGCCCAGGAAGAGCGCCGCGGAGGCGCTCGCGGCCGGGTAGACCGCCCGCTCCTGGGCGGCGGCGGTCACGAGCGTCGTCGTGTCGCAGATGACGTCGATCAGGACGACAGCATCGCAGGGCGAGTGCCGCGCCGGGCTCTCGAGCACCGAGTCGATTGCGACGGTGCGCGACTCAAGCATTGCAGGTCACCTCACTGAGGGAGTCGGTTGTGGTCAGCGAAGCCATGTCGCGTACTCCAGGGCCAGCCCGACGCTGACGCTGCTCACGGCGGGGTTGTCGTCGATCTCGCCGCGGCGTCGGTAGCGCAGCTGCGGCCCGATCCCGAGGGTCTGGGTCAGGCGAAGGTTGAGGCCCAGGCTGAGCGTGTCGGTCGAGTAGTGCAGGTCCCGGTCGACGGGGTCCTGATTGAGCCCACGCGACGCACTCATGCTCAGCGTGGCCCAGGGCCGCAACCGCGACGTCAGGCCCAGGCTGAACAGGTTCGAGATGCGGTCCCGCCCGAGGCCGGGCGCCGGGGTCACCCCGCGGCTGTAGCGGAGGCTCAGGCTCGTCCGGCTCCCCTGGAGAATGAACGCGGCGTCCCCGGAGAGAATCCATCCACCGCTGACTCCGTCGACGCGACGTTGGTCGCCGCCGGCGGAGAGCGAAAGCGAAGTCCGCGGGCTCAGGGTCCGGCCGAACCCGAGCGACAGGGAATGAGTCTGGCTCGGGCTGGTCTCCTCGTACAGGCTGGTCTGGAAGCCGTAGCCGAGGCTGACTGTGCTCTTGGGACTGATGGTCCTCGAGAGGGACGCCCCGGCGTTCATCCCCTCGCTGTCGCTGAGCTCCTCCGCATCGAAGTAGTAGCGCCCGTAGCCCGCGCTCAGCGAGAGCTGCGTCTGGGCGCCGAGCGCGCGGCCGAGGCCGACCTGCCCCTGGAAGCGCCGCGTGCTCGTGATGGGGAGGACGAGACCGGCGGTGAGGGGGTCTTCGAGAAGGTCGGTGCGCTCGATTCCACCCGTGGCCCCGAGGCTGATGGTCGTCCGCGTTCCGAGCTGCCCCGAGGTGTCCAGGCCTCCCCCGAGCTGGTATCGGCTCGTGGCGGCCTCCGTCTGGTAGACAGACCCTCCGCCGCCCAGGTTGATGCTGGTGGTCCACCTCGGAGTCGTCCACGTCCGGGCGATCCCTGCCTGGCCAAACGCAGCCCCCGAGCCGGGCCCGCCGGGCTCGAAGCTCGCGTTGGAATCCCAGCCGCCGCCGAGCGACGCGTTGAGCCTCAGGCCCTCGGGTGACGGCTCGGCGCCGACCCCCTGCTCCGAGACCGGGGTCACCTCCTGGTCCACCGGGAGCTCCTGGGCGTCGGAGCGATCCACGACGCCGAAGGGCATGATGAGCCCCAGCGCGCACACAACGACGCGGAATGGCCGTCTGTCGTTCACGGCACCACGATCGTGTCCCCTGCCCGAAGGGGAACGTTCTCGGCCGAGTCGTCGTCGCCGTCGACGAGCTTCTTGAAGTTGACGGAGTCCACCTTCCCGTCCTCCTCGCGATACACGAGCACGTGGTCCGTCTTCGCGAACTCGACGAAGCCGCCAGCGAGGGCGAGGGCCTGGAGGAACGTCGTTGGCTTCTCGAGCGGATAGGCGCCGGGCTTCGACACCTTGCCCACCACGAAGAACTGGGCGGTCCGGCCGGTCTTCAGACCGACGGTGACGTTGGGGCTGTTCACGTACTGCGCCAGCCGGCGCTCGATGGCGGCCGCGAGCTCGGCGGTCGAAGAGCCTCCGGCCTCGACGTCTCCGATGAGCGGCACCGTCACCAGGCCGTCGGTCCGCACGAGGAGCTCGCGCGTGAGATCGGGCTCCTTCCAGACGAACAGCTCGAGCCGATCGCCCGGGGCAATCCGGTAGAGCTCCGCCTCGGGCGGCGGCTCCGGAGCCTGTGCGGCCAACGGCGGGCCCACGAGCACGCCCAGGCACGCCGCCATCGCGGCCGTGCGCCATCCGTTCACGCGGCGGATTCGAGAGCGAAAGCTCCCGCCCGCCTGCTTCCTGCAGGGGGTCCGGTTCACCGTTCTCTCCTCCCAGCTAAGACCTTCATGGTCCTGTGAACCCGGGAGGGAGTCGGGATTCCCAGCTGCTCAAGTTGACAGGCAAACCGCCTGTTCGAAGCCTGGAGTGAGAAGCATTTAACGACGGTCCGCGGAGGCTGTCAAGGCACAAAACAGCCAAACGGGTGTTGACGGATCCCTCGTGTACACAATGTGTTCGGTGGCGTCGGCGACCCCCTTGCCTGGCGCCTCACCTGGCAGAAACCCGGCCCTCGCGGTCGGGCGCACGGGGTGGCGGCGCGCCCGACCATCGAGTAGCCTCTGGGGACCGAGCCGGCCTACGGCCGGATGCCTTGGCCAGGGTCACGATCCGGCCAGGGCGCTCGTGTCCTTGGCGGAGAAGGGAGGCGGTGAATGAGCTCATTCGAAGAGGTCACGGACCGGCTGCGCGAAAAGCCTCGCTCATGGCTGGTGACGGGGGTGGCCGGCTTCATCGGCTCCAACCTGCTCCGGTCCCTGCTGGAGCTGGACCAGTCGGTCGTGGGGCTCGACAACTTCGCCACCGGCCATCGCGCCAACCTCGACGAGGTGCGCGATCTCGTGGGGCCTCAGCGCTGGTCTCGGCTGCGCTTCCACGAGGGCGATGTCGCGTCCGCCGATGTGTGCCGCGAGGCACTCGACGGCGTCGACGTGGTCCTCCACCAGGCCGCACTCGGCTCGGTGCCCCGGTCCATCGAGGATCCCCTCGCCTCCAACCACGCCAACGTCACCGGAACGCTGGCCCTGCTCGAGGCCGCGCGTCGAGCCGGAGTGAGTCGCTTCGTCTATGCCTCCAGCAGCTCGGTCTACGGCGACAGTCCGACGCTTCCGAAGGTCGAGGACCAGATCGGGCAGCTCCTGTCGCCCTACGCCACGACCAAGCTGGCCAACGAGCTCTACGCGGGGGTCTTCGGGCGCCTGCACGGAATGGAGACGGTCGGGCTGCGCTACTTCAACGTCTTCGGACCCCGCCAGGACCCCGAAGGGGCCTACGCCGCGGTGATCCCGCGTTGGATCGCCGCGATGGTCCGCGGCGACGAGGTGCGCATCAACGGGACCGGCGAGACGAGCCGTGATTTCTGCTACGTGAAGAACGTGGTGCAGGCAAACCTGCTCGCCGCCACCGTCGAGGATCCGGCGGCGCTCAACCGGGCCTACAACGTCGCGGTGGGTCGCCGCACGACCCTCGACGAGCTCTTCGAGATGCTGCGAGAGCGCCTCGCGCCACGCCACCCTCACCTCGAGGGCCTGAAGCCCGTCCACGGACCATTCCGCGACGGCGACGTCCTCCACTCCCTGGCCGATACGACCAGGGCCCGCCAGCTGCTCGGCTACGAGCCGACCCACTCCATCGAGCAGGGCCTCGACGAGGCCCTCGACTGGTACGAGAGGAGCCTCTCCTAGCTCGTGGGGTGAGTCGCCCCGTGAGGAGCGGCCGATCGCGCCGCTCCCGACCGGTCCCGCCGGGGTGGACCGACTACCCGGACTGAACCGAGTCCGCCCCCGTCTCCACCGGTCGCCGACGCCAGTAGGAAGCGAGGACGGAGCCCGAGGCGTTCATCCAGGGCCCGAAGATGGCGGGGGCCAGCGCGGTCTCACTGCTGTTGAGGGGGCTGATGGCGAGACCCGAGGCCATACCCGCGTTCTGCAGACCCACCTCGATGGCCACCGTGCGCGCGTCCCGCTCGCTGAGGCGAAGGAGCCGTGCCCCCCAGTAGCCGAGCACGTAGCCCACGGCGTTGTGGATGGCCACCACCGCGATGAGGGCCAGGGCCACGTCGGCCAGGGTGTCGCGGTTGAGCGCGGTGATGATGGCGATGATGATCGCGATCCCCGCCATCGACACGAAGGGGAGGCTCTTCTTGATCCACGGCGCCCGGCCGTGGAGCAGGCGGTTGGCAATGAGCCCGAGGGCGATGGGTACGACGATCATCTTGACGATGTTCCACATGAGGCCCCAGAAGGGCACCGGCACGAACTGCCCGGCCAGCAGCTTCATCATGACGGGAGTCATCAACGGGGACATGAGGGTCGAGCAGGCGGTCATGGTCACCGAGAGGGCCACGTTCCCACCGGCCAGATAGGTGATCACGTTCGAGGCCACCCCGCCCGGGCAGGAGCCGACGAGCACGACCCCGGCCGCGATCAGGGGCGGGAACCCGAAGGCGGTGGCCAGGCCCCAGCCGACGAAGGGCATGACCCCGAACTGGAGCACGATGCCCACGAACACCGGCCAGGGCATCTTGAGGACCCGGGTGAAGTCGCCCACGCTCAGGGTCGTTCCCATCCCGAACATGATGAGCTGGATGAGGGGGACGATGAGGACGCTGGTCTGGAAGCTCCCCCAGCTGCTGAAGAGCCCGGGCCAGATCATCGCCAGCACCACCGCGACGGCGACCGACAGGGTGAATCCGAATCCGTGCAGGTTGGGCAGACGCCACTTCACGATCGGGCCTCCTTGAGACTCATCTCCGTTGCCCGGCGAGCCGGCCGGCCGATCATAGCAGCCTCGGGGACTCGAGGCCCGTCACCCCCGCCTATAATCTCGTCGGTGCGGACCCCGCTCTTCCAGCTCGCCGAACGCCGGACCGACCTGCGCACCGAGGTGCTCGGCGGCGTCACCACCTTCGCCACCATGGCCTACATCATCGTGGTGAACCCGGCCATCCTGGCGTTCGCCGGGTTCCCCGCCGGCCCCGCCACCGTGGCCACCATCGTCGTCGCCGCCTTTGGCAGCATCGCGATGGGACTCTACGCGAACCGCCCCATCGGCGTCGCCCCCTACATGGGCGAGAACGCCTTCGTGGCCTTCAGCCTCGCGGCCATGGGGATCGCGTGGCCCCAGATGCTGGGCGCGGTCTTCGTGAGCGGCCTCGCCTTCCTCCTGTTCACGCTGCTCGGGGTCCGCGCCTGGCTGGCGGCGGCGATCTCATCGAGCCTCAAGCACAGCTTCGCGGTGGGGATCGGCCTGTTCCTGGCCTTGATCGGGCTCTACCAGACCGGGGTCGTCACCAGCGCCGCGGCGGGACTGCCCCCGGAGGCCCTCGTGGGCCCCGGCGGCCTGCTCCGGGCCCCGGACGTGCCTCTGAAGATCGGCGACGTGGCCGCGCCGACATCGCTCCTCGCGATCTTCGGCTTCCTGCTGATGGCGGTGCTGATGCAGCGACGAGTGCGGGGAGCGATCCTGCTCGCCGTCGCGACGACGGCGCTCCTCGGCTCGCTCCTCGGCCACGGTGAGGCGCCGCGGGGGATCGTGGCCCTCCCCTTCACCGGCGAGTGGAGCCTCGCCCCCCTCTTTCTGAAGCTGGACGTCCCCGGAGTGCTCCGGCTGTCGTTCCTGCCCGTCCTGCTCACCCTGTTCCTCATGGGGCTCCTCGACACGCTGGGCTCGCTCGTGGGGGTGGGGGCGGCCGGGGGCATGCTGGACGAGAAGGGCGAGCTCCCGGAGATCGAGAAGCCCATGGTGGTGGACGCGGTCTCGTGCACCCTCGCCGGGCTGGTGGGCACGACGACGAGCGGGGCCTACATCGAGTCCGCCAGCGGCATCCGCGAGGGAGCCCGAACCGGTCTCGCCGCGGTGACCACCGGCGGGCTGTTTCTCCTCTCCCTCTTCTTCATCCCGCTGATCGAGCCGCTCCAGAAGCTTAGCTATGCGTACTCTCCCGCCCTGGTGATGGTGGGGCTGCTCATGGTCTCCTCCGTCCGTGAGATCGACTTCGAGGACCTCACCGAGCTCGTGCCGTCGTTCGTCACCATCTTGATGATGGTCTTCACCTACAACATCGCCAACGGCCTGACCGCTGGCCTGACCGTCTATCCGTTGATCAAGGTCGCCGCCGGCCGGGGCCGCGAGGTGAAGCCGGGGGCCTGGGCCCTCGGCGCGCTCTGCGCCTCGTACTACCTCTTCGGTCTGCCCCACTGAAGGTTTCCCGCCCCGGCCGGGCCAGGGGGCGTTATATGCTAGGGAGGCGCCGCGAGCGGTCTGCTCACGCGCTTTCGTCCTTTCTCCGCCTCACTGGAGGTGTCATGGCACGTGGTAACTGGGGCGAGGGCCCCATCGACATCGGCGGCAACAAGGTGCAGCTCCCCCGGCTGCCGAAGCTGCCCACGGGGACGATACGCCTCGGGGTGATCGTGCTCGCCGCCCTGTTCCTGCTCTTCACGAGCTACTACCAGGTGGAGCCCGAGGAGGTGGGGGTCATCCAGCGCTTTGGCGCCTACGTGCGCACCACCGACCCCGGTCCCCACCTGAAGTTCCCCTTCGGGATCGAGACCGTGAAGAAGGTCCCGGTCCAGCGCCAGCTCAAGATGGAGTTCGGGTTCCGGACCGTCCGGTCCGACGTGCGCTCCGAGTTTGCCCAGCCCGCCGCCGCCCAGGCGGAGTCCCTGATGCTCACCGGGGACCTGAACGTGGCGGTGGTGGAGTGGATCGTCCAGTTCCGCATTCGGGATCCCAAGGCCTTCCTCTTTCACGTGCGCGACGTTCCCGAGACGTTCCGGTACATGTCGGAGGCCGCCGTGCGCCAGGTCGTGGGCGACCACAGCGTGGACGAGGTCATCACCATCGGCCGCGCGGAGATCGCCCTCGCCGCCAAGGAGGAGCTGCAGCGCCTGTGCGACCTCTACGGCATCGGCATCGAGGTGCAGCAGCTGGTCCTCCAGGACGTCAACCCTCCCGACCCGGTTCGTCCCGCGTTCAACGAGGTCAACCAGGCCATCCAGGAGAAGGAGCGGTCGATCAACGAGGCCTGGGCCGAGTACAACCAGGCGGTGCCCCGGGCCCAGGGGGAGGCGGAGCAGATGGTGCGGGCGGCGGAGGGGTACGCCCTCGAGCGCGAGAACCGGGCCCTCGGCGACGCCAAGCGCTTCGACGCGCTCTACGCCGAGTACCGCAAGGCGCCCGACGTCACCCGGAAGCGGATGTACCTGGAGACGATGACCGAGCTGCTGCCGCAGCTGGGGAGGAAGGTGATCCTCGACGAGAAGGCGCGCGGCGTGCTGCCCCTGCTCCAGCTCGACGGCACGGTGAAGGAGGTCACTCAGTGAGAAGCCCGCTCGTCGTGATCATCGGAATCTTCCTGGCCATCGTGGTCTTCTCCTCCGTCTACACCATCAGCGAGACCGAGCAGGCCATAGTCACCCAGTTCGGCAAGCCCATCGGGGGCGTCATCACCACCCCCGGCCTCCACGCCAAGATCCCGCTCATCCAGCAGGTCCACGTCTTCGACAAGAGGTGGCTGGAGTTCAGTGGCGACGCCAACGAGATACCCACCAAGGACAAGAAGTACATCTGGGTCGACACCTACGCGCGCTGGCGGATCGCCGATGCCCTGCGCTTCTATCAGGCGGTCCGCGACGAGCGGGGCGGCCAGAGCCGCCTCGACGACATCGTGGACGGCGAGACCCGCAATGCCATCGCCTCCTACGACCTGATCGAGATCGTCCGCTCCAGCGACCGCGAGTTCCAGCTCACCGGGGAGCTGGAGGGCATCATGACCGCGGAGGCGGTGGCCAAGATCGAGACCGGACGCGAGGCCATCTCCCAGCAGATCCTCGAGGTCGCCTCGGCCATCACCCCCGAGTTCGGCGTCGAGCTCGTGGACGTGCGCTTCAAGCGGATCAACTACACCGAGTCCGTCCAGCAGGCGGTCTTCCAGCGGATGATCACCGAGCGCAAGCGGATCGCCGAGCGGAGCCGCTCCGAGGGGCAGGGTCGGGCCGCCGAGATCCGGGGCCAGAAGGAGCGGGACGTCCTCGCCGCGACCTCCGTGGGCTACCGCACGGCGGAGGAGCTCAAGGGCAAGGCCGACGCCAAGGCCACCGACATCTACGCCCGCGCCTACGGCCGCGATCCGAGCTTCTACGAGTTCTTCAAGAGCATGGAGACCCTCAAGGACGCCCTCGACAAGGACGCCACGGTGATCCTGTCCACCGACTCCGACCTGCTCCGCTTCATGCAGGGCGCGAGCCGGTAGCGACGGGAGGAGGAACGGCATGGGACTGATCGTCTCTATCGTGGTCGGTGGAATCGTCGGGTGGCTGGCCAGCCTGATCATGAAGACGAGCAACCAGACCGGGATCATCGGCAACGTGATCGTCGGTATCATCGGCTCGTCCCTGGGCTTCTGGCTGGCCGGACTCCTCGGGCTCGCCGCCTACGGCACGGTGGCGCGCTGGATCGTCTCGGTGGCCGGGGCCGTCGTCCTGATCTGGATCCTGAAGAAGCTGGGGATCTTCAAGTAGACCGGCCTCCGGCCCGGCCCCGCTAGAAGGCGAGGCCCATCCGGAGATAGACCTTCGTCTCGCCGAGCTCGTCGAACCCGTGCGCCAACGTGAGCTCGGCCGTGACGGGCAGCGTGTAGCCCACCGCGGTGTCGAGCCCGAGGGAGACGCCGGCGGCGGTCTTCACGTCCTCGAGGTGGAACTCCCCCGACCAGGCGTTCGCGGCGTCGAGGAAGACCGTGCCGTGGAGGTGACGCAGGAAGACCGGGAGTGAACGCCAGCCCCTCTGGGGCGAGAAGAGGGGAAAGCGGTACTCGGCGTTGGCGGCCACGAAGCGCCGTCCGGCGAAGGCGTCGTCCGGGTATCCGCGCAGCACCGCCACGTTGGTCCGAACAAGGTCGAAGAGGCCGCTGTCCGGGTACCCCCCCACTGCGAATGAACGCTCGAAGTCGGGTTGCCCACGGGTGGTGCCGCCCTGGGCTCGAAGGGCGACGACGTCGCGGGTCCCAAAGAGCCGGAGATAGGCCCGGCCGTCGGCGGTCACCTTGTCGAGAGACAGGTCACTCCCCAGCGAATCCGCCTCCCGGAGCCAGGCGAGGCGGAGGCGTCCTCCGTCGATGGGAGAGATCGACCAGGGGTAGGAGCGGGCGGTGTTCAGCGCCCACGACGTTTCGATTCCGCCCAGGTCCAGACCGTCGCCTCCGCCCCCGATGGCCGCGGCGCGCTCGCGCCGGTAGGTCACGGCCAGGGTCTGCACCGACCGGATCGTGCGCTGCACCGGCAGGGAGAGCTGCGCGTTCAGCTTTCGGGTACGGACCGCCCCTTCGCCTCCCGGATCGACCTTGTCGTCCAGGGAGAGCAGCAGCGTCGGTCGAAACCGGTCGTAGACGTAGAAGGCGGAGGTGTCGACGTGTCCCGTCTGGCTCCCGTACAGGGCCCGGAGCCCCCAGACGTGTCGGAACAGCGCGTCCGAGCCTCCGGTGGCCACCCCGAGGCGATCCTGCCCATCGCCGAGCTCCAGCCACGGCGTCCAGAAGCGGGGCCAGAGCATGGTCCACGGCCGATAGGGCTCCACCGGCCCGGACGCGGGGGGAGGGTCGGGACGCGGGGCGGGGTGGGGGTCGACGAACGGAGACGCGCGGCGCGAGACCGGACGCGCCCGCGGCGCGAGGTGAACGTCGTACCCGCGCGACGAGTAGCGGGAGAAGGCAATCATCCGCCCGTCGGGGCTCACCGAAGGCTCGAACGCGCCACCGAGCACGTTGGTCACCGGGGTCACCGAGCCGTCGGAGAGGCTCAGCTCGTAGAGGTTGGAGATCCCGTCGCGATCGGATCGGAAGACGACGCTCTCTCCGCCCGGTGCCCACGTCGGCTCCACGTCCTTCGCCCGGTCGCGGGTGAGGAGACGGACCTCGCCGTTCTCCGGATCCACGCGCACCAGGTTCAGCCAGCCCCCGGGGAGAAGGCGCGCGGCCACGAGAGACTCCCCATCGGGGCTCCAACGCGGCCCACTCCACTCCACGCCGGGAGCCGACTCGGTCAGCCGATGGGGCGCTCCTCCGTCCAGGGGCGTCGTGAAGAGCTCGCTGCGGTCGCCCATCTTCCGGGCGAACACCACCGTCTGACCGTCCGGTGAGAC
Organism: Acidobacteriota bacterium; assembly: GCA_022340585.1. Classification (GTDB taxonomy): domain Bacteria; phylum Acidobacteriota; class Vicinamibacteria; order Fen-336; family Fen-336; genus JAJDNS01. Next base: position 70,308 of record JAJDNS010000184.1, read on the forward strand.
GTCGGGGTCGTAGGCCCGGGCGCCGCGGGTGATGCGGCGGACGCGCCCGCTCTCCACCTCGACGGCGCTCAGGTCGCCGAACACCGAGAACGTGCGGTGGACCTGCGACTCTGCGTACACGATCTGCCGTCCGTCGGGCGTCCACGACGACCCCGAGCCCCCGTTGCGAAGAACGAGGCGGTGATCCTCGCTCCCGTCCGGTCGGACGAGGCGGATCTCCGGGAAGCGGGTCAGCGTGCGGCTCGAGTAGGCAATCCAGGCGCCGTCGGGGCTGAAGCGCGGGGACCGCTGCCGGATGCCCCGGCTGGTCAGTGCTCGCGAGACGGTCAGGCCCGCGGCGCGACGCTCCCCGGCCTCGCGCTTCGACGCGGCCGCCACCTCTTCCTTCCAGGCCTGCCACTGGGCGTGCAGGCCTTCTCCAGTCACCTTGCTGGAGGTCCGACCGTCCAGGAAGGGAATGACCTGGCCCGAGTGGTGGCGGGCCCAGCGTGGCAGCGTGTCCTCTCCTCCGCTCTCGCTGAGCCAGCGCAGGAAGGCCTCGCCAAACAGATACGGCGTCTGCCCCCCCGGCCAGGCATCGAGTCCGTAGATCGCCTGGTCCTCGCTCGGAAAGTGGTCCTCGAGGGCAGCCATGCGAAGGATCATCTTCGAATCGGGGTCGCGCCCCCGACCGAACGCGGTGCGCTCGGTCTCCTCGAACGTCGCCAGGCCTTCGATCACCCAAGACATGGAGAGGGTGTTCGGGAACAGGTAGGGCGCGCGGCCGAGGACCGTTCTCCCCGCTCTCCAGAGCCCCCGGGCCTCCTCCAGGTGGACGGTGTGGGCCAGCTCGTGGGTGAGGACGAGGCGCAGCCAGTCCTCGTGGATCCCGAAGCCGTCGGTGCCGTCGGGGGCCACCGCCCGGATCGTCACCAGGGGGTAGGGCACAGGGGTGGCAAAGCCGTTCGGGGTGTCGTCCGCGTCCACGATGACGATGTGCACGCGCCCGACCTTCTGGGCGTAGCGCCTCTCGTAGCCGTCGAGCAGCCCGCCGGCCAGCGCCGCCGCCCGCCGCGCCGTCGCCTCGAAGCCCTGGTGGAAGTGGACCGAGACCCGGTCCGTGGAGATGGTCCGGAACTTCAGGTGCGTGGGGTAGGAGGCGGCGTCGGCTTGAGCGGTCCAGGCAAGGAGGACAAGAAGCGCCAGCCCGAAGGCGGGACGGGGAGCGGCAGGGCAGCGCATCTGCGGGCAGGTTAGCACAGGGGCCGCCCGCGGTTGGGGAGGGCGGCCGTGGCCCGAGTCAGATCACGACGACGTGGCAGACAGTACCTCGAGGTGAGGCGCGTTTGACGCCGGGCATCCAGGCGCATAGCCTCGCAGCAATTCTCCGCCGGGCCACCACGGCAACGGGCCCGACCCGACCAGGAGGCTGCCATCACCCTCACGCGCCGTCGGCTTCTCCAGCTCTCTGGCACGACGACCGCCGCCGCCGCCCTGGGCGCGGCGCAGAGTGCCCCGCAGGCGGAGGACTCCCTCCCCGATCCCGTTCGGGCTCTGCGGCCGCTCACGGACGGCGCCGAGCCCATCACGCTGGCCGAGCATCGGGCGCGTCTCTCCCGCGCCCAGGCTCTCCTCGCCGAGATCGGACTCGACGCCCTCGTGCTCGGCCCCGGCTCGAGCCTCACCTATTTCACCGGCGCCGAGTGGTGGCTCTCGGAACGGTTCTTCGGCATGGTGCTGTTCCAGGCCGGCGACCCCGTCTGGGTCACGCCGGCCTTCGAGAGAGACCGGGCCCTCGAGCAGATCCGGATCGGCGACGACGTCCGCGCCTGGGAGGAGGACGCCTCCCCCTGGAGGCTCGTGGCCGGCGCCCTCGGGGACCGGGGGGTGGCGACGGGCCGCGTGGGGATCGGGGAGACGATGCCCTTCGTCTTCTCGGACGGGATCGCCCAGGCCGCTCCGGCTGCTCGCCTGATCTCCGGCACCCCGGTGACCGCCGGCTGCCGCATGGTCAAGGACGGCCACGAGCGGGCCCTGATGGACCGCGCCAACGAGATCACCCGCCGCGCCCACCGGGCGGTCTTCGCCGCGTTGCAGGAGGGAACCACGGTCGAAGAGGCCCGGGCCTGGTGCGCCGCTGCTCACCGGCGCCTGGGTGTCGAGGGCGGAGCCCTCGTACTCTTCGGCAAGGACGCCGGCTTCCCCCATGGGACGACCAGCCCCCAGGCCCTCGGGCCCGGCGACGTCGTCCTCATCGACGGCGGCGGGAGCCTCCACGGCTACTCCAGCGACATCACCCGCACTGGCGTCTTCGGGGCCCCGCCCACCGACCGGCAGCGGCGGATCTGGGACCTGGTGAGGAAGGCGCAGGGCGCGGCCTTCGACGCCGCTCGCCCCGGGGTCGAGTGTCAGGCCGTCGACGCCGCGGCCCGGAGAGTCATCGAGGAGGGCGGCTTCGGGCCGGGCTACCGTTACCTCACCCACCGTCTCGGCCACGGTATCGGCCTCGACGGCCACGAGTGGCCCTACATGGTCCGCGGCAGCACCACGAGGCTGGCACCGGGAATGACCTTCACCGACGAGCCCGGCATCTACATCCCCGGCGAGCTCGGCATCCGCCACGAGGACACCCTGATCGTCACGGAAGGCGGCTGCGACAACCTGGGCGGAGCGTGGTCGGGCACGCCGGAAGACCCCGCCGTGCTCTGACCGAGTCCGTTGGTTCGGTGGACTCCGGTGGCTTCGACTGCGCCGCCCGTTCCCCAGAACCGCCGTTCATTCCCTGGGACGACCGTCTGTTCCCCAGGAGGACCGTCTGTTCCCACCTGGCTCTAGGAGGAGGACTCGTCCGGCTCGCGGCGGAGGATCACGAGGGTGCGGTCGTCGGCGAAGCGGCGCTCCTCGGCAAAGACCTCGACCGCCGTCTCGATGGCGACGGCGAGAGCCACGAGGGGCTCGCGGGCCTGCTCCTTCACCACCTTCTCCAGGCGGTCGAGCCCGAACTCCTCTCCGGCCTCGTCCGCCGCCTCGGTGATGCCGTCGGTGTAGAGAACGACGAGGTCGCCGGGAGCGAGGGTGACATCCTTCCGCTCGTACTCCGCGATCGGGAACAGGCCGAGGGGAAGCCCGGTGCCTTCGAGGCGCTCGGCGGAGCCGTCGGCCCGGATCAGCAGCCCGGCGTTGTGCCCGGCGTTCGTGTAGGAGAGGACCCCCGTCTTCGGATCGAGGGAGGCGACGATCGCGGTCGCGTAGCGCTCCGGTGGCGTTCGTGCGTTGAGTCGGCGGCCCACTCGCGCACAGATGGCGTCGGGCGGGTGACCCACCTCGATCGGCCCCATCAGGAGCGCGTCCAGGGAGGCCGCGACGAGCGAGGCTGACATTCCCTTGCCCGAGACGTCGGCGATCACCATGACCAGTCCACCGGTCCCCTCGCTGGTCTGGACCTCGTAGAAGTCGCCGGACACCGATCGGGACGCGTCGTTGGTGGCGAAGAGCGAGTATCCGGGGACCTCCGGCAGGTTCTCCGGCAGCAGGGCGATCTGGATCTGCCGGGCGATGTTCAGCTCCCGTTCCAGCGCTCGGCGCCGGGCCGCCTCCTCGGCCAGCGAGATGTTCCGAATGCGGAGGGCCGCGACCGAGGCCAGAGCCGCCAGCAGCTCCATGTCCTCCTCGGAGTAGCGCCGCACGTGCACCCGGGAGCTCAGAACGATCATCCCGAGATTGGCGTCAGGAGCGAGCAGCGGGGCGGCCACGAGGGTCCGGACGCCGGAGGAGAGGATGCTCTCGGCGGCGGCGAAGCGCGCGTCCGTCTGGGCGTCCAGAACGAGGGCGGCCTGGCCCTTCTCCGCCACCTCGCGAGCGAGGCTCCGGGATACGAAGAAGTCGCCCGTGGCCCCGGGCAGGCGCCGGGTCGCGGCCTGCTCCAGCTCCCCCAGGGAGCCCTTGAGGAGGATGATCCCCTCCTCTGGCCGAAGGTGCGCGAAGGCCCGATCAAGGACGAGCTCGAGCAGCTCCTCGAGGGAGATCGAGGTCGCCAGGGCCCGGTGGACCTCGTTGAGGAGCTTCATCCTGTCGCCGGACTCGCGCTCCGCGGCGGCCATGAGCTCCGAGGCCGAGCGCAGGAGGATGCTGTCGGACGACGAGATGTCCGCCGGCTCGCTCCGGGGCCGCTCCGCCGCGGCGTCGAAACCCTCGACGGTGATCACCGTCTCCGAGAGCTTCACCAGGTCTCCGGCGGCCAGGTGCATGGGCGAGGCCACGGGACGCCCGTTCAGGAGGGTCGTGTTCCGCGATCCGAGGTCCTCCACGTACCATGTCTCCCCCCCCTCGACGAAGAAGCGGGCGTGGAGCCGCGAGAGGAAGCGGTCGGAGAGAACGAGATCCGCCTTGGACGAGCGGCCGACCACGAGGGTGTCGCTCTCGCAGAGGTGCTCGAACGGCTCGCCGATCGGGGGTGTGATGCGGAGACGAAGAGGTGGGTGGCTCATGATGGCGTCGGCAAGGGCGGATCGTAGCACGGGCCGGGGCGGAACGGCACGCGGGGCCGACCTCAGAGGGGCCTGAGCGCCCCGTCCAGGCGGTACTCCTCTCCCGACCGGGTGTCGAGGCGCAGGGTCTTCTCGCCGTACCGGATGTCGCAGGGACCACCCCGGAGGGATCGGATGCGTGCCTCCCGGAGAGCACCGGTGGCCCAGGTCATCTCCACCTCGAAGCCACCACGGGCCCGCAGCCCGCTCACCGAGCCTCGCGGCCACCTCGACGGGAGGGCCGGAAGCAGGTGCACGGCGCCGGCGTGGCTCTGGAGGAGCATCTCGGCGATGCCCGCGGTGCCCCCGAAGTTGCCGTCGATCTGGAACGGGGGGTGGGTGTCGAACAGGTTGGGGAGCGTGGACTTCGCGAGGAGCATCTGCACGTGCTCCCCGGCCGCGTCGCCGTCGCGCAGCCGGGCGAAGAAGTTGACCAGCCAGGCCCGGCTCCAGCCGGTGTGTCCCCCACCGTTGGCCAGCCGGTGCTCGAGAGAAAGCCTCGCGGCAGCGAGCTTTTCGGGGGTCTGCTCGGCGGTGAACTGCCGCCCGGGATGCAGGCCGAACAGGTGGGAGACGTGGCGGTGCCCCGGCTCCCGTTCCTCGAATGGGCGGCCCCATTCCATCAGGCGTCCGTCCGGGCCAATCCGGGTCGGGGCGAGGCGGTCGCGGGCCGTCCCCACCCGGCCGACGAAATCGTCGTCGATCCCCAGTGCCTCCGCCGCCTCCAAGGTGTTCGTGAAGACGTCCCAGACGATCTGCTGGTCCATGGCCCCGCCCATCGAAACCGCGTAGGGCTCGCCGTCAGGTCCCACGTAGAGGTTCTCGGGGGAGTTGCTGGGCCCGCCCACCAGGAGCCCTGTCTCCGGGTGCACGGTCAGCCAGCCCAGGTAGAAGGTGGCGGCCTCCTTGAGGATGGGCCAGGCGCGAGCCTCCAGGAACTCCCGGTCTCCGGTGAAGCGGTAGTGCTCCATGAAGTGCTGGGTGCTCCAGCCCCCGCCGTGGGGCCAGAGCCCCCACACGAGCTCCCCGATGGGAGCCGACCAGTGCCAGACGTCGGTCGTGTGGTGGACGACGAAGCCCGGCGCGTCGTAGAGGTCGTGGGCGCACCTCCGTCCGGCGGGAACGAGGCGCTCCACGAAATCGAAGAACGGGCCGTGGAGCTCCGAGAGGTTCGTCACCTCCGCCGGCCAGTAGTTCATCTGGAGGTTGATGTTCACGTGGTAGTCGGCGTTCCAGGGGGCCTCGATGTGCTCGTTCCAGATTCCCTGGAGGTTGGCCGGCAGATCCCCGGGGCGGGAGGAGCCGATGAGAAGGTAGCGACCGTACTGGAAGTACAGGGCGGCGAGGGCGGGGTCGTGAGCGCCTTCGCGCACCGCGGCCAGGCGTTCGTCGGTCGGCTCCTCGTGCGTCCCGCCCGGGTCCAGATCCAGGGCCACGCGACGGAAGAGCGCCCGGTGGTCGACCTGATGCTCGGACCGCAGGTCCGCCCAGGATTTCGAAGTCACCGCGTCCAGGGTCGCGGCGCAGCGTTCCGACGCCTCGCCGGCGAGGGGCCGGGCGGGGTCCTCGGCGTTGTAGTCGGTCGCCGCCGCCAGCAGCAGCGTCACCGCACCGGCCCCTTCGACCCGCAGGGTGCCCTCGCCGGCCGAGACCGTCCCCGACCCGTCGTCGAGCCGGACCCGCACGATTGCGGCGAACCGGGTCCCAAGCTGCGTCCCCCCGTGCTGGGCTCGTCCGGTCAGGATGAGGCTGTCCCTCCCCCGGATCGTGGTCGTCGCATCCACGGGGCGGTCGAGCGCGACGTCGAACGTCAGGTGGCCCGCCGGCGCGCTGGTGAGACGGACGGCCAGGACCTGATCCGGCGCGCTCGCCAGGACCTCGCGGGTGTAGGTCACCCCGTCCAGGGCGAAGCGAGTGGTGGCCATCGCGGCGTCGAGATCCAGGCTTCTTCGGTACCCGGTGGCTTCGCCACTTGTGGCGAACCGGAGGCGCAGGTCCCCCAGGGTCTGGTGGCTCCGGGGGCTGATCCGCGGGCTCATGATCCCCCGCAGCAGGGTGTGGCACCGCTCGTAATCCCCGTCGAACCAGGCCTGACGCGCCTCGTTCACCACGCCGGCCACGCCGGCGCGGGGCTCGGGGACCGGGGGGCCCGCCCACACCGACTCCTCGTTGAGCTGGAGGCGCTCCTCGAGGATCCCGCCGAAGACCATGGCCCCGAGCCGACCGTTCCCCACCGGAAGGGCCTCGGCCCACTCGAGCGCCGGCTGGCGGTACCAGAGCACGAGCTCTCCGGCGGCGGCGTCCGCGGCCGCGGGCGCCAGGCCGAGGATGAGGAGCGCGAGGATTCGGGGGCCCATGGCCTTCTCCCTCCTGAAGCAGACGCCCCGGATTCTAACCGCCCCCGCCTCGAACGGTCGCTCCTCCCAGCCAGGGGCCACCGGTGGAGATAGAATGCGCGCGGGCCCGGGAGCGATGGTGTCTGGATTCGCCTCCCCGGTTGTTCCTTGCTGAAGGAGGCACTCATGGCTTCGAATCGGAACGAGATCACCCGGCGCGACTTCACCTCCCGGACCGCCACCGCCGCCGCCGCGGTCGTGGCTGGCGGGGCGGCCCTCGGCAGTGGCAAGACGGCCGCGGCACCCCTCGTGTCGAGTCGCGTGGTCGGGGCGAACGACCGTCTCGTCCTCGCCAGCATCGGCATCCGCGGCCAGGGAAACGCACTCAAACGGGGCTTCGCGCGCCTGCCCGGGGTGGAGATCAAGACCCTGTGCGACCCGGACGAGAACCTCTACCCGAGCCGCGCGAAGGACGAGCAGCTCGCGGATCTCGCGACCTTCAGGCCGGGGTACGAGCAGGACCTGCGCCGGGTCATGGATGACAAGGATATCGACGCGGTCGTCATCGCCACCCCCAACCACTGGCATGCGCTGGCCACGATCTGGGCCCTGCAGGCGGGCAAGCACGTGTTCGTGGAGAAGCCGTCCTCCCACAACGTGTGGGAGGGGCGGAAGATGGTCGAGGCCACCCGGCGCTACGGCAAGATGGTCCAGGTCGGCACCATGAACCGGAGCCGCGACGAAGTGCGCCAGGCCATGGCCTTCCTCCACGGGGGCGGGATCGGCAAGGTCTACATGGCCCGCGGCCTCTGCTTCAAGCCCCGCCCCTCCATCGGGAAGTACCCCGACGGCCCCCTCGGTCCCGGCGAGACCTATCGCCTCAACGTCGAGGCGACCGACGACCAGCCCCGCTGGGATGCCGCGTACCTCGGAAAGGTGGACTACGACCTGTGGCTCGGCCCCGCTCCCAAGCGGCCCTTCAACCGCAGCCGCTTCCACTACAACTGGCACTGGCACTGGGCCTACGGCAACGGCGACACCGGAAACCAGGGCCCGCACCAGTTCGACATCGCGCGCTGGGGCCTCGACAAGTCGGAGCACCCGGTCTCGGTGAGCTCGTATGGTGGCTACTTCGGTCCTCCCGCCTCGCAGAACACCCCGGACACCCAGACCTCGCTCTTCCGCTATGCGGACGGGGCGATCCTGGAGTTCGGCACCCGTGGCGAGTACACCAACGACGAGGGGGGCCAGCGAATCGGCAACCTCTTCTACGGCAGCGAGGGCTGGCTCTTCATCGACGGAAACGGCCGGGACTGGCAGTCCTACTTCGGACGCAACAACGAGAAGGGCCCCGGCTCCGAGGCCCCGCCCGAGAAGGGCGGCAGCGACCCCCTCGTCCTCACCAGCATCGAGGGCGGCCACTACCAGAACTTCATCGACGCGGTGCGGGCGAACGATCGGTCGATCCTCACCAGCGAGATCGAGGAGGGACACCTCTCCTCGACCCTGCCCCTCATCGCCAACGTCTCCTACCGGGTCGGGCGCGAGCTCCGGTTCGACGGCCAGACGGAGCGATTCGTCGACGACGACGAGGCGAACGCGCTGCTGAAGGACGACTACCGGGCGCCCTTCGTGGTGCCGGAGAAGCCGTAGGTCATGAACACCCTCACCGGAGCCAACTTCATCGGACCACGGGAGTCCCGGCAGGGGGGGTCGCGTTTCGCGGGCAGGATCCCGCTACAGGCGCCGACCTCGACCCGCGGTTCGCACTCGCGCGCCACCTCCGTCGGGACCGCCGCCATTCTGCGGTTCGCCCGGCCGGTGTGCTTCCGGAACGTGCCTGACTCGGCCCTCCCCGAGGAGCTCCGCAACGCCAACCCCCGAGGCCTCTGGCGCCTCGTGGACGGCCAGCCGACGCGTGAGGCAGTGTAGGGAACTCCCCCGCCCGCCGGGGCGAGGCCCCGGGAATGGTGCGCTAAGATGACCCGGTCATGATCGAGTTGAAGCCGGACGCGCGCGTGTTCGTGGCCGGGCACGGGGGCCTGGTGGGCTCGGCGATCCTGAGGAGGCTCGAGACCGAGGGATTCTCGCAGGTCCTCACCGCGACCCGGGAGCAGCTGGACCTTCGCGACCAGGCCGCGGTGAACTACTGGTTCCGCGCGAACCGGCCCGAGTTCGTCTTCCTGGTGGCGGGCACGGTCGGCGGGATCCTGGCCAACTCCACTCGCCCGGCGGAGTTCATCTACGACAACATGATGATCCACGCGACCGTGGTCCACGCGGCCCACCTCTTCCCGGTGAAGCGGCTTCTGTACCTCGGCAGCTCGTGCATCTACCCCCGCGAGTGTCCGCAGCCGATGAAGGAGGAGCACCTGCTCTCGGGGCCCCTCGAGGCGACGAACGAGCCGTACGCCGTGGCCAAGATCGCGGGGATCAAGCTCTGCCAGGCCTACCGCAGGCAGTACGGCTGCGACTTCGTCTCGGCCATGCCCACGAACCTCTACGGCCCGAACGACAACTTCAGCCTGACGAGCTCCCACGTCCTGCCCGCCCTCATCCG
>JAJDNS010000189.1 GCA_022340585.1 Acidobacteriota bacterium
GGCTCCGCCCCGAGGGGTGCGGAGTCTCGTGCGGGCGCGCAGAGTCATCTCAACCGTACCAGACGGAGGACTCTAGAGGATGCGGGGGGTGGTGTCAAGGACTGGGTGCGCTGGGGTCAGGTCTGTTGAGGCGAATGGGGCGCGAGGCGGGGGATGGGTGCCGGAGGATGTCGAGGGATGGAGGGGTGAGGCGTGGTGTTCTCACGACCTGACCCCGTCGGGGCTCGTGAACGATGCTCCTGGGTTCAGGCTCTCCGGTCGTCACCGGAGCATGGGCTGCCGCCCTGGCCTGGGAGCGTCAGCCGTCAAGGCCGCGGCGGCCGGGTCCCGGCGAGGACCCTGCTGCACTTCGAAGCCTGCGGGCCCGCAGACGGGCGGCCGACCGCTGCCGCTCCCGGGGGGGATCAGGGCGTGGGCGACCAGGGGTACGCTGGGGTCAGGTCTGTGGAGGCGAATGGGGCGCGAGGCGGGGGATGGGGTGCCGGAGGATGCCGCGGGATGGAGGGGTGAGGGGTGGTGTTCTCACGACCTGACCCCCTCGGGGCTCCAGAACGACGCCAAGGCTCTATGGTGTGCTTGCGACCTGACGGGGCTCGCGGACGACGGCCGTTGAGTCCCGGGGCCTAGAGGCTCTCCACGACTCTCTTGAGCTTCTGCTGGACGGCGTCGGCGAGGGGCTTCATCTCGGGGTCGCCCTGGGCGGCCATGGTCTGCATGGGGTCCACGGCGGAGACCACGGTCTTTCCGTCGTCGGTCTCGTACACGATGACGTTGCAGGGCATGAGCATGCCCACGTCCAGGGAGTGCTGGAGCGCCTTGTGGGCAAAGGGAGGGTTGCACGCCCCCAGGATCCGATAGCGCCGGAAATCGACGTCGAGCTTCTTCTTGAGGGTCGCCTGGACGTCGATCTCGGTGAGGACGCCGAAGCCCTCGGCCTTGAGGGCCTCGGGGATCTTCGTCAGCGCGTCGTCAAAACCGATGTCGAGGGTCTTCTGGATTCCGAACGAGGCCACTTCTAGCACTCCTTTCGCTCGAACCGCTCAGGACGCGTTCGCCGTGGCGGGATCGTGTCCTGAGCCAGAGCCGCCGGCCGCCGGCCGGCTCAGTCCTCGGGAGCCTCCGGGCGGTCCTCCGGGCGCGCCGACCGGCGCGGCTGCGGGGGCACCGCTCAGGTGGGGACCCCCAGCCGGGGCAGCACCCACACCTGCAGGGCCACCCAGCCGATGAGTATCAGTGCGGTTCCGACCCAGCTCTCCATTCAGTACTCTCTCTTCGGTGAGAGCCTCGGAAGGCCCTCAAGGATTCACGCCCCCGTCGCCCACGGGAGCGGGGCTCAGCACCCGGAGAACCGCCGCCCACATGGAGGGGCTGTGGAGTCCCACCGTGCGGCTGGCCGCCTCCGCCTCCTCCAGGGTCCGGCCGTCGCGAGTCTGGACCACCGCCCAGACCGCGGCCACCCGGTTCCCCGAGGCGCAGTGCACGAGGACCGGAGCCGCGTCCGGGTCGTCCAGGACCCGCTCGACCGCCTCCACGTCCTCCAGGCTGAAGGTGCCGGAGGTCACCGGGACCCAGACGTAGCCGAGCCCGAGGGCCCGCACCACGTCGCCCTCCTCGACCGCTCCCTCCTGCTCCGTCCGGAGGTTGATCACCGTTCGGAAGCCCATGTCCCCGAGCTGCTTGAGGGTCTTCGGGGCCGGCTGTCCTCCGAAGGCCAGGCCGGGCCCGATCATCTGGTAGTTCGGGATCTCCGCGGGGTCCACGGCATCGGGAATGCCGGCGAGCAGGGGGGCGGCGGCGGCGAAGGCGGCGGCGAGCAGGGTCAGGCGTCGGGTCATGCACTCCCTCATCGTGTCCACGGAAAGCGTCCTTCCATCCTACAACCCGTCCTGCCGTCTCGTGAAGCGACTGCCCCACCGCGTGGGCCAATCGCCTCATTGGAGCCAGCCGGGCAAATCCGGCATACTCCGTGCCAAGGAGGGTGCCGTGCACAAGTACATCATCATGGGGCCCGCGGGCAGCGGAAAGGGGACGCAGGCCAAGCTCCTGTGCAAGGGCTACGATCTCGTCCACATCAGCGTGGGCGACATCTTCCGCTGGCACATCGGGCACAAGACCAAGCTGGGATCCAAGGTCCAGCGGTACCTCAACCAGGGCCGGCTGGTTCCCGACGAGATGGTGGCGGACGTGGTCAAGGAGCGGCTCGGCATCCACGACTGGCGGTACGGGTTCGTCCTCGACGGGTTCCCCCGCAACGCTCCCCAGGCCGAGTTCTTCCTCGAGAGCTTCGACATCGACGCGGTCATCGCCCTCGAGCTTCCCGAGGAGGCGGCGATCGAGCGGATGCAGAGCCGCCGGCTCTGCCAGGGCTGTGGGCTCGACTACAACCTGATCCAGCTCCGCCCCAAGGTGCCGGAGGTCTGCGACAACTGCGGAGGGCGGCTCCTCCCTCGGGACGACGACACGCCCGACGCCATCCGCAAGCGGCTGGCCGACTACCGGGAGAAGACCGCGCCGATCCTGAAGCTGCTCCAGGAGAAGGAGCTCATCGTCAGCGTCGACGCCACGCCTGCTCCCGATGTCGTCCAGGCCGAGATGCGCCAGCGTCTTGGCCTGGTCGAGGTCGAGGAGCCGGTCCCGGTCGGCGTCTAGTGAGCTCCAAGCCCCCCCCTCTCCTCGAGATCGACCTCGAGTGGGAGGGCGATCTGCGTTTCCGTGGCCGCTCCGGGGACGCCGAGATCCTGATGGACAGCCCGCCCAAGGCGGGGCCCTCGCCGGTGCAGGCCCTGGGCTTCGCCCTGGCCGGCTGCATGGCCATGGACGTCGCGTCCATTCTCCAGCGTGGACGCCTCGACCTGAAGGCCCTCCGCGCCCGCCTCGAGGGCCGGCGCCAGGAGAGCCACCCCAAGCGACTCCTGGCGGTGGACCTGCGGCTCACCGTGGTGGGCGACGTTCCCCCCGATCGCGTGGAGCGCGCCATCCAGCTCTCCCGGGAGACCTACTGCTCGGTCTGGCACTCCCTCAACCCGGACATCGAGTTCAAGACCTCCTTCGAGATCCAGAGCTAGTCCGGGTTCTCTCGCCCCCCGGACTCACGAGCGTCGTTCGAGAGCCCCAAGGGGGTCAGGTCGTGAGAACACCCCCTCTCACTCCTCCACCCTTCGGCATCTTCCCGCACACAACCTCCCGCCTCGCGCCCCATTCCACTCAAAAGACCTGACCCCAGCGTACCCGGCGTACCCGCCGCCCCCGACGCCTCAGCTCCTCCCCCGCCCCGCCTCATACCACCGCCCCATCACAAACATCGCCGGCTTGCCCTTGATCGTGTGTGAGGGGTCCCGGAAGGCCGGCTCCGACGAGCGCTCCCAGAGCCAGAAGAACGCCCCCTCGATCCAGGGACGGTCGGCGAGCGCCCGAAGAGTCGCCTCGTAGCAGCGCGACTGAAGCCAGACGTCGGCCCGGGTCTTCTCCTCCTTCCAGGGGGAGCGGGCCGCGGAGGCGATCGACGGGAAGCCCGCTTCGGTGAGGAGCACCGGTCGCCCCCAGCGCTTCGAGGCGGCCTCCAGCGGCTCCAGGGCCCGGGCCCACCCGGCCTCGAGCTCTCCCAGGGAGGGGTCGGCCCGGTCGGACAGGGGAAAGTAGGCCGAGACTCCGATGAAGTCGAGGGCGTCCCAGAGCTGGATCCCGTCCCAGCTGTCGAAGTTGGCGGAGTAGACCAGGGGCCCGTCGAACTCGTCCCGGATCCTGGCGATCAGCCGGCGCCAGTCCGCCTCCCGCTGGACCATCGACGAGTCGAGCTCGCGGCCCACGCAGAACATGTCGGCGCCCGCGGCCTGGGCGTCGCGGGCGTAGGGGAGGATGTAGTCCTGGTAGCTCTCGAACCACCGGGCCCAGTCCGCGTCGGTGCGCATGGACAGCCGGTTGTGTCCTCCGTGCTCGCGGCCCGCGGACAGGGCCTCGATGCGGGCGATCACCCGGTGGCGGGCCTCGGGGTCGGGCCCGCGGAGGATGCGGCGCTCCTCGGGGGTGGGCCGGTAGCCCCGCATCTCGAGATGGGGCTTGAAGAGCACCGCGAGCCCGGCGGAGTGGGCATTGGCCACCAGGGCCTGGAGGTTGCGCACCCCGAAGCGGCGGGAGCGGGGGGACAGGACCGGGTCGTAGAGCCCGTTCTGCAGCGGGTCCCAGGTGTGGATGGACACCCAGGTGACCCCGAGAGCGGCGAGGCTGCGGAACGAGGACCGTCCGTCGTCACCCCGGCCCTCGCTCAGCCACCAGGAGACTCCTCGCCGGAAGGCGGGGGCGAGGGGCACGACGCCATCGGCCGGCACCGGGGAGAGCGGCACGGTCTCCGCCTCGCCGAGGCGACGACCCACTTCTTGCGCCGACCACGCCGCGGCCGCCCGCACCTCGGCCGAGCCCGCGGTCCGCGCGGCCCGGGCCAGGGCGTCTCGGCTCTTCGCTCCCCCCACCTCGGCCAGCGCCATCGCCGCCTCGAAGCCCGCACGGCGGTCGGAGTGGGACAGGACGCCGAGGAGGACGGGCTCGACCTCGGCGAGCCGCGTGGCGGGGACCGTGCCCAGGAGCCAGGCTCCGAGCGGGGCGTCGTCTCCCTTGCCGCTCGCCAGCAGATGCTCCGCCGCGGCCGCGAACGCCGGGTCGTCTCGGAAGGCCGTCTCGCGGGGCACCTCACGGCCATCGGGCATCCGGGCCATGGGACGGCCGCGCCACCGCTCCCAGGGCTCGATGGTGTTCGGGTACAGGCCTCGCAGGGACCAGGCCAGGGCCTCGGGCTCCGAGGCAGGTGGGCTCGCCGCCGCGGGCAGGACGAGCACCAGGAGCACGGCCAGCAGCGCGGCCCGGGCCCTCCGGGACGCGGACCCGCCGGGATCCCCGGGACGCCTCACCGGCGCGCGCCGATCCGGGCGTGGTGCACCGCTCCGCCGGCCCGCACGGGGCGGGTCTGTCATGCGTGTCATGGCAATGCGTCGGGTCGTGTTCGAAAAGAATGATAACCTCTGCCCGGGTGGTGTGCTGGCTTTGGACGCACCCGGGGACGAGGTGCCCACGCTGGTGTGATGAGCGATCAGGCTGCGGGAGAAGAGACCGGCCGGGTTTCTCGCTGGTATCTGGAGAGCCTCGTCGAAGGAGGGCGTCAGCTCCGGCGCACCACCGTCTACCCGCTTCCCTACCGTGTGGGACGTCTTAGAGGCCTCAGCCTCTCGCTGACCGCAGAGTCCGTGTCGAAGGAGCACGCCGAGCTGTTCGTCAAGGACGGCACGCTTCGGGTGCGCGACCTGGGGAGCAAGAACGGCACCTTCGTGAACTGTGAGCGGATCACCGAGACGCCGCTGCGCGAGGGGGACATCCTCCACGTGGCCCAGGTCGAGTTCCGCCTGGGACGCCAGGAGATCGAGGAGGTGGGGACCGGGTCGCGTGAGCCCCCCACCCAGGCCCTCGGGAGCTCCCCGCTGCCCCAGAACTTCATCGACGGCGTCCGGGAGCTGCCGGACCTGCTCCGCGAGCGGCAGGTGACCACCGTGTTCCAGCCGCTCGTGAGCCTCCCCAGCGGGGCACTCGCCGGCTACGAGGCCCTCGGGAGGGGACTGCACCCCAACCTGCCCGAGGCGCCGCTGGAGCTCCTGCAGATCGCCTCGGTGGTCGGCGCGGACGGCGCCGAGGCCGAGCTGAGCGCGCTCTTCCGGGAGAAGGCCCTCGAGCTGGCGAGAACGCGTCCCCACATTCCCGCCCTGTTCGTGAACATCCACCACCGGGAGCTGGGCCATTCGGACCTGGTCGACTTCGTCCTCGAGGTGCACCAGCAGGTGCCCCAGCTCCGGCTCACTCTCGAGATCCAGGAGGGTGCCCTCGCCGACCTCGAGACGGTCGATCGGCTCCGCACCCAGCTCACCCGCTCCGGGGTCGGGCTCGCCTACGACGACTTCGGGGCCGGCCAGGCGCGACTGCTCGAGCTGGCCGAGGTCCCCCCTCACTACCTGAAGTTCGACATGGGCTTCATTCGCGACATCGACTCGGCGCCCCTCTCGCGCCAGAGGCTCCTCACGTCGCTGGTGTCGGTGGCCCGCGATCTCCTGGTCTACACCGTCGCCGAGGGGGTGGAGACCGCCGAGGAAGCGGACGTGTGCATGCGGCTCGGCTTCACCCACGCCCAGGGCTTCTTCTTCGGCAAGCCCCGCCCGATCACCCAGATCTGAGGACCGAACCGGCCTTCGGCCGGATGCCCTGGCTCAGGACACGACTCCGCCATGGCGATCGTGTCCTGGGCGGGACCGAACCGGCCTTCGGCCGGATGCCTTGACGATCGACCGGCGGCGGGGCGCCGGCCCCGGTCAGCTCGCGCCGGTCAGCGACCAGGAGCGGGTGACGTAGTCGCTCATGGTCAGGAAGACCAGGATGAAGAAGAAGGCCACGCCCGACAGGACCACGAGGCGGGTCAGCCCCCCGGCGTAGCGCGCGTGCATGAAGAAGAGGACCACCAGCGTCGCCTTGGTGATCGCGATCCCGAGGGCCACGATCACGTTCAGGGGACCGAAGTCGTAGCTGGCGGCCACGACCGTGGTCACGGTCAGGGCGACGAGGGCGAGGAAGACGCCGACGTAGACCTTCCAGGAGACGATGTGGTCGGACATGGTCAGTGCCTCCCCATGAGGTAGAGCAGGGGGAAGAGGAAGATCCAGATGATGTCCACGAAGTGCCAGTACAGGCCCACGATCTCCACCGGAGTGTGCCAGGCCGGGCTGTAACGCCCCTTCCACGCGGCGTGGGCGATCCACAGGATGATGGGAATCCCCACGATCATGTGCAGGGCGTGCAGTCCGGTCATGGCGAAGTAGAGCGAGTAGAAGATCTGGGTCTCGGGCGCCACGTCGGCGGCCACGTGGAGAACCGAGGCGTCGAAGAGCTGGCCCGGGACCAGGCAGCCGGGTCCCGCCCCCATCCCGAAGCACGGGGCGATCTTCTCCCCGTACTCGAAGTACTTCACGCCGAGGAACACCGTGCCCAGGAAGACGGTGGCGAGCAGCCAGCCCACGATCCGCCTGGACCTCCCGAGCGCGGCGGAGTGGACACCCATGGCCATGGTCAGGCTCGAGGCGATGAGCACCAGGGTGTTGAAGAATCCGATCTTCCAGTTGAGGTGCCCGCTGCCCGCCTCGAAGGCCTCCTTGTACTTCATCGCGTAGACCGCGTAGGTCGCGAAGAGCCCCCCGAAGAAGAGCACCTCCTGGGCGATGAAGACCCACATCCCCAGCACCGCCGCGTGCTTCTGCTGCTTGAGGTTGGCGAAGTGGTGGGCGAGCGGTCCCTGGGCAGGGGGTGCCGACGCTTCAGGCAACGACGGCCTCCTTCGGTGCCTTGTCGTAGGCGTAGGCCTCGTCCTCCACGACCGGGGTCTGGTCGAAGTTGTGGGCGGGGGGAGGCGAGGTGGTCTCCCACTCCAGACCCCGGGCGCCCCAGGGGTTGTTGCCCGCCGGCTCGCCCTTGACCATCGAGTGAGCCAGGTAGAGGGACGGGAAGAGATACCCGATTCCGAGAATCAACGCCCCCGCGCTGGACAGCACGTTCAGCACCTGGAACTCCTCGGGGTAGGCGTGGTACCGCCGCGGCATCCCCAGGTAGCCGAGGAGGAACTGGGGCAGGAAGGTCATGTTGAAGCCGACGAAGATGAGCACCGCGGAGATGCGCCCCCACCATTCGGAGTACTTTCGTCCGAAGATCTTCGGCCACCAGAAGTGGATGCCCCCGAGGTAGCCCATGATGGCGCCGCCCACCATGATGTAGTGGAAGTGGGCCACGATGAAGTAGGTGTCGGTCAGGTGGACGTCGGTCCCGAGGTTCCCGAGGAAGAGCCCGGTCAGTCCCCCGATGAGGAAGAGACCGATGAAGCCGAAGACGTACATCATCGGGGTCTCCCAGGAGATCGACCCCCGGAACATCGTGGCCGTCCAGTTGAAGACCTTGATCGCGGACGGGATGGCCACCAGGTACGTGAGCGCGGAGAAGATCATCGCCGAGTAGACGGACATCCCGCTCACGAACATGTGGTGGGCCCAGACCAGGAAGCCGATGACGGCAATGGCCATGGAGGACATGGCGATGAAGCTGTACCCGAAGATCCTCTTCCGCGAGAAGCAGGTGATGAGCTCGGAGACGACCCCCATCGAGGGCAGGATCATGATGTAGACGGCGGGGTGCGAGTAGAACCAGAAGAGGTGCTGGAAGAGGATCGGGTCGCCGCCGCGGGCCGGGTCGAAGAAGCCGAAGTGGAAGAGCCGCTCGAGGGCCACCAGCAGGATGGTGATCGCGACCACCGGAGTGCCCAGGATCTGGATGATGGCGGTGGCGTAGTGGGCCCAGACGAAGAGCGGCATCCGGAACCAGGTCATGCCCGGGGCGCGCATGGTGTGGACGGTCACGATGAAGTTGAGCCCGGTGAGGATGGAGGAGAAGCCGGCGATGAAGATGCCGATCGCGGCGAAGGCCACGTTGCTCTGGGCGAAGACCGTGGAGTAGGGCGTGTAGAAGGTCCACCCGGTGTCGAGCCCGCCCGAGAAGAGCGAGAAGAGCGTGAAGGCCGCCCCGATGACGTAGACGTACCAGCTCAGGAGGTTGATCCGCGGGAAGGCGAGGTCGCGAGCCCCGATCATCAGGGGAATCAGGAAGTTGCCGAGGGTGGCGGGGATCGACGGGATCAGGAAGAAGAAGACCATGATCACGCCGTGGGCGGTGAAGACCCGGTTGTAGGTCTCCGCGCTCATGTGGCTTCCGTCCGGGACCAGGAGGTTCCAGCGGATGAGGACCGCGTACAGCCCACCGAGGATGAACATGACCGAGATCGAGATCAGGTAGAGGATCGCGATCCGCTTGTGATCGGTGGTCAGAAGCCAGGACTTCCAGTCGTACCCGGCGTTCAGGTAGTGCTCCTTCGGGAGCGTGTTGACCTCGGGCGTCATCGGCTTCGCTTCGGTGCCCTGGTTCACTCGGCCTCCTCGGGGACGGGCACGGTCTCCCCGGATGGGATCTGCAGCGACTTGATGTAGGCGATGAGGGCGATGAGCTGCTCCTCGCTGACGAGTCCCTGGTAGGTGGGCATCACCGGCTGGTAGCCGGCCACCACCTTGGTGGCGGGGTTGAGGATCGACTCGCGCACGTAGGCCTCGTCGGCCACGACGGTGTCGCCGCTGGCCAGCCGGATTCCGCGCCCGAAGATACCGTTGAGGACCGGGCCGCGGCCGGCGGAGTCGGGTCGGTGGCAGGTGATGCAGTTGAGCTCGGTAAAGAGCTGCTCCCCCTGCACCACCGGGGACTCGGGCGGCGGGCCTCCCGCGAGCCAGGTCTGGTAGTCCTCGGGCTCCATGACCACGATCTTGCCGATCATCTTGGAGTGCTCGGTCCCGCAGTACTCGGCGCAGAAGAGGTGGTAGCTGCCCACCTTCGTGGCGCGGAACCAGCCCACGTTGTAGCGGCCGGGAACCGCGTCCTTCTTGAGGCGGAAGGCGGGGACGAAGAAGCTGTGGATCACGTCCTCCGACGTGATGGTCAGCTTCACCGCCCGGCCTACCGGGACGTGGAGCTCGTTGATCTCGCGTTGGCCGGTGGGGTGCTGCAGCTTCCACATCCACCGCTTGCCGACGACGCTCACGTTCATGGCGTCGTCGGGGGGCCGGTTCATCTGGAAGTAGATCTTCGACCCCCAGGCGAACATCAGGATCACGATCCCCAGGGGGATGATCGTCCACACCATCTCGAGCAGGAGCGATCCGTGAATCTCCTTCGGCCGGTCCTCGTCCGATCGACGGCGGTACTTGACCGCGAAGAACAGGATGACCAGCGAGATCCCGATCGTGAAGAAGATCGTGACCGCGACGATGAAGAAGAAGAGCGCGTCCACCTCGCCGGCCTGGGCGGAGGCTTGCTCGGGGAGAAGGGGGAAGGCCTGGTTCATCGCTTCAGTGGCTCGAGGTGGCAGGCGCCGGCGGGTCCTGGCGACGCCGTCTGGTGATGGTGAGGAGGAGGCCGGCCATGGCGAGGAGGGTGACGACCCCCGCGATCCGCACGATGTTGAGGATGGCGGCGCTGTAGCGACCCGTCTTCGGGTCGTACTGGAAGCAGTAGAGCAGGACCTGGTCGACGGCGTTGCCGACCTCGCCCTGTCCGGCCGCCACGAGGGCCAGGCGCAGGTCCTTCGGGGAGTACTCGACCCCGAACAGGTAGTGGGTGATGGTCCCGTCGGGGGCAGCCACGAGGATGCCGGCGGGATGGGCGAACTGTTTCGTCTCCTCGTCCCAGGCGAAGCGGAAGCCGACCGCCCGGGTCAGCCGGTTCACGGACTCCTCGTCGCCGGTCAGGAAGTGCCAGCCCTGGGCGCCCTCCTCGCTCTTCTCGTAGGAGGCCATGTAGGCGCGCTTCTTCGCCGCCGCGAGCTGAGTCCCCTCGTTCGCGTCGAAGCTCACGGTGAGGACCTCGAACTCCTGTCCGGGGACGAAGGAGAGGACCTCGAGGGCCCGAGCCAGCCCGTTCAGGCTGATGGTGCACAGCATGGGGCACTCGTAGTAGACCAGGCTCAGGACGACGGGCTTGTCCCCGAAGTAGTCGGCGAGGACCACGTCGTGGCCCTCCTCGTCCTTGAAGGCGAGGTCGAGGGGGATCTTCTCTCCCAGGTTCTGGTCCCAGCCGATCTCCTGGAGGATTTCCGGCTGGCCCACGGCCATGGGCGGGGGCTTGGGCCCGAGCTGGGCCGAGGCCAGGGCGGGGAGCGCCAGGAGCGTGAGGGCGATGAACAGAGAGCGGCTCATGGGGCCTCCTCCTCCGACTCGGCGTCGTCGGAGGGAGTCGAGAACGTGGGCAATCCCCTCTCGGCCACGATGCGCATGGCCTCTTCGACGGGGATGCGGACGACCCCCCGGTCCTTCTCGACCCAGGCGTAGGAGCCGAGGATGGCGTCCTCCTGGGCCCGGAACTCGGCCAGGTCGACCTCGGGCAGGGTCTGGAGGCGGGGGAGCGGCGGCCTGAGGGCCTCGGGGTCGGCGTCGGCCGCGTAGGCGGCCGGCGCCTGGGTCTCGACCCCCCGGGCGACGAGGAGGTTGTAGAGCGGCTTCACCAGGAAGGACACGCCCACCATGACCGCGAGGATCCAGAACCCGAACCAGAAGGTGGACCGCTCGTTGATGTCCTCCTCTTCGTAGCGAACGTCGTGGTTCTCGCCGTCGTGATCGCTCATGAGCTCATCGCCTCGGCTCGTCGCTCGACGAGCACCCGCACCGCGGGCTCTCCCAGGGGCAGGACCGGGCGCGTCCGGACCTGCCGCGCGAAGAGGAACAGCCACAGGCCGCCGATCCCGAGAGTCGCCGCCAGGTCCATCCAGTGGAACCGGAGAGGGGCGTGCCCGTGGCCCTGGGTCAGCAGGTCCGGTCCGATCAGCCAGTAGAGGTCCACGAGCTGCATCACCAGCATCAGCCCGGCCACCACCGCGAGGCTCCCTGCGTTGCGCTTGAGGGGCCGGGAGAGCAGCAGCGCGAAGGGCAGGGCGAAGTGGAACAGGAGAAGCACGACCGCGATCACCCCCCAGCCCCCGTGCAGGCGCTGGACGTAGAAGGGCGTCTCCTCGCTGGTGTTGCCCGACCACACGATGAGGAACTGGGAGAAGTTCACGTAGGCCCAGAGCATGGTGAAGGCCAGGAGCAGCTTGCCCAGGTCGTGGACCGTCCCCGGCTGCAGCGCCTCGCTCACCGGAGACTCCCGGGACAGGCGGGCCATCAGGACGATGGTGAAGGAAAGGGCGGACAGCGTCCAGCCCACGATGAACAGGACCCCGTACATCGTGGAGAACCAGTGGGGGGCCAGGGACATGCCCCAGTCGATGGCGGCGAAGGTCGTGGTCCCGGACAGGGCCACGAGGCCCACCCCGGACACGCCGCGGAGCCGCCCCGCCCGCCCGGGGTCGGCCTGGGCGTCCTGCTGGGTGGACCAGCGGCTCACCAGGAGGGCGAGTCCGGACCAGACCACGAAGTAGAGGGCGGCGCGGGCCACGAAGAAGGGCACGTTGAGGAAGGCTGTCTTGCTCTGGATGAGCTCGTCCGCCGCCACCACCTCGGGGCGGGCCCAGACGTAGAGCGAGCTCAGGCCGAGGAGAACGGGGACGAACAGAACCGCCATCGCGGGGAGGGTCCGGGCCGCCGCCTCGTGGAAGCGCCGGGGCACGAGGCCCCAGAGCCCGCCGGTGAGCTGGTTCAGCATGGCCAGCCCGAGACACCCGACGGCGATCCCGAGCCAGAAGAGCCACCCGAAGAGGTAGGACCGGAAGAACTGGTCCCGGTCGAGGAGGAAGCCGCCGACGAGGGCCAGCAGGAAGACCCCCCCGAGGGCGAGGCCGTTGCGCTGGAGGCGACCGAGGGCCGCGGGCATGGGCAGGGTCGGGGTGCTCATCAGTGGTGCTCCCCCGACTCCTCGTCCTCGCCCCCGGTCTGGAGGCTCGCCTCGAGCTCCGCCCGGCGGTCCGCGGGGACGTCGGTCTCCGGGGCGTACTGGCTGAGCTGCAGGGTGCGCACGTAGGCGACGATCGCCCACCGGTCCTCGATGGGCACCTGGGCCGCGTAGTCCGCCATGGCGCCGTAGCCGTTGGTGATCACGTCGAAGAGGTACCCGATGGGCATCTGGCGCAGCCGGTCCACGTGGTAGGAGGTGGGCCGCTTGAAGCCGCGCTGGACGATCACCCCGTCCCCCATCCCGGTGCGGCCGTGGCAGGGGGAGCAGAAGACCTGGAACTCGCCACGGCCCCGCTCGAGCAGCTCGGCGGTGACCGCCACCGGGATCTCGGTCACGAAGTCGTCTCCGGACTTCCCGGTGTTGAACGGGGTCGCGTCGCGGAGGGTCCCGCGGGCCACCGTGCCGGCCACGAAGGGCCGCATGGCCCGGCCGTCGGCGAAGAACTCGCTCTGCCGGTACGGCTTGTACTTGGGCTGGTCGTGCATGTCCTGCCGGCAGCCCGTCCCGGCGACGGCGAGGAGAGCGACGAGAACGGCAAGGCGGGCGCTCATGCGGGCGCCTCCGTGACCTCGGCGCCGAGGCCTTCGAGGAAAGTCTGCGTCGCCCCCCGGTCGAACTTCGGGTCGGCCGCCTCGATACAGAGGAAGAACCGGTCCCGGCTGGCGGTGGCGAAGCCGGGGGCGTTGAAGACCGGGTGGTAGGGCTGGGGCAATCCGTTCAGCGCCAGCATGCCCAGGACCGCGGCCAGGGCCGCGACCAGGACCGTCGTCTCGAAGGCTGGCACCACGAAGGCGGGCCAGGCGTTGAAGGCCCGGCCGCCGATGTTCATCGGGTAGTCGATGACCGAGGTCCAGTACTGCAGGCCCCAGCCCCCGGCCAGCCCCGCGAGCCCCCCGGCGAGGACGAGCTTCGGGACGTGGGAGTGGCCCAGGTGCAGCGCCTCGATGACCTCCTCCATGGGGTACGGGGTGTAGGCGTCGAGCTTCGTGTACCCCGCGGCGTGGACCGCGTGGGCCGCCTTGACGAGGTCCCCCGGCGAGCGGAACTCGGCCAGCAGGCCGTAGAGGGGCGGGCTCATGCCTTCTCCTCCTCGATCTTCGCCCCGGGGAGGATGGTGCGCATCTCGAAGATCGAGATCGTGGGCAGGAAGCGGATGAACAGGAAGAACAGCGTCAGGAACAGCCCGATCGTCCCCAGGAAGGTGGCCCAGTCCCAGAAGGTGGGCGCGTACATGCCCCAGGAGGACGGCAGAAAGTCACGGTGGAGGCTCGTGACCACGATCACGAAGCGCTCGAGCCACATCCCCACGTTGACCACCATGGCCACCGCGAACAGCCAGCCCACGCTGGTGCGGAACCGCTTGAACCACATGAGCTGGGGCGTGATCAGGTTGCAGAAGAGCAGCACCCAGTAGGTCCAGCCGTAGGGCCCGAACATGCGGTTCCAGATCATGAAGCGCTCGAAGGTCGAGCCGCTGTACCAGGCCATGAAGGCCTCCATCGTGTAGCCGTAGACCACGATGAGGCTGGTGGCGAGGAGGACCTTGCCCATGTTCTCCAGGTGCTTCCCGGTGATGAAGTCCTCGAGACCGAAGAACTTCCTCAGCGGAATCGCCAGGGTGAGCACCATGGCGAAGCCAGCGTAGATGGCGCCGGCCACGAAGTAGGGCGGGAAGATGGTGGCGTGCCAGCCCGGGACCTGGCCCACCGCGAAGTCGAAGCTCACCACGGTGTGGACCGACACGACCAGCGGGGTCGACAGGCCGGCCAGGATCAGGTAGGCCGTCTCGTAGTTGTTCCAGTGCCGGGCCGAGCCCCGCCAGCCCATGGCGCCCATCCCGTAGAGGATCTTCACGAACTTGTTGGTGGCCCGGTCGCGCAGGGTGGCGAGGTCGGGGATGAGACCGACGAACCAGAACAGCGCGGACACGGTGGCGTAGGTCGACACCGCGAAGACGTCCCAGATGAGCGGGCTGCGGAAGTTCGGCCACAGCCCCATGGTGTTCGGGTAGGGCATCAGCCAGTAGGCCCCGACCCAGGGACGGCCCATGTGGATGATGGGGAACAGCCCCGCGCAGGCCACCGCGAACAGCGTCATGGCCTCCGCGAAGCGGTTGATGGATGTGCGCCACTGCTGCCGCAGGAGCAGGAGGATCGCCGAGATGAGCGTCCCCGCGTGGCCGATCCCGATCCACCAGACGAAGTTGATGATGGCGAAGGCCCACGCCACCGGGACGTTGACGCCCCAGATGCCCACCCCCCGGACGAGGAGCAGGGCCACCGACATCAGGAGCAGCTGGAGCAGACCGAACGCGACGGCGAAGCCTCCGAACCACCACAGCGGCGTCTTCTTCTGGAGGACGAGGCTGGCGATCTTGTCGGTGACGGTGGCGAAGGTGTGGCCCGGCCCGACGATCCGCGACTCGGTGTGGGGCGCGCTAGCCATGGTGCGCCTCGCTCCGACCGGTGGGGATCTCGGGGTTGGGGTTGCGGACGGCGGCGAGGTACGTGGTCCGCGGCCGGGTCTGCAGCTCGGTGAGGAGCCCGTAGTTGCGGGGGCTGGCCTTGAGCTTCGAGACGCGGCTCTCGGGGTCGTTCACGTCCCCGAAGACGATGGCCTGGGCCGGGCACGCCCCCTCGCAGGCGGTCTGGATCTCGCCGTCGCGGATCTCCCGGCCCTCGTTCCGGGCGTCGATGCGGGCCCGGCTGATGCGCTGCACGCAGTACGTGCACTTCTCCATGACCCCGCGGGAGCGCACCGTCACCTCGGGGTTGCGCATCATCTTGAAGGTCGGCGTGTCCCAGTCCTGGTAGAGGAAGAAGTTGAACCGCCGAACCTTGTAGGGGCAGTTGTTCGAGCAGTACCGCGTCCCCACGCAGCGGTTGTAGACCATGTCGTTGAGGCCTTCGTCGCTGTGGACAGTGGCGGCGACCGGGCAGACCACCTCGCACGGGGCCTGCTCGCAGTGCATGCAGACGACGGGCTGGTGGAAGGTCTCGGGGCTCTCGGGCGGGCCCTCGTAGTAGCGGTCCACCCGGATCCAGTGCATCTCCCGGCCCCGGCCCACCTGCTCCTTCCCCACCACCGGGACGTTGTTCTCGGACTGGCAGGCGGTCACGCAGGCGTTGCAGCCCACGCAGGCGCTCATGTCGATGGCCATGCCCCAGGCCCGGCCCGGGTACTCGTGGTCCGGGTGCATGGAGAGCCCCGGATCCGGCTCGTGGCCCCCGTGCTCGAACACGTGGGGGTCGGCCTGGAGCTCCTCGAGGGTGGTGGAGCGAACGAGGTGGCGGTCGGCGGCGGCCTCGTTCGCGGTGTTCTCGATGGTCCAGTGGTCCTGGGTGCAGGCCATGAGCGCGGTCTCGCCGGTCCGCTCGACCTCCAGCCCGCCCCCGAACCAGCGGGCGTCGCTCGTGCGGAGCCCGTAGGCGTCGAAGCCCACGCCGTCGCCCACCCGGCCGGCACGCGAGCGCCCGAAGCCCAGGTGAACCGTCACCGCGTCGTCGGGGTGACCGGGCAGGATCCAGACCGGCGCCTTCACCGAGCGGCCCCGGTAGCGGAGCTCCACCACCTCGGTCACGTGACCCGCTCCCGTCTCCTCGACCTGGAAGCCGCCCAGCTTCTCGGCCGTCTTCGGGCTCATGAGGGCAGCGTTGTCCCACGTCAGCTTCGTGAGCGGGCGCGGCAGCTCCTGGAGCCAGCCCAGGTTGGCGAAGCGTCCGTCGTACACCCCGGGATCCGTTCGGAAGGCGATCTCCAGGCCCGAGGTCCCTTCGTTCGCGGCGCGGGTCCACTCACCCGGCGTCACCCCGACCACCTTCTCGGGGGAGGCGGTGCCGGCCACGAACCCGTCGTTCAGGGCCCGGCGCCACTTCGTCTCGAAGTCGTCGTCGTCACCGAGCACGCCCATCCAGTGCTCGCGCAGGATCTCGTAGCCCTTGGGCTCGGAGTCCTCGATGAAGGCGGCCACGAGCTCGTGGGTCGAGAGACCCCCGTACAGGGGAGCGATGAGGGGCTGGACGAGGGTCACGGTCCCGTCGATGGCCCGGGCGTCGCTCCAGCTCTCCAGGGCGTGCGCCGCCGGGAGGTGCCACTGACACTGGACCGCCGTCTCGTCGAGAGACAGCCCGTGGTGGATCCGCAGCGGCACCTTCAAGAAGGCCTCGGCAAAGCCCAGGTCGGCGGGGGCCGCGTAGACCGGGTTCGCGCCCGTGACCACGAGGACCTCCACCGCGCCGGCCTTCATCTCGTCGACGAGCTCCCGAAGGGAGGCGTCGCCGGTCATCTCGGCCGGCTCGGTGTAGACCACCGTCGTCCCCACCGCGCCCAGGGCCTCGTTCATCGCGTGGGCCAGGGCGTGCACCGCCGGCGGCTGCGTCTCCCCGGCGAGGACGAGGGCCCGCGACCCGGCCCGCCTCAGGTCCCGGGCGAGGGGCTCCACCCACTCGTGGTCGACGCCGCCCTCGACGGCCACACCCACCCCGGCCGCCACTGCCCGGGCAAAGCCCTCGATGGCGGAGCTGCGGATCGCGAGGCGGTGGTCGGCCGAGGCCCCGGTGGCCGTGGGCGAGCCCTCGACCACGTACAGCCGGTTCATCTCCGGCTTCTGGGTATCGACCTTCCGCCGCGCGGCGTACTCCCGGACGAGACGGAGGCTCGCCGGGTGACCCGTGACGAAGTCGGCCTCGAGGCTCAGGACGACGTCGGCGTTCTCGAATCGGTACTGGGGCTCCACCGCCTCACCGAAGGCCAGCTCCGCACCCGCGCGCACGTTGTCGCGGTCGGCCGGCTCCCAGCTCACCCACCGCGCCTCCGGCAGCTCTTCGCGGAGCGCCTCCCGCTGGGCGGCGAGGGTGGGCGAGGTGGTGCGCCCGGACAGGAACCGCACCCCGGCCCCACCCGTGCTCTTCTGCTTGTCCAGGACCTCCCGGAGGGCCTCGCGGAACGAGCCCCAGGTGTGGTCCTGCCCCAGGTAGAGGACGGTCTTGGAGCGGTCGGGGTCGTAGAGGCCCAGCACGTGGGCCTGGCCGAAGACGTCGGTGGCCCCCAGGCTCTGGGCGTGGTCGGGGTTCCCCTCGATCTTCGTCGGCCGCCCCTCGTGGCTCTCCACCAGGACGCCCCGGGCGTAGCCGTCGTGGGCGGCCGCGGTGGCGAAGTGCAAGGGGCGGCCCGGCACGAGCTGCTCGGGCTGGCGGACGTAGGGGACGATCTTCTCCGGGGGTTGCTTGGTGCAGGCGGTGAGCCCGGCCAGGGCCAGCGACGCCCCCATGAGAGTCAGGAACTCCCGGCGCCCCCGGGGGTCGTCGAAGGAGGAGGCCTGCTCCGGGAACTCTCGCTCGAGGAACGCGCGGAAGCCGGGGCTGTCGGCCAGCTCCTCCAGGCTCTTCCAGTAGCGGCGGCGACCCGGCCCGCCAGGGCGCCGGACGACGCCCTCGAGGGTCACGGGAACGGCGGGGATCGGATCCTGGCTCATCGGTGACACGTGGAGCAGGTGACCTGCGGGTTCACGTCGTACTCCTGCACGAGCTGGCGACCCAGCTCGAGCTGGTTGGCGGGGGCCTCGTAGGTGATGTCGTAGACCTCGCTCTTCGGGCGGAGGAACTTCTCCGGCTGCCGGTGGCACTCCAGGCACCACTCCATGAGGAGCGACTGCTCCTGCCACACGAAGGCCATCTCGTCGACGCGCCCGTGGCAGGTGGAGCAGCCCACGCCCTTGTTCACGTGGGCGGAGTGGTTGAAGTACACGAAGTCGGGAAGGTCGTGGACCTTGATCCACTCGATGGGCTGCCCGCTGCGCCAGCTCTCCCGGACCGGCTCGAGCGTGGGCGCCTGGTTCCAGATCTGCGAGTGGCAGTTCATGCACGTCTTGGTGGGAGGAATCCCCGCCACCGCGGACTTGTCGACCGAGGTGTGGCAGTAGCGACAGTCGATGCCCATGCTCCCCACGTGGTGCGCGTGGTAGAAGGGCACGGGCTGCACGCGGGCCTCGTGCTGCCGGGTCACGTAGGTCGATCGGGGAAGGACGAACAGGACCAGGACCGCGACGAGGCCGGCCACGACGCCGCCCGCGACGATGCTGATCTTCGCGATCGAGTTGGCGGCAGGATGAAAAACCTGGGACATGTCTTCTTTAAGCCACGAGCCGATCTTGTGTCCTGCGCCTCAAGCCCTTCTTCTTCTGTTCTTTGGCCCCGCCCTCTGCACGATCCGGGGCGGGAACGAAGTAGACCCGAGAGACTAGTACACAGGTGCAAGCCCGTCAACAACACGGTTGATAGGCTCCGACGGAATGAGTCATTTGACTCAGCGTGGTCGGGTGATTTTCCGGCGGGAATGCGCTCCCGGAGCGAGAGAGGCTCAGCGGTGACGGCGGCGAGACGCCAGCCCCAGCAGCCCCGCCCCCAGCAGGAGCACGGTGCCGGGCTCGGCCACGGAGCGGGTGGACGGCGTGTTGGACGAGTACACCAGGTCGTCGAGGGTGTAGGTCTCGTAGCCCTGAATCGGGAGCGTCCCCTCCGAGAGCTGCACCTGTGTGAACGCCTCGGTCGACACGAAGCCGAAGAACTCGCCGGCATACGAGCTCGGGATCTGACCCGACCACGCCTGCCCCACCGGCACGGTCGTGATCCCCGTTCCGGCGGTGAAGGGCGTCATGTCCCAGTTCCCCCCGAAGGCATGGATGGGGACGTCGAAGGTCCACTCCGTGTAGGACCGGGTCGTTTCGCCCGCGACGAGGTCCTCCCGCACCCGGTCGTAGAAGACCCCGCCCGTGACCTCAGCGGGGAGCCATCCCGACGTGTAGCCGATGCCGGGATTGAGTGTGGCGTCGTCGAACGTCTCTTCCTGGAAGATCCCGCCTACCGCCGCCTCCCAGGCCGTGCGGTCGGTGTAGACCACCGGATCCGCCCAGGACACCGACGCGCCCAGGACGACCAGAGCCGCAAACCCACCGACGAGCGCCTTCAGGAAATGCCTCAGTCCCGCCATGCTGTCCCTCACTCTTCCGACCTCACCACGAGGCTCCGCGAAAGAGATCGGCAGTGGCAAAGATCGCACCACAATCCGTAAAGTACTGAAGCGACAGGATTGGGCTCCCGGGCGCACCACCCGACGTGTCAAGAACGCCGACGTTCGCCCAGCCACTCCCCCGCGAGGTCCCGCCCGAGCAGATTCCCCAATGCTCCCACGTCGGCGGCGAACGCCCCCGCGAGCCGCGCCTCGTCGGCGGCGGTGAGGGCGATCGGGCGCTCCTGACGCGTGTTCATCCCGACGAGGGCCCCGACCAGAGGAGACCGGCCCAGCCGCCAGACCACATCCCCCAGGCCCGCCGTGCGCAGCCGCGCGGCCGCGCCGCGCATCAGGCGGTCCAGCGACCGAAGCCGAGCGGCGCCGGAACCCACGTTGACCGCCTGGAGAGTGCTCGGGGCACGAAACTCCGGGTCGACTCCCAGGAAGCCGTAGATCCGCCGCATGAAGGCATGGGGCTCGCGGGCAATGTCGTCGTAGATCTCGACGAGAATCTGGTCCCGGTCGAACCGGTCCAGATAGCGGCGGAGCTGCTCGGAATAGAGACCATGCTCGACGTAGCCCGGCCGGTTCCTGAGTGCCTCAGCGAACGGCGTGGCCGCGGACACGGTGCCCATCTTCACTTCGTATCGGAATGCTGAGATCGCTCGGCGAACGGGATTCCGGAGGCAGACGATGAGCTTCGCCCGAGGCACGTACTCGTGGATGCGCGCTGGACTCTCGGGATCGTAGAGGTACGTCGGAGAGATCTCCCCGGCCCGCTGATCCGCTTCACAGCCACGGAAATGGTCCTCGTACCAGCCGAGCCCCTTCTCGTAGTGCCGGCTGAAGAAGTGGACCTCCTTGCTGGCCGGCATGAAGACCTGCGGGTGCTCGTAGAGACATGCGTGGATCCAGGACGTCGCTGCCTTCTGGGCCCCCAGGCCGAGGAAGTCGGGCCTACGTCCCATGTCTCTCCTGCCGACCTCCGC
>JAJDNS010000193.1 GCA_022340585.1 Acidobacteriota bacterium
CGTGATAGCCGCCCTCGGGGCGGGAGAAGGCTTCGCGCAAGTCGTCCATGCTGCCGATGCGTCGGCCGTTGACGCGCTCGACGATCACGTTGCGCACACCCTCGTAGCCCAGGTTGGCGGCGTCGGGAAGGACGCTCGACAGGAGCACGATCCGCGGGCTCTCCGGCGACGGGTCGCTGGCTTCGCGATCCCAGGCGATGAGCAGGCGCGGCGGCCCGCCACGCTGCCAGTCGCCAAACGTCGTCAGGTAGGGGACGGTGAGCTCCTGGAAGACGAGCCCGCCCACGACCGAGTAGTCCGGGCCATGTCCGTAGACGTAGGGCGGGATCTTGTCGGCCTCGGCCTGGATGCGTCGCAGGCGAGCCGTGACCGTCATCCGCTCGCCTCCCCGCAGAATCTTGACGTCGAGGGTGTCTCCGGGGCGTCGGCCATCGGAGAAGAGAAGAGCGAAGAGCATCCGGCCGTACACCGGGTGCTCGTACCGTCCGGTGGGGTCGATGGAGACCCCGTCGACCTCGAGGATCACGTCGCCCTCGCGCAGGGCGCCGGCCGCGGTCCCGTGGGGCAGGACGCGGGTGAGGCGCACCCCGGTCTCGTCAGCGGCGAGACCCAGGGACTCCCGGAGGGCGGGGTTGGTGAGGTTCTGCCAGGCGAAGCCGCCACGGGGAAAGCCCCGCCACTCCCCGCGCGCCGTGTCGGCCACGAAGCTCTCCAGGACGGGGGACCCGATGGCCGCCCACGTGTCGCCGGCACGCCCGGTGAGGAGGCCGACGACCTTCTCGTCGGCGACCACCACCTCCGACGCGCCCAGCCCGTCGGCACCGGTGGCCACGTCCAGGGTCAGGAGATGGGTTCGTGAGAGGCCGTGCCTCCCCGCGCGGATCTGCCGCACGCTGCCCGGGTAGCTGTCCAGGAGCCCGGAGTCTCTCCAGCGCAGGATCGAGAGCTCACCTTCGCGCGGCAGCGGATCGGCGAAGGGGAGCGGCTCGAGTCCCGCCCAGAAGTCGGGGTCGTCGACCTCCACGAGGGCCAGCGGTCCCTCGGGGTCCGCGAGCGCCACCCGGCCGGGGGTGCTGGCGTCCTCGCCCAGCTTCTGCACCTCGACGAGCAGATGGTTTCCGAACGCGGTGGAGGCGCAGAGGATGCGACGGCCGGGGACGACGAGGCCGGTCACCGGGCGCGTCCAGGGTGGCTGCTTGGCCCAGGGCGTCTGCCAGTTCCACTCCTGCCCGCTCACCACGACGCGGACGACGCCCGCGCGCAGGTGCCCGTTCAGCGCCGTCGACGGGGGCAGGGACGGGACACGGGGAGCGGGCGTGGCTTCCTGGGTGGACGGCGGCTCCGGCTCAGGCGGGGCCTGCTGGACCGGCGACACCCTCGGGGCGGGCGGGGTCTTCCGAGCCGGCGCAGTCTCCTGAGCCCCCAGGGACAGGCTGGCCCCGAGCGCCAGGGTCGCGGCCCCCAGGACGACCAGGCTAGAGCTTACGGTCGTGGGTGATCGCATACTGCCGGAGGATCTCCTCGTGTGCGGCCCTGGCCTTCTCCCGATCCAGGGCCTCGATGCCCGCGTACCCCTCGAAGACGATCTCGTCGAAGCGGCCGTCACCGGAGTCGAAGGCCGTCACCACGTCCTCGAGAGAACGGATGGGGAGACCGTTGATTGCCTCGACCGCCACCGGCCCCGCGAAGCTCATCCGGGAGTTGACGGCGTGGCGGAGCACCCGCACCAGGACGATGACCTCGCGGTCCGCCTCCTCCGGCTGCTCGGCTTCGCGGAAGAGCTGATGCCACACGAGGTCGCGGTTGGCGTTCTGGGCCCAGTTGCGCCCGAACATCTTGAGCAGCTCGGCTTCCAGAGGCATGAAGACGAGCCCGGCGTGGACGACGTAGCGGGGCGCCACGTCGTAGCGGTTCCGCATGCGGTCGTAGCGCGCCACGCGGCGGGCCGTCGCGGTGAGCTGGACCTCGCGGCCGCTGCGCCAGACGCTGAAGCGCACGGGGGCGCCGACCTGACGGGCGTCGAAGAGGGTCTGGAACGTGATCCGGGCGTCGCCCACGCCCACGGTGCCGTCGTTGGCGATGCGCTGGCCGTCTACCTCCAGGAGGACGTCGCCCGCTTCGATCACGCCGTCGGCGGTGCCCCCCGGCACGACCCGATTCACGACGACGCCGCTGCGGTCCCCGGGGAGCCCTCGCTCGCGACGGTAGGCCGGGGAGAGCAGCGGGCTGATCTCCAGGCCGGAGTCCGGGAACCCGTCGTAGGCGCCGTCCTCGAGGTCCTCGAGGAAGTGCCGCACCACGGGGATCGGAATGAAGAAGCCCATGTTGTCGAAGCCGGGGAATCCCTGGAAGGCCACCCCCACCACCCGGCCGTCCTGGACCACCGGTCCCCCGGAGTTGCCAGGGTTGATGGCGGCGTCGGTCTGAACCACGAGGTGGGCGTCGGGGCCACTGTGGACGTAGCCGCGCATCTCGATGCGGGAGACGATGCCGGCGGTCGACGAGACGTCCTGTCCCCCGAGGGGGAAGCCGTAGGTCAGGACCTGGCTGCCGGTGCGGGGCAGCTCGCCCAGGGCGAGGGGGCGGAGGCCCTCGAAGAAGGTGGGATCCTCGACGCGCAGGACCGCGAGGTCGGCATCGTGCGCCACCGCCTCCACGCGGGCGATCCGGGGGTCGGCCTGGTCCGGGCGCCGCACCAGGATCTGGCGCGCGTCGGCCACGACGTGGGCGTTGGTGACGATCCGGCCACCCTCGGTCAGGAAGCCGCTGCCGAGGACGCCCTGAACCGCCTTCTGCCGCCAGGGCATCGACCAGTCGAAGCTCGAACGGTACACCTGGACGTGCATGACCGAGGCCGAGATGCCGTTGCCGGCGTGGGCCCCGGGGTCGTCCGCGGCACGCGCAGAGGGAGCGCCGGCGACGAGTGCGGCGACCACCGCGAGCGCAGGGACGAACGGACGCGTCGCTGTCTTCATCGAATCCTCTCGCCGGCGGCGGCGGCCACGCGGGTGGCGTCGGCGACCGAGTCAGGGATGCCGGTGCTCCAGACCCCGGCGCCGGTGAGGTGCAGACCCGGCACCTCGCCCACCGCCCGCTCGACGTCCCGCATCCGTTCGAGGTGCCCCACCTCGAGCTGCGGGGTCCCACCCGGCCATCGGAAAATGCGCGCGAGCACCGGCTCGCTCTTCAGCCCCAGCACCGGCGTCATCTCGCGGCGCACGGTCTCCACCATCTCCTCGTCGGACAGGTCGAGGACGCCGCCGTCCCGCACGCCGCCGAGGAACCCGCGGAGGAGCACGTGGCCCTCCGGGGCGCGGTGGGCGAACTTCGTGGACACGAAGCTGAGGGCGGTGGTCCTCAGGCCCTCGGTCCGGGGGATGACCATCCCGTAGCCGTCGAGGGGGTGGGTGACGTCTTCTCGGCGGTACCCGAGGAGAACGGTGGCCGACGACGCGAACGGGATCGCGGCCAGGGAGCGGGAGACGTCCGGCAGAAGGCCCTCGAGGGCGGGTGCGATCCTGGGCCCCGGGGCCGCGACGATCACACCGCTCGCCTGCACCGACTCGCCCCCCTCCAGGCCGATCGCGTACCCGTCTGCTTCCCGGGCCACGGAGCGCACTCGGGCTCCGGTTCGGATCGAGCCCGGGGGGAGGCGCTTCACCAGAGCGTCCACGAGCTCGCGGAGCCCGCCGCGGAGCGAGTAGAAGGCAGCCCGCGGGCGAGCCCCGGGCTTCGGCCGCGGCCGCGGGGCGGCCCACATCCCCCGCACCAGGCTGCCGTGCTTCGCCTCCAGCTCGCGGAACCGGGGGAACGTGGCGAGGATGGACAGCCTCTCGGGGTCACCGGCGTGGATGCCGGCGAGGAGCGGCTCGCCCAATCGCTCCACCGCCTCCTGGCCGAAGCGCCGACGCAGGAAGGTGGCGATGGACTCGTCCCCGTTCTCCTGGAGACCCGGCCGGACGAGGTCGAGGCCCATCCGCAGCTTGCCCGGCCAGGAGAAGAGTCCACTCCTGAGGAAGGGCAGGGCCTTCGTGGGCACGGCCAGCATCATGCCCTCGGGGAGCGCGTGGAGCCGGCCCTCGCGGAGGATGTAGACGGCTTTGAGCTCGGGGTTCGTGGGGATGAGGCGGTCGCCGAGGCCGAGCTCGCGGCACAGGGCCACGCCTTCTGGCTTCTGGGCGAGGATCGAGTCGGGCCCGCCCTCGAGGAGGAAGCCGTCCTTCTCCTCGGTGCGGATGACGCCCCCGACCCGAGGTCCGGCCTCGAGGAGCACCCACGGCACGTCGCGCTTCTGGAGCTCCCAGGCCGCAGAAAGCCCCGAGATCCCCCCTCCCACGATGGCGATGGCCCTGGTGGTCACAAACTCTCATCATACACGCTCGTTGACAGGTCCGACCGCGGGCTGTCAGACTCCCGTCATCGTCAGGGTGCCTCCCGTGTTGGGAGGTAAAAGGGAAGCAGGTCGAAGTCCTGCGCGGTCCCGCCACTGTAGCCGGCGAGCCCGCTCTCTCAGGTGCTGGGAAGGCACCGCCACTCGGGGAATGCCCCGGGGAAGGCCGGGAGCGACGCGACGAACCGGGAGCCAGGAAACCTGCCCTGATCAGTCGAAACCAAGAAAGGCTTCTCGCGTGAAGGAGCTCCTGGATCCCGACGGAACCCACGAGCCGCCGGACATCCGCAATCCCCTCGCGAACAGCCTCCGCAAGGAGGTCTCATGCGTCTCGCCGGTTCTCACCCTGGTGCCGTCTCCGTCGCCGTCCTTTCCCTCGCTCTGAGCGCGGTCCCCCGGGCCGGGGCGGCCGACCCCGGGGGAGTCCTCGAAGGCTCGGTTCGGACGAGCGACGGGCGGCCGCTGGCTCACGTCGCGGTGACCGTCGAGGGCCCTCCCGGCGCACGCCGCGTGACCACCGACCCCCAGGGTCTCTACCGAGTCGATCGCCTCGTCGCCGGGGACTACGCGGCGTCCGTGGACGCCCCGGGCCTCGTCCTGGAGGGCCCGGCCCGGGCCACGGTCGGCTCGGGCGAGGCCCGGCTCGACCTCGTGCTCTCCCCCGCCCCGGTGCGCGAGCTGGTCGTGGTGACCGCGGCCCGGGGAGAGGCAACGCACTCCAACCTGGGAGTGAGCACGAGCGTGATCGACCGGGAGCGGATCGAGGAGCGCGCCGCCCCGTCGCTCCTGCCACTGCTGCAGGAGGTGCCGGGCACCGCCACTGCCCGCACCGGGGCCACGGGCATGCAGGGCTCGGTCTTCCTCCGGGGCGGAGAGGCCCGCTACGCCGCGGTGCTGGTCGACGGCGTCCCGGTGAACCAGCCGGGGGGCGCCTTCGACTGGAGTGCGGCGCTGCCGTTCGAGCTGGAACGGGTCGAGGTCGTCCGCGGCGCCGCCAGCAGTCTCTACGGCAACGACGCCCTGGCCGGGGTCATCCAGCTCGTCACCCGCCGGGCCCGGGACGGCGAGGCGCCCTCGCTGCGCGCCGAAGCGGAGGCGGGCAGCCTCGAGTGGCAGCGCTACCAGGCCGCCACCACCGGCGCCCGCGGCGCGTTCGACTGGAACCTGGGCGTGCAGCGATTCACCACCGACAACGCCGAGCCCAACAGCCGCTTCGAGCAGATCGCCCTCGCCAGCTCTATCGGTCTCCAGCTGGGGTCGCAGACCCGCCTGCGGGCCGTGGTCCGCTACGATGACGGCGACGTGGGCACCGCCGGACCGACCGCGTATTACCGCCCGGACCTGGACGCTTCGTTCGAGAGAAGCGACGCCGTTGCCTCGGCGTCGGTGCGACACGTCGCCGCCCGAACCGTCCACCGGTTCAGCCTGGGCTACACGCGCACGAACCAGCTGTCCCTGAACCCGGTCGACTCCGGCTGCGACACGCCCGAGTGGGAGGGGCAGACGGGCGCCTTCCCCATCTGCGACTTCCCCAACCCCGACGGATTCCAGAACCAGACGGCCCGGCTCTACGCCGGGTACCAGGCCGACCTGCCGCTGGGAGCGCGCCATCTCCTGAGCGCGGGCGCCGATGGCGAGCACGAAGTGGGTGCCCTCGGGAGCCGCGCCGAGGAGCTCTTGCGACCGGACCGGACGAACCTGGGCGCCTACGTGCAGGACCGGGTGCTCCTCGGACGCCGCGCGTACCTGACCCTCGGCGCCCGAGTGGAGCGCAACGGCAGCTACGGGACGAAGGCGGTGCCCCGGGCCGCGCTGGCGCTGCGCGTCCACGACGGGGAGGACGCCACCACCCTGCGCACCAGCGCGGGAGTGGGCATCAAGGCCCCGAGCTTCCTCGAGTCCTACGGAGAGTCCTTCTTCGCGAAGGGCAACCCCGATCTCGATCCGGAGCAGAGCCGGACCCTCGACCTCGGGCTCGAGCAGCGCCTCTTCGGCAGCCGCCTGCGCGCCGTCGTCACCGCCTTTCACCACGACTACCGCGACCAGATCGCCTACACCGTGGTCGACTACGACACCTTCGAGGGAACGTACGTCAACCTTGGACGCACGCGAGCCCAGGGGCTCGAGCTCGAGCTCGACGCGCGCCCATGGCCGTGGCTCGCCCTGCTCGGCCAGTACACGTACACCGACAGCGAGATCCTGGAGAGCGCCGACGACTTCAGCCCCGTGTACGCCGTGGGTGAGCCGCTCCTGCGCCGCCCCCGCCACCACGCGTCGGTCACCGCGCGCCTCGACTTTCCCCGGTGGAGCGCGGGGGCGACGGTGGTCCACGTGGGGGAGCGCGCCGACAGCGACTTCGTGGGTCTCGGCCTGACCCGCAACTCGGCCTACACCCGCCTCGACGCCCGCGTTCATGTCCGGGTCGCGGGCCCCCTCGAAGCCTGGGTCGTGGGCGAGAACCTCGCCAACGTCCGCTACCAGGAGGTCCTGGGCTACCCCGCGCTCGGACGCGTCCTCCGGGCCGGGCTGCGCCTCGGGGTGGGAGGGACCGGCCGATGAGCCCCCGGGGGCGGGTTCTCCTCGCTTTCGGGTCCCTTCTCCTCGCCTTCGGCTGCGCTGGTGAGGCTTCCAGGAGCGATCGAGTCGAGACCGACGGACCGCGCATCGTGGTCATGGCCCCGGCGGCGGCCGAGGTCCTCGAGATCCTGGGGGCGACCGACCGGGTGGTGGGGCGAGGAGACTATGTCGTCTGGCCCCCGGCCCTGCAGAAGCTCCCCAGGGTCGGGGCCTACCACGCCCCCAGCGTGGAGACGGTCCTGTCGCTGGGGACGACTCTGCTCCTCACGACGTCGAGCCAGGCCGGCCAGGGGGCCCACGCCCGGCTGCGCGAGCTGGGGATCGAGGTGCTGGCGCTCGAGACCAACACCTACGAGAGCATGCTCGGCTCCATCGTCGCCATCGGGAAGGAGGTGAACCGCGAAGAGGAGGCCCGCAGGGTCGTCGAGAGGATTCGTCGGGAGATGGACGAGATCCGGGAGCTCGCCCGGGATGCCTCCGCACGACGGGTGGTCTTCGTGGTGGACCGGGACCCGGTCTACGTCGCCGGTCCCGGCTCTCACGTGGACGAGATGATCCGGGCGGTGGGCGGCGAGAACATCGCCGCCGATGCCGCCTCCGACTGGCAGCTGCTGTCCATGGAGATCATCCTCGAGCGGGCCCCGGAGGTCATCATCGACACCTCCGACAACGGAGAGGGCGCTCTTCGCGG
This sequence comes from Acidobacteriota bacterium, assembly GCA_022340585.1. Lineage (GTDB taxonomy): Bacteria > Acidobacteriota > Vicinamibacteria > Fen-336 > Fen-336 > JAJDNS01. The sequence continues at coordinate 7,659 of JAJDNS010000193.1, forward strand.
TCGCGTGGCGGGGCCGTGGGAGCGCTGGCCGTTCCTGCCCGCCGTCGAGCAGAACCGCGTCTACTGGGTGGACCCCATCCGTCTGGTCATCCCGGGTCCACGTCTGCCCCAGATGACCCGGCTCGTGGGCCGGCTCGTCCATCCGGAGATCTTCGGAGAGCCATCTCCAGAGGACTTCGAGGCGCTGGAGGGAGCCGGCCGTGCGCTCCAGTGAGCCGCTGACACAAGGCCGGCTCCTCGCCTGGACGCTGGTGCTCGGGGCCGCCCTGGCGTTGAGCGTCCTGCTGGGCGTGGCCTGGGGGACCAGCTCCCTCTCCCTCGTGGACCTGCTGCCGGGGGGCCCGCCACTCTCGGAGCAGGCCCGAGCCGTCTTCGTCGACGTGCGCCTTCCCCGCGTCCTCGCCGCCGCCGTCCTCGGGGGGGCGCTCTCGGTGGCGGGTGTCGTCTTCCAGGCCCTTCTTCGGAACCCCCTGGCGGACCCGTACGTGCTCGGGGTCTCCGGCGGGGCGAGCATTGGCGGCGTGCTGGCCCTGCTCCTCGGACTCGGCGGCGCGGCCAGCCTCCTGGGAGAGCTGGCGGTGCCGGCGTTCGCCTTCCTCGGGGCCCTGGGGGCGCTCTTCCTGATCGAGTGGGTGGCCACGGTCGGCGGCAAGCTGACCGTGTACACGGTCCTCCTGACCGGGGCCATCTTCAACGCCTTCGCCGCGGCCCTGATCTACTTCATCCAGACCATCGCCTCTCTCGAGCAGCTCCACGCCATCGTGTTCTACCTGATGGGCTCGGTTCCCCTTCTGGGCTACCGGGGCGTGGGCCTCCTCGCCGCGGCCAGCGTGCTGGCAACGGTGGCGCTGCTCTCCATGGCCCGCGACTACAACGCCCTGACCATCGGCGAAGAGGGGGCGGCCCAGCTCGGGGTGGACGTCGAGCGGATCAAGCGCCGCACCTTCGTCCTGGGATCACTGCTGACGGGTCTGGCGGTCTCCGTCGCGGGCCTGATCGGGTTCGTGGGCCTCGTGGTGCCCCATCTTCTGCGCCTGCTCCTGGGCCCGGATCACCGGCTCCTGCTGCCCGCGGCGCTTCTCGGGGGCGGGTCGTTCCTCGTCCTCGCCGACCTCGTCGCGCGGGTCGTCGTGGCCCCGGGCGAGCTCCCGGTGGGGGTGGTCACCGCGCTCGTGGGTGGCCCGTTCTTCCTCTCCCTCCTGCGACGAAGAGGGGCCCGCTATGACTTCAGCTGAATCGCGGGGCGTGCGCCTCGAGACCGAGGCGGTGGGCTTCCGCTATTCCGGGAAGACCGCCCTGGAGGACATCTCGCTCCGGGTGGAGCCCGGCGAGGTGGTGGGCCTGCTGGGACCCAACGGATCGGGGAAGAGCACGCTCATCAGGATCCTCTCGGGAATCCTTCCGCACTACGAGGGTGCGGCCCGCGTGGACGGGGCCGAGGTCCGGACGACCCGGCGCCGGGATCTGGCCTCGAAGCTGGCGGTCGTGCCCCAGGAGACCTCGTTCGGGTTCCCGTTCACGGTGCTGGAGACCGTCCTCATGGGTCGCCATCCCCACCTCGCGGGCCTCGCCTTCGAGACGCAGCAGGACGTGGAGCTGGCCCGAGCCGCCCTCGACCGCTGCGGGGTGGCCCACCTGGCGGACCGGACCATCCAGGAGCTCTCCTCCGGAGAGCGACAGCGGGTGGTCTTCGCCCGGGCTCTCGCCCAGGAGCCCCGAGCCCTCCTGCTGGACGAGCCGACGAGCTTCCTGGACATTCGCCACCAGACGGAGCTCTACGACCTGGTCCGGGAGCTGGCCATCGCCGACGGCACCGCGGTCCTCACCGTGCTCCACGACCTGAACCTGGCCGCCGAGTACTGCGATCGGATCTACCTGCTTCGTCAGGGACGGCGGGCCGCCGCCGGACCGACGGACGAGGTCCTCACCTACGCCAACCTCACCGCCGTCTTCGAGACCGAGGTCTACGTGGACACGAACCACCTCACCGGCCAGCTCCTCGTGGTGCCGCTCTCCGGCCGGGTGCGACGTGAGCTGGCGGGCAAGGACCCAGAGACGCCCTAGAGGTCGAACGGTCGCGGCGCATCCCGGAGCCGCGGCCCGATCACCGCAACAGGGCCTTCAGCTGGTCGATCGTCCGGCTTCGAGGCCAGACCGGTCCGGAAGCGGGCCGGGCGTCCTGGGGATCGACGCGGTCGCCTCGCTATGAGTATCGATACAGGCGTACGCGCTGGACACCGTACTCTTCCGGCGGAAGGCGCAGGTGCCGGCCCTGGTGGCTCTGGTCGCCGTTCAGCCGCCGGCCCGGGTTCCACTCGCCGTCTTCGTAGGCGCCTTCCCGGATGCTCTCGATGCCGACGATCCCGTCGTCGGCCGAGAAGGTCACGGTCAGTCCCCGGCCGGCAACGAGATACTCCTCGGGCCCCAGCAGGACGATCAGGCCGCCATGGGCGGCGATCGTTTGCTGCTCACGGGGAAGTAGATGTCGGGCGCCAGGAAGTCGATGGTCGGCGCGCCGGCGCGCCACACGTCGAAGACCTGGGGCAGGGGCCCCGCGCTCGGGTACTCGCCAGGGGCGCGGCCCGGCCGGACGAGCGCGGCGTTGACGAACATCGGCAGGTCGTACGCTGATTGCCCCGCGGCCGCGACCGCTTCCGTGTAGACGGCGAAGTGCCAGGCCATGAAGATCTCGTCGGTCGCCGGGTCGCGGCCGAAGACCTCCTCCCAGGTTCCGGCGGTGCGCGCACCGAGGGACTCCCAGCCTGAGCGCAGCGCCGGCGCGAGGTTCGGGCGGTGCGCCGAGAGATACTCGAGCAGCGCGGCGGGCACGGCGCCGGCGAAGAGCCGGTCCGCCACCTCGCTCCGGTCGCGCGCTTCCGGGATCATCCCGATCTCGTTCTCGACCTGCACCATGAGAACGGTGTGCCGGGCTCCGTCGAACCCGTTCAGATGTCGCATCAGGGCGGCGAAAAGCGTCCGCGTCGCGGTTGGCCTCGCTGAAGGGCGAGAGGATGGGCCTCGGACGGAGGTTGCCGGGTGCGGTCTCCGGCACAGCCAATCGACAGGCAGAGGCACGCCATCAGCGCGGATCTTCTATTCATGCCCCCCAGTCTAGCCGCCCGCGCCGGTTCGCCTCAGCGGTCGCCGAGGGGCAGGTAGTCGATGCCTGGCTTCCCTCCCCCGCGGTGGGCGGGGCACAGGGAGGCGAGGAAGTCCTCGTAGGCCATGACGTCCCCGTGCTCGGCACGCCAGTGCGACTCGATACCGGACCAGCCCCGTCCACGGAAGACCTGGGCGCACTCCGGGCACTGGCGGGGCCACCGGCGGGTGCGGGGGATGCCCTTGCGGCACGAGGGGCACTCGAGAGTGTGGCCGGCCCGGTGCGCGCGGCAGAGGGAGCCCCAGAACCTGGCGTAGGCCATCTCCGCCTGGTGGCGGGCCTTCCAGTGGGAGACCACGCCCTCCCAGCCCGAGCGGAACACCCGACCGCACAGTGGGCAACGCCGTCGCCCCCGCTTGGGCACGCCCTTCTCGCAGGCGAGACAGGTCCTGGCCACGATGCCCTCGTCTTCCCCCCGCGAGTCTACACGATGCCGGTGGGCTCAGCTCGACTCGGCGTCCGCGGCCCGGATGTCGTCGACGAGGAGGGCGGCCAGCGCGAGGAGGGCGAGGGCGCAGAGCATCGACGTCACCGTGAGTGCCGCCAGGGCCCACCGTGGAGCGTCCAGGTCGCCCCCGGGGCCGCCGAACGCGTGCACGATGGCCACCACCCCCGCCGCTCCGAAGCCGAAAGCCAGGGCCAGCGAGTAGATGGCGTAGGCAAACACACGGACCGAGCGCGACCCTGACCAGAACGCGGCCACCAGGAGCGCGGTTCCCAGCGCCATCGCGAGCCATTCGGTGAAGTCACCCGGGCTCCAGGCCAGCTGGAAGCCGGTGCCGTCCAGCGTCACGAGATCCGTCCAGAGGGCGTACAGCACGAACAGGAGGGGCGCCGGGGCGGCCGAGGCCAGACGCCACAGCCCGTGTCGTGACGGCTTCGTCTGCTGGCTCGTCATGCCCGCTCCTTCTCGGTTTCGGGGACACGATACACAACTCCGTCCTCTCGGTGGAAGCTGGGTACCGGGTATCGTGTGTCCCCGTATCTCAAGTGACGACGCTCACAACGAGGTGCGAGGACGGTCGAAGGCCACGTGCTATCATCGTCGGTCCGGAGGCGCACCACTATGGCGTTTTTCGACATCGATCCCCTGCTCAACGCGATGCTCGACGTGGCCCCGAACATCTCGGATCTCAACCTCTCGGTGGGCCGCCCCCCGCAGGTGGAGATCGACGGACAGCTGCACCCGGTGCCCTTCGCCGGAGTCCAGAGGCTGCTGCCGTACCACACCGAGCTCGTGGCCCTGCGCCTGCTTCAGGGCAAGCGCGACCTCGCCGACAGGCTGCTGCGCACCGGCTCGGCCGACCTGTCCTACAGCCTCGCCAAGCGCACCCGCTTCCGGGTGAGCGTCTTCTCCCAGCGCGGGAGCTACTCGATCGTGCTCCGGGTCATCCCCAGCAGGATCCCCACCGTGGCCGAGCTCGGGCTCCCCGAGCAGCTCAACCAGATCGCCGACGAGCGCAACGGCATCGTCCTGGTGACCGGGCCGACGGGGTCGGGAAAGTCCACGACCCTGGCCGCGATCCTCAAGAAGATGAACGAGGAGAAGCCGATCCACATCATCACCATCGAGGACCCCATCGAGTACCTCCACCCCGCGGACAAGGCCACCATCAACCAGCGCGAGGTGGGGAGCGACACCAAGAGCTTCGCCCTGGCCCTGCGCGCGGCGCTGCGCCAGGCGCCCAAGGTCATACTGGTCGGTGAGATGCGGGACGTGGAGACCATCTCGATCGCCCTGGAGGCCTCGGAGACCGGCCACCTCGTCCTGTCGACGCTCCACACCATCGACGCCGCCAAGAGCATCGACCGGATCGTGGGCGTCTTCCCCAAGAACGAGGAGCGGTCGATCCGGACGCGGTTCTCCCAGTCGTTCAAGTGGATCGTGAGCCAGCGGCTGGTGCCAAAGCAGAACGGTGGACGGCTGGCGGTGTGCGAGATCCTGCGCGCCAACTCGCGCACCAAGGAGTACGTCCAGGAGGGCGAGCGGGAGGGAAAGACCCTGCAGGACGCCATGGAGGCGGGCGGCCTCGACGGAATGCAGACGTTCGACGGCGAGCTGGAGAAGCTCATCCTCTCCGGGGCGATCGACCGCGAGGTCGCCCTCTCCTACGCCACGAACCGGACGAACCTCGAGCTGAAGCTGTCGACCCAGAGCGGGCACGACGTGGCCCCGGCGATTCCCCTGGCCCCGTCCGAGGAGAGATTCGCCCCGGGACGGCACCGTCGACGCCCCTCCGCATCGCCGACGTCCGACATGGACGATCTCATCGAGAGGTAGGACCGTGCAGGCACAGTGCCCCCAGTGCTCGACCCGCTTCCAGCTACCCGACGAGAAGGTCCCCGACCGTCCTTTCAAGGTCCGCTGCCCGAAGTGCCAGCACGTGGTGGGGCTCCCGGGGCGAGACGGCGTGACCCCGACGGCTGACGAGCCGATGGCGGGGGGGACGCCCGAGGCGGCGCCCCCCGAGTCCCCGTCGCCGCCGGCGACCCCCGCGGCCCCGCCCCGCCGGGAGCACACCGGCTCCAAGGATGCGGACGACGCGCTGATCGCCCTCTCGGACGCCGCCCTGGCGGAGGCGTTGACCGCCGCTCTCGGTCGACTCGACTACAACGTGGACGTGGTCGAGGACGTCGAGGAGGGTGCCCGCCTCCTGGAGCAGGGCGCGTACGCGGTGGCCGTCACGTCCCGCGGGGCGACGAAGGCCGGAATGACGCTGGCCGAGCGCATGCTCCGCCTGACCGCCGACCCGCGGCGGGCCGTCTTCGTGGTGCTGGTGGACGGGGAGTTCACCACCGGCGACGGCACCCAGGCCTGGGCGGCGCAGGCCGATCTCGTCGTCAACGCGCGCGACGTGGCCACCTGCGACAACCTCCTCCGGGCCACGATCCAGGAGCGGAAGCGGCTCTACCAGCCCTACCTGGACGCCCGCCACCGGCTGGAGACCGAGTAGACTCGGCCGGATCGCCCCGACCGCGCATCCCGCGGCCAGGGGCGCCCGGGGCACCTACCACTCGCGGCCTTCCGCCACCGGCACGTAGCTCCCGAGGACGTAGTCCCGAACCATGCGGTGGGCACTGAAGGGAGCGACCGTCGCCTCGATCGAGGCCTTCATGGTGCGGATCCACTCCCGCGGCAGGCCCTTCTCGTCGCGGTCGAAGAACCGGGGGATGACTCCCCCGGTCACGGCCTCGTAGAGGGCCTCGGCGTCCTTGTGGTCCTGGGCCCCGGTGTCGGGGTCGACGCTGCCGTCCCCGATGGCCCAGCCGTTGTCCCCGCGGAAGCCTTCCGCCCACCAGCCGTCCAGGATGCTGACGTTGATGCCGCCGTTGATGGGGACCTTCTGACCCGAGGTCCCGCTCGCCTCCTGGGGCTTGCGGGGATTGTTCAGCCACACGTCGCAACCCTGGACGAGGGCTCGCCCCACTCCGATGTCGTAGTCCTCGAGGAAGACCAGCCTCCCGTGGAACTCTCCCTGCGTGAGGGACACGATCCGCCGCACCACCTCCTGCCCCTCGCGGTCGGCGGGGTGGGCCTTGCCCGCGAAGATGAACTGCACGGGACGAGCGGCGTCGGTCAGGATCGCCCGCAGCCGGTTGACGTCGGTCATCACGAGAAAGGCCCGCTTGTACGTGGCGAAACGCCGCGCGAAGCCGATGGTCAGCGCGTGAGGATCGAGGAGACCTTCCAGCTTTCTCAGCTCGTCGGGGCTGCGGCCGTGACGCGCGGCCTGGATCCGGGCCCGCTCACGGACGAAGCGAATGAGCCTCTCCTTCTGGGCCCGGTGTGCTCCCCAGAGGGCGTCATCGGGGGCGTCCCTCACCGCCTTCCAGTAGTCGGGGTCCAGGAGGTGCTGCTCCCAGTCCGGCCCCAGGTGCTGGGTGTAGAAGCGGCGCATCTCCGGTCCGACCCAGCTCTGGGTGTGGACGCCGTTGGTGACGTAGCCGACGGGCTCGTCGTCCTCTCCTTCGAACAGGTGACGCCACATGTCGGAGGAGACCTGGCCGTGGAGGCGGCTGACGCCGTTGGAGCGGGCCGAGAGCCGGATCGCCAGGGCGGTCATGTTGAAGTTGCCGTTGTCGGTGCCGAGGGCGAGTCCCTCGCTCGACTCACAGACCACGTCGCGCACCCAGGGCTCGAGATAGCGTTTGACGAGATCCTTGTCGAAGGTCTCGTTGCCCGCCGGGACCGGGGTGTGGGTGGTGAAGACGGTGGCCCTCTTCACGAACTCGAGGGCCGGGGCCAGGCTGTCGCCGTTGACAACGCGCTCACGGGCGCGCTCGAGGCCGAGGAAGGCCACGTGGCCTTCGTTCATGTGCCAGACCTCGGGCTTCAGACCCAGAGCCCGCAGCGCCCGGACCCCGCCCACCCCCAGCACCACCTCCTGGCACAGTCGCATCTCACGCCCGCGCACGTAGAGGATGCCGCTGATCGGCCGGTCGGCGGGATCGTTGAGCGAGATGTCGGTGTCGAGCATGAGCACCGGCACCCGACCGACCTGCACCTTCCACACCGCTGCGTGCACGACGCGTCCCGGCAGGTCGACGGGGACGGTGAGCATCCCGCCGGCCGGCGCCTGCACCGGCAGGACCGGGAGCCGGGAGAAGTCGTTGTCCGGGTAGATGTGCTGCTGGAACCCGTCGGCGTCCACGGTCTGGCGGAAGTAGCCCGAGCGGTACAGGAGCCCGACCCCGATGAGGGGCACTCCGAGATCGCTCGCCGCCTTGCAGTGGTCGCCGGCGAGAACGCCGAGCCCACCGGAGTAGATCCCGAGCGACTCGTGGATCCCGAACTCCATCGAGAAGTAGGCGATCGGCCCCCGGAGCTGGAAGTCGTTCTCCTGGAACCAGGACGGCTGGGCGCGGTACTCGTCGAGGGAGGCGATCGTCTTGCGGTACAGACGCTCGAACTCCGGGTCCGACAGCAGGCGCATCCACTGCTGGGGCTCCACGTTGATGAGCAGCTGGACCGGGTTGAGGTACCGCCGCCAGGCCACGGGGTCGACCCGCTGGAAGAGGCGCTGGGCGATGGGCGACCAGCTCCACCAGTAGTCGTAGGCGAGGTCGCGCAGACGCTCGAGCGAGGGTGGCAGCTCGATGTCGGCAGTGGGCAACGTGCGGATACTGGTCAGCGGGCTCGGCTCATTCATACGGGGTGCACTGGAAGCCGCCCTGGGGGCGGGGGATGGAGTCGGCGCGATTATAGCCCGGCTCGGCCTAGGGTGGTGGCGACTCCACGAAACGCTTGATCCGGACGCGGCCATCCCCCTCGACCGACGTCAGCTCCACCCCGAAAAGGACGGGGGAAGTCTCGCGAACGACCGTCCCCGTCCCGTGCACGGGGCCGTGGGCCCCCGGCAGGTCGAAATCCAGCCGCAGGTCCTCGCCCACCTCCAGGGCATTGCGGCTCTCGAGGAGAAGACCGTGAACGCTCAGGTTGAGCGCCCGGCCCGCGAAGGCCTCTCCGCCCCGGCGGCCCCCCTCGAGGGCCAGGTCGACCTTGAAGCGCGTGACCCGGCGCACGGGCACGTTGACGAGGCGCATGAGCCGGTCGTCCCAGTCGGGGCCCGGCGGGAGCGGGAGGATCGCGTTGACCCCGGCCTGCAGGAGGTCGACGTGGACCGAGCCGAACTCGGACCGGCCCAGCGCCACGATGGACATTCCTCGGGTCAGGGGATCGTTGCGCAGAGCGATGGTGGCGTCGGCGGCCTCCGGGTGGGCGGAGTCGACGATCAGGATGTCCGCACCGTCTTTGGCCACGGCGCGGCGCACGTCGTCGGTCGAGCTGGCCTTCACCCTCAGGACATTGTGCCGCCAGAGGAGAGTGTCGCGCAGCTCGGCCTCGAGGGTCCGGGGGGAGAGCACGACAGCACGGATCATGGCCCGTCCTCCGAGTCGAGCTCGCGGAGCCAGGCGGCCTTCGAGGCGTCGCTGGGCATGCGCCAGTCCCCGCGCGGGGACAGGCTCACCGAGCCCACCTTGGGACCGTCCGGCGCCACCGAGCGCTTGAACTGGTTGTCGAAGAACCGCTCGACGAACACCCGGAGCCAGCGGCGGAGGGTCGCCTCGTCGTAGCGGTCGGAGAAGGCGTGACCGGCGAGGAAGAGCATCTTGCCCGGTCCCGCGCCCAGACGCAGCAGGCAGAAGAGGTAGAAGTCGGCCAGCTCGTAGGGGCCGACGATCTCCTCGGTACGCTGGGCGATGGCGCCGTCCCGCTCCGGTGGCACCAGCTCCGGCGAGACCGGTGTCTCGAGGACGTCGGTGAGCACCTCTCTCTCGGACGGGCTGGCGTGGTGCTCCGCCACCCACCGCACCAGCCGGCGGACCAGGGTCTTGGGGACGCTGGCGTTCACGTTGTACATGGCGATGTGGTCGCCGGCGAAGGTGGCGAAGCCCAGCGCCAGCTCGGAGAGATCCCCGGTGCCCACCACGATCCCACCCTCCTTGTTGGCGAGATCCATGAGGACCTGGGTGCGCTCCCGGGCCTGGAGGTTCTGGAAGGTGACGCTCTCCCGGTCTGCGGGGTCGAGGGCGATGTCGCGGATGTGCTGCTCACAGGCCGCCCGGAGGTCGATCTCCCGCAGCTCGGCCCCGGCCGCCCCGGCCAGGCGGTGCGCGCTCTCGCGCGTACGCTCGCTGGTGCCGAAGGCCGGCATCGTCGCCGCGAGGATGCCCCTGCGGTCGAGGCCCAGCAGGTCGAACGTCCTCACGCAGACGAGCAGGGCCAGGGTCGAGTCGAGCCCTCCGGACAGGCCCAGAACCACTCGTCTCGCGCCCACGTGCTCGAGGCGGCGGGCGAGCCCGGCGGTCTGGATCGAGAACACCTCGTGGCAACGGTCGTCGAGGGTGGCGGGGTCGGAGGGCACGAAGGGGTGCGGATCGATGGCCCGCACGAGGCGGTGGGGCGACGGGGCGGGTACGGGCTCGAAGGACACGATGCGGTAGTCGCCCCGGGCGGCGTGGACCGCGTCGGCGAAGGACGTCTGGCGGACCCTCTCGACGCGGAGCCGCTCGGTGTCGACATCGGCCATCACGAGCTCGCCTTCCCGACGGAAGCGTTCGCCCTCGGCCAGGAGAAGCCCGTTCTCCGCCACCATGAGGTGCCCGCCGAAGACGAGGTCGGTGGTGGACTCGTGGACTCCGGCGTTCGCGTAGACGTAGGCGGCGAGCGCGCGGCCCGACTGCTGGCGCACCAGCTCCCGCCGGTACTCGGCCTTGGCCACGAGATCCGGGGACGCGGAGGGATTCAGCAGCACCGTGGCCCCGGCCACGGCGTGGAAGGAGCTGGGCGGAACGGGAGCCCAGAGGTCCTCGCAGATCTCCACCGCCAGCGTCACCCCGGGCTCGTCCGGGACCTGGAACAGCAGGTCGGTCCCGAAGGGGACCACGTCACCGGCCAGGCGGACCTCCGCCTCCCGCGCCTCGCGTGCGGAGGAGAACCAACGCTCCTCGTAGTACTCCGCGTAGCCCGGAAGATAGGTCTTGGGAACGACGCCGAGCACCTGCCCCCCCTGGAGCACCGCCGCGGCGTTGAAGAGGCGGCCCTCCTGCTCGACGGGGAGGCCGACGACCACCACCGCCGGGGTGCCCTTGGTCTCCCGGCAGACCCGCTCGAGGGCCCGCTCGGCGCCCGCGACGAGAGTGGACAGGCTGAAGAAGAGGTCGCCGCAGGTGTAGCCGGTGAGACCGAGCTCGGGCAGGACCAGGACCTGCGCCCCGGCCGCGGACGCTCGCTGGACGGCGTCGAGAGTGGCGTCGGCGTTGTGCTCGGGGTCGGCGATCCGGACGGGCGGGCAAGCCGCCGCCACGCGCAGGAAACCGTAGGGCGCGGTGGTCACGGTCAACCCTCGCTGGGCGGAATGGAGAAGAGCCGCTCCTCGTCCGCCTCATCCCGGAGGTCGGCGGGCAGGGTCACGTCCGGAGCCTCCACGTCCCAGCCGCCCCCGAGGGCCCGGTAGAGGGCCACGAGGCTCTGGACCTGCAGCCCTTCGCTGTTGGCGAGCTGCTGCTCGAGCTGGAACAGCGTCCGCTGGGTGTCGAGGACGTTCTGGAAGTTGGTGAGCCCCGAGATGTACTGGGTTCGTACCAGGTCCACGGCCCTCTGCGTGGCATCCGTTGCCTTCTCGAGCTGCTCCACCCGCCGCCGCTCGTGGCCGTAGACGGCGAGGGCGGTCTGCACCTCTTCGAGGGCCAGGAGCACCGACTGCTCGTAGGCCTTGAACGCCTGGTCCGCCCGGGCCCGCTCGGCCTGGATCCGGCTCTGGACACGGCCGCCGGAGAAGACCGACCAGCGGACGGGGAGCCCGATCCCCCAGGTCACGCTCTTGCCCGTGGCCAGGTCGTCCAGGTCGCTGGCCTCGCTGGCGAAGAAGCCGGTGAGGGAGAGCCGAGGATAGAGGTCCGCGGTGGCGACCCCGATGCGCGCCGTCTGGGCCGCGAGGGCGCGCTCGGCCCGGCGTACGTCGGGCCGCTGGCGGAGCATCTCGGCCGGGATTCCCAGGGCCACCTTGGCCGGGGGCTGGGGGATGGGCTGCACGTCCGCCAGGCGCTCGTGCAGGGCTCCCGGTGGCTGGCCGGCAAGGACTTCCAGGCGGTTGAGGGCCGTCTCGAGCCGCGACTCCAGCGCCGGCACCTCGGCCTCGGATCGGCCCAGGTTGGACTCGGCCTGGGCCACGTCGAGGCCCGAGGTCAGGCCGGCGTCGAAACGGGCCTGGGTGATCTCGAGGCTCCGGCGCTGGGCGTCGATGTTGGAGCGGGCGTAGACGAGCTGGGCCTGGAGGGTGCGCACCTCGAGGTAGTTGAGGGCCACCTCGCCAAGGAGGGTGACCAGCACGTCTCGGTAGTCCTCGACGCTGGCCTCGTACTGGGCCGTCGCGGCTTCGACGTTGCGGCGGATCCGACCGAAGAGGTCGATCTCCCAGGCCAGGCCGGCCCCGAGGGAGAAGGTGTCGACCCGCTCGGTGAGGCCCGTGGCGCTCTCCGAGGGCTCGGTGGTGCCGGCGTCGGCCGTGGCGTCGACCTGAGGGTACCGATCGCCGGCGGCGATGCCCCGGATGGCCCGGGCCTCGAGGATCCGAAAGTACGCGGCCTGGAGATCCTTGTTCGAGTCCTGGGCGTCGCGGATGAGCTCGTCGAGCACGGGATCCTCGAACACCGTCCACCAGGTCTGGACGGGGGCCGACCCTTCGGCCACTCCCTGGACGTGGGTCTCGTACCACACGTCGGGAGTGGTGACGACGCGGCGGGTGTAGTCCGGCCCCACGGTGCAGGCGGGGAGGGCGAGCACTCCCGCCAGGGCCATGACGCCGAGACGCTGCATGGCCCGGATTGTGCCACGCCCGGACCGGCGCGCCCAAGCCCCCCGAGTGGCGCGTGCTAAGATCCCCGCTCCAGCCAGATTGGGGAGCTCATGAAACTCTCTTGGAACGGAGGGCCCGCGCCCGCGAGGACGGGCGGGGCCGTGATGGGACTCGCCCTCGGACTGGCCGCCTGCGGACCTCCCGAGCCGCCGGCCCCGGCGCCCCCCAAGGTGACGGTGGCCACCCCGCTCCGCCGGGACGTCACCTTCTACCAGGACTTCACCGGCCGCACCGCCTCGGTCCAGCGGGCCGAAGTCCGGGCCCGCGTGGCCGGCTTCCTGGAGCGAATGGATTTCTCCCCCGGGGACATGGTGAAGAAGGGCCAGGTGCTCTTCGTGATCGAGCCCGAGCCTTATCAGGCCCAGCGGGACCAGGCCGAGGCGGCCGTGAAGTCCGCCGAGGCCAACCGGGACCGGGCCCGGTCCGACCTGGAGCGTCTCGAAGAGGCCATCAAGACCAACGCGGTGAGCCAACAGGACGTCACCCGAGCCCGCGCCGAGCTGTCCCAGGCCGAGGCGGCAGTCCTTTCGTCGAGCGCCGAGCTGGCGCAGGCGAAGATCCAACTCGACTACACCCAGGTGCGCTCGCCGGTGGCCGGCAAGGTGGACCGGAACCTCGTGGACCTCGGCAACCTCGTGGGGCAGACCGAGGCCACCCTCCTCACCACCGTGGTCCAGGTGAACCCCCTCTGGGTCTACTTCGACCTCCCGGAGACCATCGTGCTCGCGATGCTCGCGGACCTGCGGAAGGTGGGGGTCGAGACGCCTCGGGATCTCGCCAGCGCCGAGGTCCAGGAGCAGCTGAAGTTCTTCGTCGGGACGCAGAACGACGAGGGCTTCCCCCGCGAGGGCCACCTGGACTTCCTCGCGAACGCCGTCGACACCGCCACCGGCACCATCGAGGTGCGCGGGGTCGTGCCCAATGACGACCAGCTGCTGCTCCCCGGCGTCTTCGTCCGGGTCCGGGTCCCCGGGCGCGTGATGCCGCACTCCACCCTGGTTTCGGAGCGGTCGATCGGGACCGACCTCGGCGGGAAGTACGTGATGGTCGTGGGTGACGAGAACGTGGTGGAGCAACGCTACATCGAGCTCGGCCCCCGGGAGGACGACGGCTTCGTGGTGGTGACGAGCGGCCTCGAGGGCGACGAGAGCTACATCGTGAACGGCCTCCTCCGGGCCCGCCCCGGCTTCCCCGTCTCCCCCGAGGCCCACCGGGACGACGACGGCGCCGGAAGCCAGAGCTAGACCGTGGGCGGCTTCTCGCGGCTCTTCATCTACCGGCCAGTCCTGGCCCTGGTCATCTCCATCGTCATCGTGCTGGTGGGTGCCATCGCGATCCCGCTGCTCCCGATCGAGAGCATGCCCGAGATCACCCCGCCCACAGTGGCCGTGTCCGCAGTCTACCCCGGGGCCAACGCCGAGGTCCTCGAAGAGACGGTCGCGTCTCCCATCGAGCAGGAGGTCAACGGTGTGGAGGACATGCTCTACATGTCCTCCAAGAGCACCGCGGCGGGATCCTACGAGCTGACCGTCACCTTCGAGGTCGGCACCGACGTCGACATGGCCACGGTCCTCACCCAGAACCGGGTGAAGATCGCGGAGCCCAAGCTTCCCGAGGAGGTGAATCGGCAGGGCGTGAAGGTCGAGAAGCGCTCGACCCAGATGATCCTGATGGCGGCCCTCAACTCCCCCGACGGACGCTACGACGACGTCTACCTCTCCAACTACGCCACCACCCGCATCAAGGACGTGCTCGGCCGGGTCGAGGGCGTGGGCAAGGTGAACATCTTCGGGGCCAAGGACTTCGGGATGCGAGTGTGGCTCGACCCGGGACGGCTCATGGCCCGGAGCCTGACGGCGGACGAGGTCGTCGGGGCGCTCCGGGAGCAGAACGTCCAGGTCGCGGCGGGCAAGATCGGCGAGCCTCCATCGGCCACGGGCACCAACTTCGAGTACACCCTCACGACCCTCGGGCGGCTGTCCGACGTCGAGCAGTTCGCCAACATCATCGTCAAGACCGGGGCGGAGGGGGAGCTGGTTCGGGTGCGCGACGTGGCGCGGGTCGAGCTCGGGGCGCAGAGCTACACCTGGTACGCCGAGCTCGACGGAAAGCCGGCCAGCCTCCTCGGCATCTACCAGGTCCCCGGCGCCAACGCCCTCGCGGTCAAGGAGGGGGTCGAGGCCGCGATGGACGACCTCTCCGGCGCCTTCCCCGAGGGCCTCGAGTGGAGCATCCCCTACGACACGACCGAGTACATCCAGGCCTCCATCGCCGAGGTGGTCGAGTCGCTGATCATCGCGATCTTCCTGGTCATCTTCACCGTCTACATCTTCCTGCAGGACTTCCGGACCACGCTCATCCCTGCCATCACCATTCCGGTGTCGCTCATCGGGACCTTCGCGGCCATGCTGGCCATGGGCTTCTCCATCAACAACCTGAGCCTCTTCGGGCTGGTGCTCGCCATAGGCATCGTCGTCGACGACGCCATCGTGGTCGTCGAGAACACGATGCGCCTCATCGACACCGAGGGACTCGGCGCGAAGGAGGCCACCGCGAAGGCCATGGACGAGGTGGCCGGCCCGGTCGTCGCCACCACCCTGGTGCTCCTCGCGGTCTTCGTGCCCACGACGGTGATGCCGGGGCTCACGGGCCGGCTCTACCGGGAGTTCGCGGTGACCATCTCGGTGGCCACGCTCTTCTCCTCGATCAACGCCCTCACCCTGAGCCCGGCCCTGTGCGGCCTCCTCCTCCGCCCCTCCCCCAAGACGCGCGGACGCTTCTTCACCTGGTTCAACCGGATCTTCGAGGTGGGGACCGAGCGCTACTCGGGCGTGGTGGGCGGCATGCTGCGCAAGGCCACCGTCCTGTCTCTCGTCTTCGCAGGACTGCTGGCCCTGGCCGGCTTCGGGCTGATGCGGATGCCCGGCGGCTTCGTGCCCATCGAGGACCAGGGCTACTTCATGGTCAACGCCCAGCTCCCCAACGGCGCCTCTCTCGAGCGGACCCAGGAGGTCATGGACCGGGTCAACGAGCAGATGCTCGCGCTCCCGAACGTGCGCGCGGTCGCCACGGTGGGCGGCTACTCGCTGCTCAACGGCATCCAGGGGCCGAACTACGGGTTCTCCTTCGTGACGCTGGTGCCGTGGGAGGAGCGGCCCGGCCTCGAGAACAGCATGTGGGGCCTCCTGCGCCGGGCCCAGGCCGGGCTCGCCGAGATCGACGAGGGTATCGTCTTCGGCTTCCCGCCCCCGGCGGTGCAGGGCCTCGGCGCCGCGGGAGGCTTCCAGATGGAGATCCAGGACCGCGGGGGCATCGGACTCGGCAACCTGGAGACGTTTGCCCGCGACCTCGTGACGGCGGGAAACCAGAGCCCGCTGCTCACCCGCATGAACCAGAACTTCGAGGCCAGCGTCCCCCAGGTCTTCGTCGACGTGGACCGGGAGAAGGCCAAGTCGCTGGGCATCCCTCTCCAGACCGTCTTCAACACCATGCAGTCCAACCTGGGCTCGGCCTACGTCAACGACTTCAACCTCTTCGGCCGGACCTGGCGGGTCATGGTCCAGGCTGACCAGAGATTCCGCAGCAAGGTCACCGACATCAATCGTCTCGAGGTCCGCGCCGCCGCGGGAGAAATGGTGCCCCTGGGCACCCTGGTTCAGATCCGAGACTCCGTCGGCCCCCAGAACGTGAACCGGTTCAATCTCTTCCGCTCGGCCACGGTCACCGGGGAGGGACGGCCCGGGGTCAGCACCGGCGCTGCCAACGACGAGATCGAGCGGCTCGCCCGCCAGCTTCTCCCCGCGCAGATGGGCTTCGAGTGGTCGGGCGTGACCCAGCAGCAGAAGGCGGCCGGCAATCTCGCCCCCTTCATCTTCGGCCTGGCCTTCATCTTCGGCTTTCTCTTCCTCGCCGCCCAGTACGAGAGCTGGGCGCTGCCGGTGGCGGTGATGCTCACGGTGCCGATCGCCATGCTCGGCGCGGGCTGGCTGTCACTCGCTCGTGGCCTCGACAACAACACCTACTTCCAGATCGGTCTGGTGCTCCTGATCGGCCTCTCGGCCAAGACCGCGATCCTCATCGTGGAGTTCGCCAAGCAGCTGAGGGAAGAGGGCAAGTCGATCTACGACGCGGCGATGACCGCGGCGCGGCTCCGCTTCCGGGCCATCCTCATGACCGCCTTCTCGTTCATCCTGGGCGTCATCCCCCTGGTGATCGCCTCCGGGGCCGGGGCGCGCTCCCGCGTTTCGCTCGGCACCGCGGTCTTCGGCGGGATGCTCGCCTCGACGGTCCTCGGGATCTTCTTCATCCCGTTCCTGTACTACGTGGTCCAGGGCCTGGTCGACCGCCGGAAGGACGCGGCGCCACCCGCTGGCGACCGGCCTGGCGCCTGACGCGTCGTCCCGTGAACCGCGCGGAGCCACCCCGAGCGCCAACGCACCGCCTCCTCGCTGCTGCCCTGCGAAGGTGGCCCGGAGCCCGCGTCCGGGCGGGGACATACGCGCTTCTCCGCCGGGAGCTGGGCGCGGACATCCCCGGCCCCACCCCCGCCGGGGAGCTGCGGGTGACCGTGGCCGACGCGGCGGGGGTCGAGAGAGTTGCCGCGCTCGCCCCCACGCGCCCTCGCGAGGCGATCCGCCGCAGCCGGGACGCGGGGCACGTCTGCACGTGCGCCTTCTGGAACGGGGAGCTCGCCGGCTTCGGCTGGGAGGCTCGGGACGCCTCGTTTCTCTTCTACGGCGAGGAGCTGCAGTCGCGAGTCCTGCCCCTCGGACGGGACGAGGTCCATACCTACGACCTCTACGTCCTGCCCCCTTTTCGCGCGCGCGGTGTGGCCCGGGCCATGAAATCCCACCAGCAGCGACGGCTTCTCGAAGGGGGGGCGGTCCGGTCCTTCTCCCTGGTGCAGTGCTGGAACACTCCCTCGCTCCGACTCCAGCGAAGGACGGGCGCCCGTCCGGAGCGGCTCGTGTTCTTCTACGCCATCGGGCGCAGTCGCTGGGTCTCCCTGGGGCCTCGCGGCGACTCGCGCCTGGGACGGTGGTACGACGCCGTCGCCGACTCGGACTAGAATCCGCCCTGCGGGGCACCTCCCATGCGTGACGACACCCAGGAGATCGAGTCCACTCCGCCGGTCGCCATCTTCGACGCCGATTGGCCGCCCGCGCTCGTCTTCGCGCGGTCCCTCTCCCGCGCCGGCGTGCCGGTCCACGTCTACTCCCATCGGCGCTTCCCGGCGGCGCGCCTCTGCCGTGACACCGTCGCCTTCGCCCGCTGCCCGAACCCGTCCGATCTCGAGAGCTTTCAGGGCTGGCTCGACGCAGAGCTGGGGAGCGGACGGATCGAGCTGGTGGCCCCGACCTCCGACCTCGTCCTCTGCCACCTCCATCTCCTCGGACGCCGTCACCCCCCTCTCGTTGCGGCCTCGATCGCACCCACCGAGGCTCTCCTGAGCGCGCTCGTGAAGGATCGGTTCGCCCAGAGATGCCAGGAGGCGGGCGTCCGCACGCCACGGGTGATGACGCCCCGGTCCGCGGACGAGGCCCGCGCGGCCGGTCGCGTCCTGGGGTTCCCCGTGGTGGTGAAGCCTCGCGCGCATTTCGCCACGCAGGACCGGGGTCGACTGGTGAGGGATGAAGCGTCGCTCGCCAAGCGTTTCGTCAACCTCATGCTCGAGACCCGGGACGACGTCCTCCTCGACCGGCTCCCCGACCTGCGGTGGCCGCTCGTGCAGGAGTACATCCCCCACGGGCCGGGGGACCTGCTGAGCGTCGCGGGCGTGCTGTCCCCGGAGGGTCGCGTTCTCGGGGCCAGCGCGAGCCGGAAGTGGGCCCAGTGGCCACCGCGGCTGGGCGTGGGGACGTTCTTCGAAGACGCCGACGACCCGGACCTCGTGGCCCGGGGGTGCGACCTCGCGAGGCGACTTCTCGGCCGCGGGTTCTTCGAGATCGAGTACGTCCGGGACCGCCGCACCGGCGAGCTGTTCGCCCTCGACCTGAACCCCCGGGCCTACGGACAGATCGAGTTGGACGCGGCTCGGGGCCTCGACCTGCCGTGGATCTGGTACCGCTCGGTGACCGGCCGGCCCCTCGAGGCGCTCTCTCCGCCGTTGGTTCGGGGCATGGCCTGGCTCCAGACCCTTCCGTTCGTCATGGGGCTGCTCTTTGGCGCACACACCGCCGGCGGGCGCCGCGAAGGCCGGCAGCGGCTGTCGATGGTCCTCCGCCGGCAGCGCGTCCACGCCGGCCTCAACCGTCACGACCTTGCCTCGAGCGGTCTCTACCTGCTGCGGACGGCGGGCCTCACGCTCGATTGCCTCCGCGGCTATCTCCGTCCCGGAGCATAGCCCTTCCCGGGTCCTCCCACGCGGCGTCCACGGCCCCAGTCGCATCCTGCTTGACCGGAAACGGCGCCGCAGACTCACTACGGCATTCTATGATCGAGTATCCAGCGTACGCTTTGCGGGTCACTGTGACCTGGCGGGCACTGAATGAAGCATCAGGACCATGTCGCTGCGTCGCACCGTGCCCTACGCTTTCTCGGCAGGGGAGCGAGACCATGACTCGAGGGATTCTCGTCGCGCTGGTTGGGCTGCTGCTGGCCCCGGCTGTCGTGGAGGGACGTGAGGGCGTCCTCCGCGTGCAGGCCGCCTCTCGCCCTTCGGTTGGGCAGTGGTCGAGGCAGGTGGATCACCTGCTGGCACAGGGCAAGCTGGCCGTCCGGCTGGTGCGCAAGGACACCATGATCCCGGGACGGGAGCACGAAAGGCTCGCCCAGCTCCACCGGGGTGTCCCGGTCTTCGGGGGGGAGCTGATCCGGCAGAGCGACCTGAGCGGCCCGCTCACGGTCTTCGGGCTGTACTACGATGACGTCGACGTGGACGTCGCGCCGAAGCTCGGGCCACGCCAGATCGAAGGGCTTCTCGCGGAGAAGGGAGGCCGGCCCTTCGGCGAGGAACCGGAGCTCCTCGTCCTGCCCCTCGAGGCCGGCGGCTACCGCCTGGCCTACCGGGTGAGGGCCTTCTTCGAGGAGCCCTTCGACGTCCGGCAGTTCTTCTTCGACGCGGCGAGCGGTGCCGTCCTCCTCGAGTACCGCGACATCCACACCCAGG
>JAJDNS010000194.1 GCA_022340585.1 Acidobacteriota bacterium
CATGATCCGCACGCAGCACTACAAGCTGCTCCACGCCAGCGGCTTCGGACCGGAGAGCTTCGAGGGCGAGCCGGCCTTCGAGCTCCACGACATGGTGGCCGACCCGCTCGAGCTCCAGGACATCGCGGCCGAGAAGCCGGAGGTCGTGGCGGAGCTGCGCGCGGCCTACGACGCGTGGTTCGACGACGTGAGCCGGACGCGCCCCGACAACTACGCGCCGCCCCGGATCGTGGTCGGCTCACCCCACGAGACCCTCACCGTCCTGACCCGTCAGGACTGGCGCCACACCAGGGGTCGGCCCTGGGCCCCGGACTCGAACGGACACTGGGAGCTCGAGGCAGCGGCGACGGCGGAGTACGACGTCCGTTTGCGCTTCCCGCCGACCGAGGTCGCGGGCGCCGCGACCCTCCGGGTGAACGACGAGGAGCGGAGCGCCGCGATCCCGGCCGGCGCGCAGGAGCTGTCGTTCGAGGCCGTCCCCCTCGAGTCGGGCCCCCTGCGCCTCCAGGCGACGCTCGAGCTCGGGGACGGGACCCGCGGTCCCTGGCAGATCGACGTGAGCCGACGCTGAGCCGGGCCGGCCACGTGCTACGCTGCGGCCTGTCATGTTGATCACACCGCCGCCGGAGACCGACGGGAGATGAGGTACGTCTTCGCCGCTCTCCTCCTGATCCACGGGTTCGCGCACCTCGTGGGCTTCATCGTCTCGTGGAAGCTGGCGAAGCTCGAGGAGATGCCCTACAAGACGACGCTCCTGGGCGGACGCTGGGATGTCGGCGATGCCGGCATTCGAGGTGTCGGAGTGCTCTGGGCGCTCGTGGGGCTCGGCATGTTCACTCTCGGGGGGGTGCTGGCCCTCACCGGGTTCCTGTCCGAGGGCCAGCTCCTGGCCTTCTCGCTCGCGTCCTCGGTCCTCTGCGTTCTCGGGTGGCCGGACTCGAAGCTGGGGCTCGTCGCCAACGCCGTGATCGTGGCCCTCTACTTCGTGTCGCGCAGCCAGGGCTGGCTCTAGGACCGCTACTCCGAGACCTGGCGGGCCTGCAGGCCCTTGAAGGAGCTTTCGACGTCCGGGCGCTCGGGGTCGAACACCCGAACGCTGTAGGTCCCCGGTCCACGGACCGGTGGCGTCAGGGACGTTCCCTTGATCCGGAACGTGTAGACACGTTGTCCCTTCGACTCGTCGACGACCTCGACGATCGGGTCGGTGAGACCGGGCGCCGACACCTCGGGCAGCGCCCAGCCGGTGTCCGGCAGGCCGTTGTCGGTCTGCTCGATGGTGATTGGCCACGCGGGGTAGGGCTTCGCCCCCGCCTTGGTCACGTCGACCCACCGGGGCCAGTTGGCCATGGTGATGCGGCGGCTCTCCTGGTCGAAGGTCACGATGCCGTAGCCGGGGGCCCGATCGAACAGCGCCGCCGGCTCCGCCCCCGAGACCACCGGGTTGGAGACGGCGTGGACGGTCATCCGGTTCCCGAAGCCGTCGAGGAACTCGCCGGCGTAGCGGGGCGCGTCCGACGCCCGGTTTGCCCCCGGCTGCGAGGGATACCAGCGGCGCGGCCAGACGTTGGCCACCGAGGGCACGCAGATGGCCCAGGACGCGTCGTTCCAATCATCGACCCCGTACTGGATGGTCGAGCCCAGGTGCTGGTCGCCGGCGATGTGGAAGGCCAGCCCCTTGCGCATCGCTCGCAGGGCGCGGTTCCGGGGCGTCTGGGGCCACCCGTTCGAGTCGTGGTCGGCCACCGGCATCTCGCCGTCGGCGTACTCTCCGGGTTGCATGACCTGCAGCCTCGGGGTCACGTCGTCGGTGTCGGCCGGGGGTGGAAGCGTGGCCACGTTGGCAAAGATCGTCTGCGACGCCACGACCTTCATCCAGGCCCCGCCCGTCCAGTCCGCGGCCCACTCCTCGAGGAACTGCTCCTGGCGGGGTCCGAGGAGCTGGGCCCCGGCCACGTCGCCCTCGGAGACCGGATCGTACTCGGAGTTCTGGGCCCACCCGTTGACGATCTTCGCAGACGGGATCTGCACGGTCGGCGAGGACTTCCACTTGCGGTCCTCGACGATCGCCACGCTCAGCCCGCCGTAGCGGAGGTGCGTGTAGTAGACCCCGATCCCCTGCGCGACGGGGGTCGGATCGTACGGGTCCGGAAGGTGGGACGTCTGGGTGTGCTGCACCATGTTCACCCACGACGCGGGCATGGTGTAACCGCCCTGGTCCTGGCCCGGCTTCCCGTAGGCGGTGGCGTGTCGCCCGCCTGCCCCCCAGACGTTCCCCTGGTAGACGTCGTGGTCGTCGACGAGGCAGATGGCCGGCGTGTCACGGAGGAGATCCCGGTACTCCCAGCCGAAGAGGTACCACTTGCGGAGGTAGTCGAGGGTCGCCGCGGCGAGGGGTGAGCGCTGGATCCCGTAGTCGGCCACGCTCTCGTAGATGTTGTCGCCGGTGAAGACGAGGAGGTCGGGGGAGAAGTGGCCCACGTTGCGCACGACGTCGGCGTGGGGGAACCCGAGATCGTTGTTGCCGGTGAAGGCCGCCACCACGATCTCCGGCTCCCCTTTCGGGTCGCGGCGGACGACGCCGGACCACTCGTGACGCTCGCCGCCGAGGCTGACGACGACGCGGTACTGGACGTCTCTCGAGTCGTCCCAGTCGGCGAGGCGGAAGGTGGCGGTGCGAGCCAGGGGATCGACGGGCGCGGTGGCGACGGGCTGCCACGCTCCCGAGGCGTCCCGGGTCTCGAAGGAGACCACCGCCGACGGCTCGTCGAGGGGTGCGAGCTGGGCGGTGAGCTTCAGGGTCCCGTGGCTCAGCGTGTGGAGCGCGAAGAGGATGGGGCCGAACGCGCGGTCCGGGTGGGCGTCGAGCTTCGATCCTGCCACCCGCCAGTCGTGGAACCAGAAGCGGAAGGCACCGCCCCGCGCCGTGCCCCACCGCTCGCCGAAGCCCGGGAGCACCTCGGGAGGGGTGGGAGTGGCCCGCACCTCGCCCGAGTGGCAGACGAGGGCGAGCCCGCCGTTCAGCCACTCGGCGGGGACGTGCTCTCGCTCCAGGGTGACGGTGGCCCCGCCCTCGTGGGTGGCGGTGAGGACCAGCCGGTAGGCCGCCCCCGTGGGCTCGGCCCGGAGCCGCAGCGCCAGCCGCCGGTCGAGGGAGGACACGTGGGGAGCGCCCTCCTCCGGGGCGCCGATGAAGAGCCGCCCGTCACCGGCCACCCCGACGTTCAGGCCGGCGCCCCGGACGGCGCTGTCGCGGTAGTCCGCGAAGGCGCCGCGGATCCCGACCCGGAACCCCACGAACCCCTCTCCGAGAGGCCCGCTGTCCCCGGCGAGCCGCCCCAGCGTCACCGAGACGTCGAGGTCACCGGAGCGGGAGCTGATCTCCCGGGTGAGCAGAAAGACGTTGCGGTCCCCCCCGGCCACATGGCACTCCAGCAGGCCGTTGCGGAGCCGCCAGTCCTGCAAGGGATTGGTCCAGTAGTCACGTCCGGCCCACGGCCGATTGGCATCGGCCGGCCAGGCACTCTGGAACTCGTTCGCGCCCAGGCCCTGGTTGGCCCCGAGCAGAAGCCCGAGGGAGAGGAGACAGGGGGAGAGGACTCGTGGCATGACGACCT
Source organism: Acidobacteriota bacterium (assembly GCA_022340585.1). Taxonomy (GTDB): domain Bacteria; phylum Acidobacteriota; class Vicinamibacteria; order Fen-336; family Fen-336; genus JAJDNS01. The sequence goes on from JAJDNS010000194.1 coordinate 3,615, forward strand.
CCTCACGCAACAACGCCGGAGGCTATCACGCCCGGAGGGCGGGTGGATCCTGGCCCCCGAAGGGGGAGGTGAAGCCCACGCCGGTGCCTGGCCTCCGCCCACTCGCCGTGCCCGAGGACTGACCGGGCCTGGCCGGAGGTGTCCCCCGGCCAGGCCGATGACTCTGTGCGTCTACTTGGGGGCCGTTCCCGTCACGGTCGTGTCCTCCGACATCACGACCCGCGGCGACTCGACGATCTTGGTGGCCGTGAGCTTCATACCCTGCCGAAGCTCCATCGCGTCCAGCATCTTGCCGTCGACGTCGAACTTGAGGCCCTCCGGCACTTCGTACTGCCGGTTCTCACCGTTCTCGAGGGTCAGGATCACGCTGTTCGGGGACGCGTAGAACACGGTCCCCTTCAGGGTCGTGGTCGTCCGATCGACCACTGGAGCCTCGGTGATGACCACGTCCGCAGTCAGGACGGTGCCGGGCTCGGCCTCGCTCAGGGGCATCTCCACCCCGTCGATCATGCCGGTCTTACCCGGCTTCATGTGGAAGAGCACGTAGTCCCCGCTCGGGATCATCTCGGCGATGAGGTAGTCGCCCTCGACGTAGACCACCTCGCCCTTGAGTTGGAGCTTCGTCACCTTGGCCGTGCCCGGCACCGTCTCGGTGGTGTGGGTGGCCTGGGCCGCGGCCCCGACCGCCAGGCTCAGCGCGGCGGCGGTAACGACCAGTACACGGATCATCTTGCTCGGTGATTGAACCATCTTGATTGATCCTCGCTTCCGATTTACCCCCTCAGGGTTCACGTCCCGAGACGCCGTCGGCGGGGGATTCCGCGGCGACCCGGTTCAATGCTCGTCATGCCAGTTGCCAAAGGACGCCATGGCCTGGTCTCAGAAATGGTAGGTGAGGCTCACGCCGAGGACCCAGGCCTCCGCCCACTCGCCGTGCTCTCGCACCACGTCGAAGTTGACGCTGGGCATCACGCCGAAGCTGTGGCCGAGGTGGAAGCTGTACCCCAGCCCGAAGCGCCACAGGAAGAAGGGACCGCCCTCCTCTTCCCCGTGGATCTCGGCGGAGTGCTCGACGACATCGTGCCCGCCGTCGTGCTCCTCGTTACGGCGAGACTCGGTCTCGAGGCCGGGACCGGTCACGAACCACAGCTTGTCCACCAGCCGGAACCCGACGGGGGCGATCACGACCCAGGCGTCGAAGTCATTCACGTGCTCCACGACCAGCTGAACGCCCCACCGGTCGGCAAGGTGCCGCTCGTACTCGCCGCCGATGGTGAAGAACGTCTCGTCCTCCACGGTCTCCACCGTCCCGCCGAGGAACAACGCCAGCCCGTTCTTCGCGTGCTCGGCGTGCTCTCCGTGCTCTTCCCCGTGCTCCGCGTGCTCCGCGCCGTGCTCGACCATCTGCCCGTGAGCTTCCTCTCCGGCGCTCTCGTAAGCCTGGGCGACGGCCGTGTCGGTGTCGTCGTCGGTCTCCGCGGCCCCGACCGGCACCGCCAGGAGCCCGAGCGCGGCGACGATCATCGCCGCCAGCCACGAGTGGGAGTAGCAATAGGGTCTTCTCATCGTCGATGCTCCATCCGTTCTTCACCCTCGGGAGTGGAACCGCCGCACCGGTGCCCGGATTCGACGCCGTCAGTGCTCCGCCGTCGACTCTCGACGCATGGTCCATCCGCTAGAGCAGGAACGACAGGTAGACCTGGAAACCCTTGTAGGTGATCTCCCCGCCCAGGTCCCTGGAGGCGATCCCGCGGTCGTAGCTGTACCGGTTGAGCTTGTACTGGACGCCGAGACCGACGTTGCGGAAGAGGTAGTACTGGGCCCCGACGCGCCAGTCGGTCACCGCGGCCTCGTCCTCGTCGAAGCTGACCTTGATGTAGAGGAAGTCTCCGTCCAGCCTGAGCCGCTCCGTGGCCCACGCGCTGAAGTAGCCGCCGATGGCGCCGGTGGGGCTGCTCTGGGACACATCCTCGTCGAGCGAACGTTCCTCCGTCCCGCCGCCGGGGCCGGTGATCGTCCCGCGAGCCCGGATGCGAGCGTCCAGCCAGATGTAGCCGATACCGAGGGCGGGACCAATCTCGAAGCGGTCGTCCTTCACGAGGGCGAAGCGGTAGTACGCGCCGAGGAGCTCGGTGCTGACGTCGGAGTCGGCGCTCAGCCCGGCGTTGTAGACCTCGCCCCCCCACTCGAGGTCTCGTTGGATCTGGTAGTCGAAGACCTGCCGGCTCAGCTTCGTGTAGGCGAGCTTGACCTGGTGGCGCCGCCCGAGGTGCCAGGTCCCGTCGATCCAGAAGGTGTTGGCGACGTTGTCGAAGCCGAGGTCCTTCTCGAGATCGATGTCACTGCCGCCGCCCTCTCCGGGGTTCCACTTCAGCTTTGTCGTGGGACTCAGCCGGAAATACCCCGCGTCGATCTGGAACCGATCCGGGAGGTCGTTCCAGCTCTCATACGACGACTGCGCATAGCCCGAGGTGGACATCAAGGCAACGACGAGGGCCGCGCCCACTGCGGACTTCATCACACATCATCCTCGATTCGGAGCAACGCGGCGGCACGCCTCGCACGCCAAACACTACTCATGTCAGACGGGCCGGGTCCGCCGCAAGCTGTCAGATCTGACAGGGCAGGCGCGGTCCCGGAGGGTCATCCTCGTGCCCTCGGGCATCTTGAATCCTGGAAGACATCCGGTCGTCGGCCGTCCAGCGCGGCTTCGGGGTCTCGGTCACCCCCACGTCGCCGGGCCGGCTGTCGAGGAGCGGGGTCTCGACGGTGTCGAGGGTGAGGAAGCCGCCCGACGTGGCGGCGCCCGGGTTGAACTGGGTCCCGCCGTCCGGCGACCGGGTGCGCCTCGGCGTCCCACGCTGTGTGACGCGGTCTCTTGCCCACGGCGGGCGGCCGCGCTAGAGTCCCGCCACTATGCTGGTACTCACGCTGAAGGCCTCTATCGCCGTCCTCCTCTTCGCCACCGGGATGAGCGTGACGGTGAAGGACGTTGCCTGGCTCTGGCGGCGGCCCGTCCTGCTGGGGAAGTCGGTCCTGGCCATGTACGTGGTCGCGCCGGCCGTGGCCGTCCTGATGGCCCGCACCCTCGACCTGCCGAAGCCCACCGAGGTCGCCCTCGTGGTCCTCGCGGTGTGCGCCGGGGCGCCCCTCCTTCCGCGGAAGCTTCTCAAGCTGGGCGGGGACGTTTCCTATGTCTTCAGCCTCGTGGTGACCACGTCGCTGCTGGCCATCCTCACCGTGCCCGCCGCGCTGCACCTCCTGGAGGAGTACCTCTCCTTCGACCCCACGGTGACGCCAGGGGCGGTGGCGCTGGCCATCCTGAAGACCTTCCTGCTGCCGCTCGGCGTGGGGATGCTCGCTCGTGCCGTCGCCCCGGCCCTGGCCGACAAGGTCGACGACGTCCTGCTCAAGGTGGCCAGCCTCGTGTTGGCCGTGTGCGCCCTCGTGCTACTCGTGGCCGCGTGGCGACACGTCCTCGAGCTTGGCTGGCCGTCCTTTCTCGCCTTTGCCGGCTTCGCCGCGGCCGCGATCCTCGGTGGCCACCTCCTGGGGGGGCCGGACCCGGAGGACCGCACCTCGCTGGCCGTCGCCTGCGCCACCCGCCACATCGGGCTGGCGCTGCTGGTGGCGGCGAGCGCGAAGAGCCCGAACGCCCTGTCCCTCGTCGCTGGCTACCTCGTGGCCTCCGCCGTCGTCTCAATTCCGTACATCCGCTGGCGCATGACGGTCCATCCCCCAGCGGAAGGAGAAGCGTGATGAAGCTCCTGCGTCGGATCCTGGTGATCACCGCCTCCGTCCTGGCCGTGCTGGTGGTCGGCCTGCTGCTCTACCTGGCCTTCGGCGATCTGAGCCGGCACAAGCCCCAGATCGAGAAGTTCGTGACGAGCAGGACCGGACGAGCATTCACCATCGGCGAGCCCTTCGAGCTGGAGGTGTTCCCGCCGGCCGTGGTGGCCGAGGACGTCCGGTTCGCCAACGCGGAGTGGGGCTCCGAGCCGGCCATGGTGGAGATCGGTCGATTCGCGGTGGAGGTGGATCCCTGGTCCCTGATCCGGGGCCCCATCCACGTTCGCACTCTCGAGCTCGAGAACGTGGAGATCCTGCTGGAGAAGAACGCCGAGGCCGAGGGCAACTGGACCCTCCCCATGGCCGCGGTGGCCGAACCGGAGCCCGAACCCGAACCCGACCTGTCCGACGACCACCGCCCGCCCGCGGTCATCGAGGATGGACACCTCGCCAACGTGCGCCTGGTCTACCGCGAGCCCGAGAAGGAAGACCGGGTCGTTCTCCTCGAGAACATGCAGATCTCGCCGGGCGAGGCCGGCCTCCTGGTCCTCGACGGCAAAGGGCGACTCAACAAGTACCCGATGACCGTGCAGGGCGAGCTCGGGACCCTGCGCTCCTTGCGAACGGGACGAGACGTTCGCGTGGCGATCGACGCCACCGCCGGCAACCTCCAGGTCGGTGTCCACGGTGCCATCGGCTCCCTGAACCCCCTGGACGGGGCGGACCTGACCCTGACCGCGAAGAACCCCGACCTCGCCCTGATGCTCGAGAACCTCGGGCTGCCTGTTGTCGCGACCGGCGCCATGGACGTCGAGGCACGGCTGTCCGACGTCGGTGACCGCACCGGCCTCGAGCTCGAGGCGACGCTGGGCGACATCAGCGCCCGGACCACGGGCTCGTTCCGGAGGGCCGGCCTGACCGAATCGGACCTGAGCTTCGAGGTCTCGGTCGCGGACATGGCCCGCCTCGCCGAGGTCTTCGAGGTGGCCGACGTGCCGGCCGAAGAGCTGAAGGTGCGGGGACACGTGCTGGCCTCGCGCGCCGAGGCGACCCTCGACGGCATCGTGACGGAGTTCGCGGGGGCCGAGGCCCGTCTCGACGGGAAAGTCCGTCTCGCCGGCGATCGAGGCTCGGACTTGCGTTTCGAAGCCACCGCGCCGAGCCTGGCCGACCTCCGCCCGGGCCTGCCGCCGCTCCCACTCGAGGCGAGCGGTCGCTACGCGGGGCACAAGGGCGGATTCGAGGTGAGCGAGCTCGAGGCCCGTCTCGGAGAGAGCGACCTGGGGGGAACGGTCTCGTTGAGCCGAGAGGACAAGACGCGCCTGGAGGCCGACCTGACGTCGCGCCTCGTCGACCTGGGGGCCCTCTCGGCCGCCGGCGAGAAGGAGGGGGAAGAGCCCGGTGCGCAGGCGACCGTCGCGGGGAGGGACACCGACGCGGACACCGCCGCCCGGACCGCGCAAGCTGCCGAGAAGGAGAAGAGGAAGGCCGAGAAGGCGGACAAGAAGGAGAGGACCTACGTGTTCGGCGAGGAGCCGCTGCCCCTCGCGAAGCTGGAGGCCATGGACGTCCGGCTCCACCTGACCATCGCCGATCTGGCTCTCAAGGCCGCAGGGATGAAGGACGTCGACCTGCTCCTGACCACCGAAGGCGGCCGCCTGGAGCTGATCACGAAGGCGGCCGGTCGCGTGGACGGAACGGTCGACTGCTCAGTCCAGCTGACGCCGTCCGGGGATGCCGCCCTTCTGGCGGTCCGTCTGGACGCCCGGGACCTGCGCAGCGGCTTCATGGCCGGGGGCGCGAAGGACGACTCCGAGGCGGCGGCGGAGGTCGCGGCCGCCGAGCCCGGAACGACCGCCTCGGCCCCGGAGTCGGGGGGCGGGATCGATCCCGCGGACACCCCGCGCCTGAGCCTGGAGCTCGACCTGCGGTCGAGTGGCACGTCCCCCCGGGAGATGGCCTCTCGCGCCAACGGCCACGTTCTCTTCACCCAGGGCAGCGGCCAGGTCAAGAGCGGGAT
>JAJDNS010000210.1 GCA_022340585.1 Acidobacteriota bacterium
GTACGTCGACGCCGCCCGCGGGGCCGACGCCCCGCGCCAGGCCCTCTTCTTCGTCGAGAGCGCGGAGATGCTGCGACGTCAGCACGAGGAGGGCCCAGTGAGCGCGGTCCTCACCGACTCGCGGGCCATGGTCGCCCTGGCGGGGGGGAGGGCGATCGCGCTGCTGCCCCTCGACTACGTGGCCTGGACCGAAGCGGTGGCCGGGGCGGCAGCCGAGATCGCGGAGCGGGCGAAGAAGGAGCTGGGAGCCACCGGGCTCGAGATGCAGCTCACGGGCACGGCCTCGGACCGCGCCCGCAAGGAAACCCAGGCCCTGGGCTGGACCTTGAAGGAGAAGGTGCCCGCCGGCTTCCCCGGCGGGAGTTGATGCGCTCCCTCTGGATCCTCGTCGTCGCCGTCGGTTGGGGGCCCCTCTGCTCGGGCTCGTCGGGCAAGACCCCCTGGGACACCCTGTCTCCGACGACGACTCCCAGGATCTTCTTCCCGGGGACGGTGTCTCGCAGGGGGATCGTTCACTTCAACAACTCCGCGAGCGACGACGGGCGCCTGCTGGCGTACACGATCACGGGGAAGGACGTCCCCGGCTACATCGTGACCCAGCGCTGGACGGGGACCGCCTTCCAGCCCCCGGTGCGACTGCCCCTCGATCCCGAGGCCGTGCACTCCGACCCGCATCTGACCCCGGGCGGGCAACGGATCCTCTTTGCCAGCACCCTGGGGGGCGGCGAGGGCGGCTTCCGCCTCTGGCAGGTGACCCGTGACGGAGAAGGCTGGAGCATCCCACGCCCCGTGGCCATCGCCGACGAGCCCGCCGGCAGCAAGGGCTACCCCTCGCTGACCGCGGACGGGACGCTCTACTTCTCTTCCATGCCCGAGGGAACGAGGAACTCGGACATCTACCGGGCGGAGCCCGCCGGTGCCGGCTTCGCGGCTCCGGAGAGACTTCCTGCCCCGGTCAGCTCTGACCGCTTCGAGGGAGACCCGTTCATCGACCGCCGGGAGCGATTCCTCGTCTTCGCGGCCTTCGACCGGGCCGAAGGGCTGGGAGAGTCGGATCTCTTCGTCTCCTTCCGCTGCGACGGTGGGTGGACGGAGCCCACCCATCTGGGACCGGAGATCAACTCCGTCGGCTTCGACGGGAGCCCCTGGGTCACTCCCGACGACCGCTTCCTGATCTTCACCAGCAGCCGACCCACCGATGCCTCCGGCGAGCAGGACTTCTTCAACGTCTACTACGTCAGCATCGACCCCTCGGCGCTGGCGCCCGAGTGCGCCCGCGAGTAGGGTAGGGCGCGGAGCGCCGGTCCCCGGCGCCCCCGATCCTGGAGGCGGCAATGATCCGAAAGGTCCTCTTCCCTGGGCTGCTGACGCTGGCGGTGGGCTGCACCACTGCCGAGCGCGTCGAGACCCCCGCCGCGGAGCGCTTCGACGTGGTCGTCTACGGCGGCACCTCGGCCGGCGTGATCGCCGCCGTCCAGGCCCGCCAGATGGGCCGCTCCGTCGTCCTTCTCGAGCCCGGGACTCACCTGGGAGGCCTGACCTCCGGGGGGCTGGGCAACACCGACATCGGCAACAAGGGGGCGATCGGCGGGCTCTCCCGGGAGTTCTACGAGCAGATCGCCAACCACTACGCCCGGCCCGAGGCCTGGGTGCAGGAGACCCGGGAGGAGTACCTCGAGCGCTCGGCCATCGGCAACCAGGGCCACGGCAGGGCCGACCCGGTGGCGGCGCAGACCGGCGTCGAGACGATGTGGGTCTTCGAGCCGTCGGTGGCGGAGGGCGTGTTCCGGGAGATGGCCGAGGACGCGGCGGTGGAGGTCCGCTTCGGGCAGCGGCTCGACCTCGACGGGGGAGTGCGGATGGACGGGGCCCGTGTCGTCTCCGCTCGCATGGAGACCGGCGACGTCTTCGAGGGGCAGGTCTTCATCGACGCCACCTACGAGGGGGACCTCATGGCGACGGCCGGCGTCTCCTACGCCGTGGGCCGCGAGGGGAACGACGTCTACGGCGAGACGCTGAACGGCGTCCAGACCGCCCAGGCTGTCAGCCACCAGTTCCTGGCGCCGGTGGATCCCTACGTCACTCCCGGGGACCCCGAGAGCGGCCTCCTCCCCGGGGTCCACGCGGGTGGTCCCGGCGAGGAGGGCTCCGGCGACCACCGGGTGCAGGCCTACAACTTCCGCATGACCCTGACCGACGCCCCCGACAACCGCCTGCCCATCGCCGCCCCCGAAGGCTACGATCCGCAGCGCTACGAGCTCCTGCGGCGCTACATCGAGGCGGGCCACTTCGACGCCCTGAACCTCAACAGCCCGATGCCCAATCGCAAGACCGACGTCAACAACCACGGGGCCTTCTCCTCCGACCACATCGGCGCCAACTACGGCTACCCCGACGCCGACCACCTCACCCGCGAGGGGATCTTCGAAGACCACGTCTCCTACGTCCAGGGGATGTGGTACTTCCTCCAGAACGACGAGCGCCTCCCGCCGGAGGTGCGCGAGGCGGCGGGCCGCTGGGGCCTGTGCCGCGACGAGTTCACGGACCACGGCCACTGGCCTCACCAGCTGTACGTGCGCGAGGCCCGCCGGATGGCCAACGACCACGTCATGACCGAGCACCACTGCCGTGGGGAGCGCACGGCCGAGGACTCGGTGGGGCTGGCGGCCTACGGGATGGACTCCCACAACACCCAGCGCTACGTCGTGGACGGGCAGGCGCGCAACGAGGGCGACGTGCAGGTGGGGGTCCCCGGCCCCTACCCGGTCTCCTACCGGGCCCTGGTGCCGCGACGCGACGAGGCCACGAATCTCCTCGTGCCGGTGGCCCTCGCCGCCAGCCACATCGCCTACGGCTCCATCCGCATGGAGCCGGTGTTCATGATCCTCGGTCAGTCGGCGGCCACCGCGGCCAGTCTCGCCCTCGACGCCGAGGGGATCGTGCAGGACGTGCCCTACGCGTCCCTGCGCGAGCGTCTGCTCGCCGACGGGCAGTTCCTGGACTGGAGCGGCGAGCCCTGACGACGCTCGCCCGCTGTCGGATCAGCGGGTCAGCTGCTCCAGGAGAGCGAGGTTCTCCCGCTCCTCCTCCGAGACGTCCCCGTCCGCCTGCATCATCTCGCGCACCGTGTCGAGGAAGACCTGGCGGTGCGCGTGCGGCACGGTGGTCGGGTCGATGTCGTCGGGCGGGGGAGGGACCTTGATCCAGCCCTCGACCAGGAGCGCCTCCTCCTTGTCGAGGTGCAGTCGCGCGACGAGGCGGTGGATGAAATCGCGCTCGGCCGAGCTCACCGAGAGGTCCGCCCAGGCGAACGAGGTCACGAAGCGGAGGAGCTGGAGCCGTTCGGCCCGGCCCAGGGCTTTGAGATCGGCAGGCTTTGTCACCACACTGTTCTCCGCGTCCGGCCGCCGGCCGGTTCGGTTCTCAGTGTAACCCGTCAGTGCCGGAATCCGACGTCCGATTTCAGGCGGCCTGCTCCTCGAGGGGGACGAGGAGCCAGAGGACCAGGTAGGCCACGATCCCCGGGAAGACCGGGAGCGCCCCGACCAGCACGAACAGGATGCGAACGAGCGTGGGGTTCCAGCCCCGCCACTCGGCGAGGCCGCCGCAGACGCCGGCGATGAGACGGTGTCGCCGCGATCGGCGCAGGGGCCGGGGCGGGTCCGGGGATGAAGGCGAGTGCGGGGTCACGCGAGCCTCTCGTCCAGGGATACGGGGGGCGGTCCGGGAGGGTTCCCTGCAGGCCGACGGCGGACGGGTCGAGGTGGCCGTCCACCAGTGGCGGGCACCAGAAGCAGCTCCCGGTCGTCGGGCGGCTGAATCGGAAGAGCGCGTCGGTGATCCCCCCCCTCACGGCCGAGTTGCGGCTTTTCTCATGAGCTGCCGGTTTTGGCCGATGAGATGCCGGATTTTCTCATGGGCTGCGATCGGCCGACCTGCCCAGGCCACGATCGCCATGGCGGGATTGTGTCCTGGGCCCGGGCATCCGGCCGCAGGCCGGTTTCAGTCCTCAGAGCTCCGGCACTCGCTGCCGGGCCAGGTCGTCGGGCGAGCCCATCTCCGGCCGGTACCCCCGCAGGCGGAAGCGGTAGTCGTAGGGCTTCGAGTCCAGCGTGTACTCGGGATGGGGGCGCGCCCCCCAGCCGTCGTCGCCGCCCACCCCCATCTGCTTGTCGTCCAGGTTGAGCGTGATCGTGTCGCGCCGCGGGAGCTCGTGGATGTGGGTCGCCGCCTCGAGGTCCTCCATGGTGTAGGGCCAGGCCGCGACGCTCAGGTATGGCCGTCCCACCGCGAGAAGGCCGGTGCCCGCGGCATCGGTGAGCGCGACCCAGCGGACGTCGGTGCGGTTCCCGTTCTCCTGCGGTCGGACGTAGTCGTGAATGAGCTCCTCGACCCGGCCCGAGTAGCGCCCCACCGGGGCGCCGGTCTTCCGGTCCCAGTAGGTCTCGTGGGGTCCCCGCCCGAACCAGGTCATGGTGGCGAGGGTGGCGGGGACGGCCATCTGCATCCCGAAGCGGGGCAGCTCCGGCAGGTCGGCCCCGGGTGTGAGGCGACCCTCGACGACCACGTCACCGCTGCCGTACACCGTGTAGGTGGTCACGTAGGAAGAAGCTCCAGCGGGAAGGGTCGCTTCCGCGACGATGCGGACGGCCTGCGGGGCGAGCCTCTCGGCCCGCACCGAGGTCACCGACCGCCCGGGGCCGGCGGTCTTCCACACCCCAAGACGTCCGGGCATGTCGTTCAACAGGAGGAAGCCGATGTCGTTGTCGAGCGGCACGCGCCAGAAGTTGGGAACGAGGGGCGCGGCGACCAGCTCGCGGGAGCCGAGCTCGAACGACTCGAGGGCGCCGGTGGCCTTGCCCACGACGACGGTGAAGTCGTCGCCGCTCACGGTGACGGCGTCCTCGGCATCGTTGAGCAGGAGCCGATCCATCCCGTCGAGAGCGAGGGTCGGCGCCGGCGGCGCCGTGGTCGGCAGCGCGAACTGCTCCCAGGCCACCACGTGTCCCTGCTTCGCCCACGGGCCGTCCGTCTTCAGGACGTAGCGCACGTCGAGGAAGTACTCGGCCCCGGGCTTCGGGGCCAGCGGCGCCAGGGGCAGGTCGAGGATCCCCTCTTCCTTCGGGGCGACCCCGGGCGCCTCGGAGCGCCCCATCTGAACGACGGTCCCGTCCTCGGTGACCTGCCACTGGACCTCGACGAACCCGAGGGTGCGGAAGTCGTAGTCGTTGAGGACGCGCAGCCGTCCCGCCGTGGCGTCGGTGGCCTCGGTGTCGATGCGCTGGTACACCCTGCGGACCTCGAAGAGCTCTGGCTCCGGGCTGCGGTCGGGCCGGACGATCCCGTTGCAGACCATCGAGCCGTCGTTGGGCTCGTCGCCGTAGTCCCCGCCGTAGGCCCAGAACTCCGTCCCGTCGGCCGCCTTCTTCAAGAGCGCCTTGTCGACCCAGTCCCAGATGAAGCCCCCGATGAGCCGGTCCTCGCTCTCGATGAGGTCCCAGTACTCCTTGAGGTTCCCCACCGCGTTGCCCCGCGCGTAGGCGTACTCGCACAGCACGATGGGCCGGGTGTCGCCGGGATCCCTCGCCATCTCCCCGAGCCGGGGGATGCGCGTGTACATCCGGCTGATGACGTCCACCCAGTCGGCATCGCGCGGCTCCGCGGCCGCCCCCTCGTAGTGGATGGGCCGGGTGGGATCGTACTCCCGGATCCAGCCCGCCATGGCGGCGTGGTTGGGCCCCGTCCCGGACTCGTTGCCCAGTGACCAGAAGATGACCGACGGGTGGTTCTTGTCGCGCTCCACGAGGCTCACCGCGCGGTCGAGGAAGGCCGCGTGCCAGCTCGGGTCGTTGGTGAGGAGCCCGGTCACGCCGTGGGTCTCCAGGTTGGCCTCGTCCATCAGGTAGATCCCGTACTCGTCGCAGAGGTCGTACCAGCGCGAGTCGTTGGGGTAGTGGCTGGTGCGGACGGCGTTGATGTTGTTCTGCTTGAGGAGCTTCACGTCCTGGACCATCCGTTCGTAGGGCACGGCCTGACCGGTCTGCGGGTCGTGGGAGTGGCGGTCGACGCCGTAGAGACGGATCGGGCGCCCGTTGACCAGGAGTCGCCCGTCCCGTATCTCGACCTCGCGGAAGCCGACCCGGGCGCTCTCGGTCTCCACCAGGGCGCCGCCGGCGTCCTTCAGCGAGAGGACGAGGGTGTAGAGGTGGGGCGTCTCGTCCGTCCACTTGAGGGGGTCGGCCACCTTCCCCTGGAGCAGCCCGAAGGGGGTGTTGCCGCGCTGCGGCCGCTTTTCCCCCCGGACGGCCGTCGCGTCGATGGCCAGCGGAGGTGCGAAGAGCGACTGTCGCTGCTCGTCGAAGAGCTGGGCCTCCACGCTCCATCCCTCGGCGTCCACTCCTCCGAAGGTGCGGACCTTCGGCCGCACGAGAAGGGTCGCGTCCCGGTAGTCGTCGTCGAGCTCGGTGCGCACCGCGAAGTCGGAGATGTGCACGGCCGGCGTCGAGTAGAGAAAGACGTCGCGGTAGATGCCGCTCAGCCGCCACGTGTCCTGGTCCTCGAGGTAGCTGCCGTCGGACCACCGGAAGACCTGGGCCGCCAGCAGGTTCTCGCCGTCGCGCAGGTACGGGGTCACGTCGAACTCGGCCGGGGTCATGCTGCCCTGGCTGTAGCCCACCGCTTCGCCGTTGACCCAGAGGTAGAAGGCGCTCTTCACCCCCGCGAAGTGGAGGAAGACGCGCCGCCCCGTCCACGCGGCGGGGACCGCGAACGTCGTGCGGTAGGAGCCCACCGGGTTGTAGTCCTCGGGAATGTTCGGCGGATCGGGGTTCTCCGGCGCGAAGGGATAGGGCTGGTTGATGTAGATCGGGCGGCCGTGCCCGTGGAGCTGCCAGTTGGAGGGGACCGGTATCGTGTCCCAGGCGCTGTCGTCGAAGTCGGCCTCGTGGAAGCCCCGCGGCCGGTCGGCTGGCTTCTCCACCCAGTGGAACCTCCAGTCACCGTTCAGGGACTGGAAGAAGGGCGAGGCCTCGCGCGTCCCTTCGAGTGCCTCCTCCACCGTGGCGTACGGCATCAAGGTGGCGTGGGCGGGTTCCTTGTGGCGGCCGATGACGGCTGGGTCCTGCCAGTCGTCGGTGCCGGCGAGAGCCGTCGCTCCGCTGGCAACGAGGACTCCGAACAGAAACAGCGCGGGAGTGGAGCACGGCCGGGGCAAGGGGCACCTCCTCGGGTTGAAGCCGGCTCGGCAGGCGGACGCGATTCTACCCCGCGCTCCGCCCGTTTCCCCCCGTCCGCCGGGCTTCGCGCAAGTTCGTTTCGCACGTTTTGTGCAGTTCTCTAAGTGCCTCAGCTCCAAGGCGTTTTGCCGTTCCGGCATCATTTCCCTTCGACTTGACCGCGAACTCTGCGGCCAGAATGCCGTATTATTTGGTCATAGGAGCGGGGCCGTTGCCCCGGTCGTGGTGCCGATGTCGACGCGTGGAACACCCCTCGACACCCTGGCGGCTGAGGTGGACCGCTTGCCGGCGGTGCTGCGCGCCGACCTGCGCTCCGGAGACTGGCTCCTGGTCACCACCCGCAACTCCGTCTACTCGCTGTGTCTCCTCGACGACGGGACCTACCAGGTGGCCGGCGGCTGGTTCGACCGGAACGGCGACTCGCCGCAGCGGGTGGGTGTCAACGGCTGCACCTTCGGGGGCCGCGCCATCAAGAGCGACGTGGTGGCGGCGCCCGGTCTCTTCCTGGAGTTCGAGAACCGGGTGACGACGACGCGCATCCAGGAAGCCCGCGTCCTCCGCGGCGACGCCGCCCTCCCTCACTGACGGGGTCGCCCCGCGTTTCCGAGGGCGCTAGCGGAGACCTTCGAACAGGTCCGTCTCCCGCGTGCGACCCCCGTTCACCAGGCTCATCACGCGGTAGTACTCCTGCGTGCCCCAGAGACCCCGGTGGTGCTCCTCCGAGAGGTGGGCCAGCGGGCCGTACATGGCCATCTGGGACTCGTGGCACTGGACCGCCTTCCACACCGTCTCCCAGTGGTCCGCGGTGTCGATGGTGGTTGTCAGCGCCCAGTCGGGCCAGGGGGTGGCCTGCCGCTCCACCCCGTCGACCTTCGAGACCAGTCTCTTGAAGGCCTCCTGGTAGGCGTCCCAGCTCGCTGCCGGCCACCCCATGTAGTAGAGCTTCGAGACCCGGTGTGCGCGCCCCTCCGCTTCTCCCGCGCCGGGAAACGAGGGGTCCGCCGCCGCCACGACCGCCGCGGTCGTGAACTGGCAGATGGCGATGTGATCCGGGTGCCCGTAGGCCCCGGCCTGGTCGAAGGTCACCACGACCTGGGGCCGAATGCGACGCACATGCGCGACGAGCTGGCCGATGATCTCGTCGTGCGGGGCCTGGTCCAGGTCCTTGTCCCAGTAGTCGAGGAGGCTCACCTCCGTGACGCCGAGCACCGCGCAGGCGGCCCGCAGCTCCGCCTCCCGGATGCGGCCCAGGGCCTCGGGGCCCGGGTGGTCGGTGTTGTCCCGGTACCGCCCACGCTGCCCGCGGGTGGCCGTCACCACGTAGGTCTCGACACCCTCCGCCGCGTACCGGGCGAGCGTGCCTCCGGTCCCGAGCGTCTCGTCGTCGGGGTGAGCGAAGACACCGCAGAGCCTCAACCGGCGCTTCTTCTCCATGGGACTTGCCTTCAGTCTAGCAGCGCCGGGGAGGGATGGCCCGGTGAAGACGTCTGACCCTACTTCAGGCCTTCGACCAGGAAGAGAGTCGAGAGCGTCCGGTGCAGGGTGTAGACGTAGGCCCGGCCGTCGGCGCTGATCCGCACGTTGCCGACTTCCTCGATCCCCGCCGGATCCGCGGGCTCGATCTGGTGGAGCAGCGTCTCCTCGCCGGTCTTCACGTCGTAGCGGAGGAGGCGTGTCACGGCCTCGTCCTTGCGAGCGACGAAGGCCGCGCTCCCGTCGGTGTTCCAGCCGACGAAGTGGCCTCGCGGGGCCAGCGTGGGCAGAGGAAGCGGGTCGCCGCCCTCCACGGGGTAGAGCGCGGCCCGGGGAGGGTCGCTGTCGGGCAGGAGGCCGGCCACGTGACGCCCGTCGGGGGTCAGCCCGCCGGCGACGATGGGGGCCCCTTCCGGGGTGATGGGGCGAGGGGGCGTGTCCCAGTCCAGTGCCCGCTCGAACAGGCGCAGGTTGCCCCCGGGCTCGCTGGCGAGCACGACCAGCCGCTGGCCGTCCGGGAACCAGTCCGCGAACTGTCCGTTGACCAGCGGGGCCAGGGGCAGGGTCCGCTCCTCACCGGCCCCGGTGGGGAGGAGGACGAAACGCTC
>JAJDNS010000211.1 GCA_022340585.1 Acidobacteriota bacterium
TCCGAGATCAAGGGACGTCGTCCGCGAGCCCCGAAGGGGTCAGGTCGTGAGCACACCCCGCCTCCTCCCCGCGCTCTGCATTCAACCGCCGCCTCTCGTCCCTCGTCCCCACTCCATTCCCCTCCACAGACCTGACCCCAGAGTACCCAGAGACCGGGGGGGACCGGTGACCACCGCCGACTACAGATTCCGTACCCGGGCTGGGAACGTGACGCCCACACCGTTCAGTCATGAGCCGGGCAAGATCACATCTCCCCGGTAAGCACTTCCTGTGCAAAGACTTCCTCTTGACGATCAAGACGTGCTGCCCTAATCTTCGCTGGTTCGTGATTGACGCCGTTCCCTCGCACCCTCCCCAAGGCGCCAACGTCGGGATGTAGGAAACATCGCCCAGCCGAGCGGTGAACCCGCTCGAAGGGAGGGACGGTAGTCAATGGCTGAACGGCACTCGCCGCGCATCGTGCCCCCGGCGCCGATCACGGTCGCCATCGAAGAGGATGACGGCCCCCTGGTCGCCTACGGTGTCATCGCCGACATCTCCGGAAGCGGAGCGTGTGTCTGGACCGATGCTCACCTCGCGGTCGGCTCCACCTTGCGATTCCGCATCAGCTTCGCGCACCCTCCCGAGGTGCACGAGATGGCCGGGGCCGTCGTCTGGGTCCGCGACGACCGGGACCGACGCACCCAGAACAACGCCTTCCAGTGCGGGATCGAGTGGCTCGGCGCCACCCAGGCGTGCCGCATACGACTCCGCTCCCTGGCCCAGCGCGCCGTCCCGCCGGCCCAGCCCGGTCGACAACCCTACGAGAAGGCCTGGGTCGTCCTCGACAACTAGCTCCCGGTCCGCCTGAAGGCGCCCGCCCCGGGCGCCCGTCCGTCTTCCGTGAGAGGATGGTGCGCCGTCGACCGACCGATCGGAGACCATCCATGCCCCGAAACGCTCCCGGCCCCCGCCCTGCCGTTCTCGTGCTCGCGTTCGCCCTGGTCGGCGGCCTGGCCGAGGACGCCCCCGCCACCGGGAGCTCGCCGGCCGCCAGGCCGGCCACGGCCCAGACGACACCTGCCCGGGATCGAGCCCAGCCCCGTCCTCACGGCTCCCGCGTCGCCGTGGACCCCGCCCGGGTGGGGATCGACGACGGCGACACCATCACCATCCGCTGGGCCGACAGGGACACCGAGACCGTGCGCATCCTCGGCATCGACACCCCCGAGACGCGCCACCTCGAGCACGACATCCCCTACGCCCAGCCCTTCGGCGAGGAGGCGCGGCGCTTCGCCCAGGAGGCCTTCACCGGCGCCTCCCGGGTCGAGCTCCTCCGCTCCGCCACCCTCGATCCCTACGGACGCACCCTGGCCTACGTGTTCATCGACGGCCGCAACTACTCGGTTCTCGTCGTCCGGGCCCGGCTCGCCCTCGAGAGCGTCTCCCACTACGGCGACAACGGCCTCCCGACGGAGGCCGCGGAGGTCCTCGCCGCCGCGAAGGAGGCGGGTCCGGTGCCCTTCGAGGCTCCCCACCGCTACCGGGCCCGCATGCGCGAGCTGTCGAAGTACATGAGGGCGCAGGGAACCTACCCGGAGGAGTGACGACACCCGTGCCCGCAGGGAGGCTCTCATGGCCCTCGTGACCGACACCGTTCCCGTTTCCACCCGAGGCGACGCCCAGATGATCGACATCACCGACGAGGTGCAGGAGATCGTCGGGCGCCACGGGTTCCGGGAAGGCGCCGCCCTCGTCTTCGTGTCCGGCTCCACCGCGGGCCTGACCACCGTCGAGTACGAGCCCGGGCTCCTCGAGGACATCCCGGCGGCCTTCGAGCGCCTGGCCCCCCGGGGCATGCGCTACGCCCACGAGGAGACGTGGCAGGACGGCAATGGCCACTCCCACGTCCGGGCCAGCCTCCTCGGCCCGTCGCTCACCGTCCCCTTCCGGGAGGGGCGGCTCCTGCTCGGAACATGGCAGCAGGTGGTCCTCATCGACTTCGACAACCGGCCCCGCCAGCGGGACGTCGTGGTCCAGCTGAGCGGAGAGCGGGCCGCCCCTTGAACAAGCCCCGCCGCCGACTGTGGCTGCCCCTCCTGCTGGGCCTGGGTGCCATCGTCTTCTGGAACACCTTCGTCGCGTACCCCTTCCGGGTCTTCGTGGTGTTCCTCCACGAGATCTCCCACGGCCTCGCGGCCATCCTCACCGGGGGGGAGCTCGTCTCGATCGGCCTGAGCCCCAACGAGGCCGGGGTGGCCGTGACCCGCGGGGGGTCGCGCTTCCTCGTCCTGACCGCGGGGTATCTCGGAAGCCTGCTCTTCGGCGCCCTCTTCCTGCTCCTCGGAAGCCGTCGCCGCTGGGCGCCCGGGGTGATCGGCCTGATCGGCCTCTTCACCCTCGTCGTGACCCTGGTGTACGTCCGCTCGTGGTTCGGGCTGCTCTACGGTCTCCTGGCCGCCGCCGCCTTCATCCTCGTCGCCTCGAAGCTGAAACCGGAGGCCTCCGAGATCCTCCTCGCCGCCATCGGGATCATGAGCTGCCTGTACGCGGTGTGGGACATCGCCTCCGACGTGCTCCTGCGCAGCGTCCCCGAGAGCGACGCCGCGGCCCTGGCCGCCCTCACCGGCATTCCCGCGATCGTCTGGGGCGCGCTCTGGACCGCGCTGTCGCTCTGGGTCATCACCGCGGTGCTGCGGAAGCTGGCCTGACCACGGGGCCCCGTCCTTCCACTGCGCTAGAATGGCGGGTCGCCCGCCACGCCGATCGACGAGGAGGGCCACGGGAGTGACGAGCACATGAAGCGGATCGGCATCCTGACCGCCGGCGGGGACACGCCGGCCCTCAACGCGACGGTCCACGGCGCAGTGGTCCGAGCCAACGAGAGCAAGGTCGAGGTCTTCGGGTTCATCAAGGGCTACAGCGCCCTGATGACCGAAGGCGTCCCCCACGTCCACCTCAACCCCCTCTTCTCCGAGATCCCGGAGCTGGACCCCACCCGGGGCGGCACCGTGATCGGCGCCTCCCGCGCCTACGTGAACCCGGAGGACACCGCCGCCGTCGACCGGATCACGGAGCACCTCAGGACCCTGAAGATCGAGGGCCTGGTCTGTGTCGGCGGCGACGGGACGCTGAACGGCCTCCAGCCCTTCGCCGACCGATTCCCCGTGGTCCTCGCCCCCAAGACCATCGACAACGACCTGGGATTGAACCACCGCAACGAGCCCGACGAGTGGGAGCGGGTGCCCTGCGAGGAACCCCCGGGGTACCGCTACCGACAGGGGGCGTCCAGCACGCGCTTCTCCCTGGACGGGATGGTCAACTACGTCACCCCGGGCTACGCCACCGCGGTCTACGTGTCCGTCGAGGGCGTGCAGCGCGTGCGCACCACCGCGGAGAGCCACCGGCGGATCGCCATCGTCGAGGTGATGGGGCGTCACTCCGGCTACATCGCCCTCGGCGCCGCCTACGGCCAGCCCGACATCGTCCTCGTGCCCGAGGTCCCCGTCTCCATCGCCGCCCTCGTCAAGCGCGTCGAGGAGCTCTACGAGCTCCAGAAGAACGTGGTCATCGTCTGCGGCGAGGGCATCGTGGACGAGGAGGGGCGGGAGCTCGGGGCGGAGCGGGCGTCCCTGGACCCCGCCGGAAACGTCATCCTCTCCGGTGCCTCGGAGGCGCTGCGCAAGCTGCTCGTCGAGCACTTCGGAGACGCCTACTTCCGGAGCTACCGGCGGGCCGAGTCGGCCCGGGCCGCGGTCTTCACCCGAAAGGTGGGCCACACCCAGCGCGGCGGTCGTCCGCTCCTCTTCGACCGCTTCTACGCGAGCCAGCTCGGGGGCAAGGCGGTGGACATGCTCCTGGAGGGGCGCAACAACGCCGTCTCCATCATCCAGAGAGACGAGGAGCGGGGCTTCTACGTGGACGCGTTCGACGGCAACGGCTTTCGCGACCGCTGGGGCGTCATCCACCCCCGGTTCGTGCACCCCTCCTTCTACGACCAGGAGCTGATGCGCCCCTCACGGGTGGCGGTGGACTACCTGCTCCCCATCTTCACCAACGCCATCGGCCACTCCGACATCGAGGCCATCCGCCAGACGGTGTTCGACTCGGGCAGCCTCTTCCGCCCCTACCACTCGGTGAACACCGACATCAACAAGCGGATCCGGCACGTCGATTGAGGCCGGGGTAGAGCTCGAGAAGCGGGGGGACAGGAAGCAGGAGCGGGGTCAGACCCCGGTCGTCATCGATTCACTCGTAGCGGAGCGCCTCCACCGGGTCGAGGCGGGACGCCTTGAGGGCCGGCACCATCCCCGCGAGAGCTCCGACGACGATGAGGATCGCCGTCGAGACGAGGACGGTCATGGTCGACATCTTCAGGTGGAGATCCCCGATTCCGGAGTCGTCGTCCCAGATGGGGCCGAGGAGGGGCATGGTGCCCACCGAGGCAATGAGGACCCAGGCCAGGACGATGCCCAGAGCCCCCCCGATGAGCGTGAGCACGAGCGCCTCCACCAGGAACTGGAGCCGGATGTGCCGCTTGCGCGCGCCCACGGCCCGCCGGAGGCCGATCTCCCGGATCCTCTCGTCCACCGACACGAGCATGATGTTCGCGACGCCCACGCCGCCGATCCCCAGGGTCAGGGAGCCGATGAAGACCAGGAGCACCTGCAGGCCGATGGTGATCCCGTCGATGATCGGACGGAACTCCTCCCGGCCGAACATCTGCAGCGCCCGCTCGTCCGTCGGCGAGAAGCGCTGCTTCTTCCCGATGGCCTGCCGCACCTGCTGGATGGCCTTCTGCTCGAAGGACGGGGACACCGCGGAGAAGACGAAGACGCTCGCGTAGCGGGTGTCCCACATGTCGCCGGCCGCGGTGTAGGGAATGAAGGCGCAGTCGTCGTCGGCGGTGAAGTAGTTGCTCATCTGCAGCTTCGCCGCCATGGTGCCGATGACGGTGAAGCGCACGCCGTCGATCTGCACGGTCTCCCCCACGGCGGGACGGCCGGCGAAGAGCTTCTTCCGCAGCCGCGAGCCCAGGAACACGACCCGGCGGCGCTCGAAGAAGTCCTCGGGGCTGATCCAGCGTCCCTCGCTCGGCACCTCGTTCCGGATCTCCCCGTACTCCGGGTAGACCCCGCGGATCGCGGTGTTCGACATCCGCTCCTTGTACGAGATGTTGAGCCAGCGGACCGTCTCCATGCTGAGGTCCTTGACGAGGGTGGCCTCCGCCAGGACCACCTCCCGGTCGGTCTTGTCCAGCCGGATCGGGCGCCCGGCCCGCTCGCCGCCCGCCTGCTCGCTCGTCTGCCCCGGCCAGATGACGACCGCGCTCTTCCCGAAGGCGTCGAAGGCCCTCACCAGCGCGTAGCGGAAGCCCCCCCCGTAGGACATGAGGACGGCCACCGCGGTGATGCCCCAGACGATTCCCAGCATCGTGAGGACGCTCCGCGTGCGGTTGCGGGTGAGGTTCCTCCAGCTCTGCGCAACGAGCTCGCCCAGCATGGCCCTACCCTCCCGCCTCGAAGCGCAGGGCCTCGATGGGGTCGATCGAGGCCGCCCGGCGAGCGGGATAGACCGCGGAAAGGAGCGCCACCGTACCCAGGAGGCCGAAGGCGAGCAGGCTCGCCGACCACGTGGGCAGCAGGCCCGCGAAGAACATGGGCATGGGCAGGAGGTTCACGAGGGCGCAGAAGCCGTAGCCGACGGCGAGGCCGAGCCCTCCGCTCAGGAAGACCACGATCATCGTCTCGAGGAAGAACATCCGGACGATCGATCGCCGGGTCGCCCCCAGCGCCTTGCGGACGCCGATCTCCCGGGTCCGCTCCCGCACCGCCACCAGCATGACGTTCATCACGCCGATGCCGCCGATGAAAAGGGTGGCGATGCCCACCGCCCCCAGGAAGTACTTCATCCCATCGGTCATCGTCCGGAAGGCCTTGGCCTCCTTCACCGTGTCCCAGATGTGAGCCGCCTCCTCGTCCCGGGGATCGAAGTCGTGAAGCCTCCCCAGCGTCGCCCGGAGCTCCCGCTCGCAGTCCTCGTGCTCCTCGACCGATCGCGGGGACACGATGAGGCGATCCACATGGTCGGCCGGCCAGGGCGGCGGGTTGGGCATGTCGCGAAGGATGGAGGCGAAGGGGACGAACACCTTGGAGATGTCGCGCCCGTCGTAGCTCGAGTCCTGCTCCTTGTGCTCCATCACCCCGACGACGGTGTAGGGGTACTCGCGGATGTGGATCGTGGCGCCCATGGCGTCCCGGGTCCCGAAGAGCTGCTTCTTCGCGTCGCTCCCGAGGAAGGCGACGCGCCGGCCCTCGGCCTCGTCTTCCCAGTTCGGGTACCGACCCTCGGCCACGGGAATGCTGCGGATGTAGGCGAAGTCGGGGCTCGAGCCCGTCACGAGCAGCGTGCCGCTGTTGTAGGGGCTGCGGACGGGGACGTTCTGGCCGAGCTCGGCCACCGCGTACCCGCAGGCCGGGGCCTGCTCGAGGATCACCTCGGGGTCGCTGGCCCGCCAGCGGACCTCCCGGCCGGCCCGCATTCCCCCGGCCTGCATGCTCGTGCGGCCCGCGAACACGATCATGATGTCCTTGCCGAAGTTGCGCGACACCTTCTCCTGGCCGACCCGGAGTCCCTCCCCCGCCGCCACCATGAGGGTGATGGAGACGATGCCCCAGGCGATGCCGAACATGGTGAGGGCGGTGCGGAGCTTGTGGGCCCGGAGGGTGCCGATCGTGTCGCGGACGAGGTCCCGGAAGGTCATGGTCGAGGTCCGCGCAGGCTACTGGAGGACGACCTGGCTGCCTTCGCCCAGCCCCTCGACGAGCTCTGTCTTCACCCCGTTGGAGATCCCGAGGGTGACCTTCACCTCGCGCTTGCCGTCGTCGGCGCTCGAGTCCGGCACCTCGAGGGAGGCGTTGCGGTCGCGGTCGTAGACCACCGCCGACTCGGGGACCAGGAGAACGTCCTTCTTCTCCTCGAGGATGATCTCGGCGTTGGCGGTCATGTTGGTCTTGAGCTCGCCGCCCGGGTTCTTGATGGAGACCCGGACCTCGAACGTGGTGACGTTGTCCACCTCCACGCCGAGGGGGGAGATCTTGGTCACCTCGCCCACGAACTTCTTGTCCTTGAAGGACTCGACCACGATCCGGGCCGGCTGGCCCAGGTACACCTGCCCGATGTCGGCCTCGTCCACCTTCCCGAGGACGTAGACCTCGCTCACGTCGCCCATGGTCATCACCAGGGTGGCCTGCGAGCCCAGGACCAGGATCGAGCTCACCGCGTCGCCGATCTCGACGTCCCGGGACAGGATGAGACCGTCCATGGGGCTCCGGATGGTCGCGTAGCGCAGGTCGGTCTCGGTCCGCTCGAGGGCGGCCCGGGCCCGCTCGACCTCCGCCTTCGTGACCGCGGCGTTGCTCTGCGCCGCGGTCCGGCGGTTGAGGCCCATCTGGTACGCCATCTCGGCGTCCTCGAGGATCTGCGGGGCGATCAGCCCGTCGGCGTACAGCTTCTTCGAGCGGTCCCAGGACGCCTTGAGGAACGGGAGATCAGGCCCCTCGGCCTCGACGCGGTTGCGCTCGTACGCGGCCTCGGCCGCCAGCAGGTTGGCCCGGGCTTCGCGCACCCCGGCGTGGAGGAGCTCCTTGTCGAGCTCGGCCAGGATCTGTCCCGTCTTCACGGTGTCGCCGTAGTGAACCAGCAGGTTCTCGACGATCCCGCTGGCCTTGGACTTGATCTCGACCTGGGTCAGGGGCTGGATCTTGCCGGTGGCCACGACGGAGCGGGCCACGTCGCCGCGCTCGATCGTCGCCAGCCGCGAGGGGTCGATCTCCGTGCCGTGGCGCATGGCCATCAGCCCGAAGACCGCCACCAGAACGATCACCACCGCGGCGAAGATCAGCTTCTTCCGGCCCTTCTTCTTCTTGCGGCCGTTTCCGTTCCCGTTTCCGTTCCCGTTGCTCATCCGTGGCTCCCGTTCAATCGAATGGACTGCGCCCGTTATCCTTGTCTACGCACGAGACCGGCCCACGGTTCACATTCGTTCACGTTTCTTGCCCATAATCCCCCCATGGACCCTGGACTGATCCGCCGCCTGCCCAAGACCGACCTCCACGTGCACCTGGACGGCTCGCTCCGCCTGCCCACCCTCATCGAGCTGGCTCGCGAGCGCAGCGTCTCCCTGCCTTCTGAGACGCCGGAGGGCCTGGAAGAGTTGGTGTTCCGGCCCCGGTACCGGGACCTGAACCAATACCTGGAGGGCTTCCGCTACACCACCGCGGCCCTTCAGGACGCCGAGGCGCTGGAGCGGGCGGCCTTCGAGCTCGCCGAGGACTGCCAGGCGGAGGGCGTCCGCTATGTCGAGGTCCGTTTCGCCCCCCAGCTCCACGTCCAGCCGGGCTTCGACCTCGAGGCGGTGGTCCGCGCGGTGGACCGGGGGCTCCGGCGGGCCACGGCCGCCTTCAACGGCCGCCCCGAGGTCGCCTCGGGCGAGGAGCTTCCCTTCGCCGCCGGGATCATCCTGTGCGCCCTGCGGTTTTTCAGGCCCGAGTTCTCCGTGGGCTACGCCCGGCTCTTCGAGGCGGTCCCCGAGGCCCCCCCCGCCGAAGTCTACTGGGCGGCGAGCCTCGAGGTGGCCCGGGCCGCGGCCCGCCTCCGGCGCGAGCAGGGCCTGCTGGTCGTGGGACTCGACCTGGCCGGACAGGAGAAGGGCTACCCGGCCCAGGCCCACCGCCGCGCCTACCAGGTGGCCCACGAGGCCTTCCTGGGCAAGACCGTCCACGCCGGCGAGGACTACGGCCCGGAGTCCATCTTCCAGGCCATCGGCGACCTCCACGCCGACCGCATCGGCCACGGAACCTGGCTCTTCGACGAGCGGAAGATCACCAGCCGCTGGATCAAGGACCGGGGCCGCTACGTCGAGGACCTCGCGGAGTTCATCGCCGACAAGCGCATCACCATCGAGGTCTGCCTGACCTCCAACCAGCAGACGGTCCCGGAGCTGGCCAACGACCTCCACCGCCACCCCTTCGGGGAGATGCGCCGGCGGCGCCTGTCGACCACGTTCTGCACCGACAACCGACTGGTGTCCCACACCACCGTGAGCCACGAGGTGGAGCGGGCCATCGAGGCCTTCCACCTCACCGATCGCGAGGTGCGCGACATCCTGATCTACGGCTTCAAGCGGAGCTTCTTCCCGGGGACCTACTTGGAGAAGAGAAGCTACGTGAGGAAGGCCATCGACCTCGCCGACCGCCTCCTGCCCTCATCCTGAGTCGCCTCCGTCGTTTGAGCGTGCGACTCAGGATCTCCGTTCCGTTGTCCGTTGTCCGTTCCCTCGGCCGTCCCCTCACCAGCGGTGGTACGCGGGATGTCCCTCCCGGACCGCGACGAAGACGCCTCGGCAGGTGGCGGTCGTCTCCCCGTTCGCCACCACCTCCGCCTCCACCGTGGCCCGCTCGGTCGTCGACTCGACGACCCGGGCCACCAGCGTCAGCGGGCCGTCGGACGGCGTCACCCGCCGCAGCTTGACGTGGAACTCGGCGGTCACCGTGCACGGGGGGGACTCCTCCCCCCGAACCCGCATCAGGTGCATCGCCGCGGCCCAGTTGCTGTGGCAGTCCAAGAGGGTGCCGATGATCCCCCCGTTCAGCATGCCTTCGAACGCCTCGTGGTGGGGCTCGGGGGTCCACTCCGCACGGAGGACGTCGCCGTCCTCGAAGCTGCGGATGCGGAGACCCTGGGCGTTGGCCGGGCCGCACCCGAAGCAGGCGTTCCGGGGCGCGTAGCGCTCCTGCACGCTGGCGGTCTCGCTCATCTCGAGTCTCCTTCGTTCCTTTCCTGCGGCCCCGCGAGATCCGCCGCGACCTTCTGCAGTCGCTCCAGCGCCCGGCCCGCCTCGCGCCGGACCCACCCGTTGCCGTCTCCCGTGGCCCCCTGCAACGCCGCGGTGGTCGACGGCGACACGTCCCGGATCCGCCCCAGGGCTCGGGCGGCGTGAGCGCGGACCCACTCCGAGGGGTCGTCCTCCATGGCCGCAATCAGGGCCGGCACGCCCCCTGCGGCCCCGTGGCCGATGCGTCCCAGCCCCTTGGCCGCTCGCCACCGACGCCTGTCGTCCGGGCTCTGAAGCTGGGTCACGAGCGCCGGCACTGCCTCCACCGCCGCGGGCCCGATCCGAGCTAGGGCCCCGAAAGTCACGGCGTAGACCCCGGGCTGGTCCAGCGTCTCGACGAGAGCGGGCACCGCCGGGCGGGCCCTCTCGCCCAGGTTGCCCAGCCTCCACGCGGCAAAGGCCACCACGTACGGGTCGCCGCTCCTCAGGGCCCGCTCCAGCCGCGGGATCTCGGCGTCGGAGAGCCCGAGATCCGACAGCGCCCGAGCCGCGGCGTGGCGGACCGCTTCGTGCGGGTCGTCGAGGGCCTCGAACAATACCGCCACCGCCGACCCTCCCGTCGGCTCCAACGCCCCCAGAGCACGAGCCGCGGCCGCCCGCACCCCGGGCTCGGGATCGCCCCGGAGCGCCCCGAGCAGGGCCGGCTCGGCGCTCACCCCTCCCGCCCCGAGCGTCTCGAGAGCCCAGGCCGCCGCCATCCGCACCGGCGCCTCCGGCGCCCCCAGCGCCTCGGCCAGCACGCCCCGGCCGGCGTCGCCGAGGGGCGAGGCCCTCTCGTCGAGCCACACCAGGACCCCGCGAGCCCGCTCGTCTCCCCTCCCCCGGAGAAACCCCTCCAGCGCCGCCACGTTCGAGTACCCCTGGGGCAGGAGGCCGCTGGCCAGGAGGGCCTCCGCGGTGGCGACCGACCCGGCGTGGCTCAGGTGGTCGTAGTCGGAGAACGCCGAGGGGCCGATCTCCCGGAGGACGGGCAGCATGTCGAGACACGTGAGGCCCTCCGCCCCGCAGAACGACGCGATCCCCTCCTGGACGACCGGGGTGGGCGCCCCCTCCTCGGTCTGGAAGCGGAAGGGAAAGACGACGACCGCAAACGTGGCCCCGTCGGCCTCGACCTCGCTGCGGAGAAGCCGCACCTCTTCGAAGAAGCCGTCCAGCGCCTCCCGCACCCGGGGCGCGAGGGGCGTCTCGAACAGGCGCTCCACGTTCTCGATCTCGCGCCCCTCGGCACCCACGATCAGACGCACGAGGGCGGACCGCTCGTGCAGTCGGACGAGCCACCGGGGCGGGCGGGTGAGGTTGTTGTGGAGCTCCGGGATGTCGTTGAGGCACACCGCGAGAATCGCCTGGTCGGGGTGGTACCCCCGGGCGATCCGCTGCCAGGCGATGCGCTCCTGGCGGGTGGACCAGCCCCACAGCGCCACGTTCATCACCTCGATCCTCTGCCCGGCCTCGTGAAGCCGGGCCTCGAGGACCCGCGGATAGGACTCATAGGGCCTCAGCCCGTCACCGAGGGTCACGCTGTCGCCGAGGACCGCGACCCGCCACACCCCCGCCGGCTTCTCCCGCGGGCGCGTCACGTCCCGCAGCCCGTCGCCGTTGATCTCCTGCGTGGGCGGCCAGCCCACCCCCTCCGAGCGCATCACGTAGAAGCCCCCGGGCATCTTCTCGTCCCAGTCCCAGATGTAGTCCGCGACCTCCTTCTTGGCCGGCCTGGGCTTCTCGAGAAGGCGGGCCGTCCCCTCCACGACGGCGAGAAACGCCACGCTGACGACCACGCTCAGGGCGACGTTGCCGAGGAGGCGCTTCACGACGCCGCCGCCTGCTCCAGCGTCCGGGCAATGCGCTGCCAGTGCGTCCCCCGCCAGAACAACCGGTCGCATCGCGCGCAGATGAAGTACTCGTCGAGCCACTTCGCCGTCCGCGGCGGGATCCGCGGGAAGACCGCGTCCTTGGCCGTGGCCACGAGCCCGCCACCGCACGCCATGCACCGGGCCTCGCGAAGGTCGAGGTCGAGGTCCCGCAGCACCATGCCCAGCTGCTCCTTCCTCGTCAGGGCCGAGGGGACCCAGACCACGAGGAGAGAGCCGTCCACCACGATGCGCCGCAGCAGCACCTCCGCCTCGGTCGTGAGCAGGACGTGCCCCCGGCGCAGCGCCTCGTCCGGCAGCCGGTGACCGGGGATCGCGTCGTCCACGAAGGCCTCGTACCCCGCCGCCCGCAACCACCGAGCCAGTCCCCCGAGGCTGGGATCGCAGAGGAACCTCGGCGGCCCCTCCTCCGAGAACCTCTCCCAGGGGACCTCCCCGAAGCTGCAGCCCGTCACCTCCACCCGCCGCTTCACCTTCTGTCGCGTCTCCTCGTAGAGCCCGGCCAGCGCCCGTCCGAGCGACTCACCCTCCCGCGCCGCCCGCTCACGCCCCCGCCCCAGCAGAAGGTCGACTCCGAAGTCCAGCCGCTTCGCCCCCACCAGCTTCAGCAGTTCCCGAAACCGGTAGCGAAACCCCGCCTCGATGCGCCCGTCCACGTCCCAAGCTTACCGCCGACGTCCCGACCACGCCCATCTCGCGGTCATCCCGAGGAGCCCCAGCTCCTCGGCCCCCTGAGTCATCCCGAGGAGCCCCATCGTTCGCGCAGGCGACGAGGGATCTGCTGCCCCGGTCTCCCCCGCAGCCCATGAGATTTTCCGGCAGCTCATCCCCCAAAACCCGCAGCTCATGAGAAGAACCCGCAAGTCGGCTCTCCTGGATCGAGCGACGCCCTCCCCCCTCCGTCATCCCGAGGAGCTCCATCGTCTGCGCTTGCGACGAGGGATCT
>JAJDNS010000213.1 GCA_022340585.1 Acidobacteriota bacterium
GCCTCGGAGAAGTAGATGCCTTCCGGGCCTGGCCGCAGCATCGGGTCGTATGAGGTCGTCTGTGGCCTCGGTACCCGGGGGATGGGCGGGTCGACGACGCCGGGGACAGGACGCTAGGGACAGGGCGTGGGGCTCGAGGTGCGAGGCCCTCCCCATCGCCCGCCAGAGCGGAGACCCGCGAGGCCCCTCACGAGCAGGGGACGGCCCGCTGTGACCTCGCGAGTGGGGGGGGCGCCCCGGCTCACCGCACCCGTGCGACCACCATGGTCTGGTCGTCGGCCTGCTCCCCGGCGCTGAAGCGGTGGACCTCCGCGAAGACCGCGTCGAGCAGCTCTTCCAGGTCGTCGTCTCGATGAGCTTCGATCGTGTCGGCCAGCCGCTCGTCTCCGAACTCCTCTCCGTCCCCGTTCGTGGCCTCGGTGAGGCCGTCGCTGTAGATCGCCAGCACGTCCCCCGGCTGCAGGGCGACCTCGTTCGTTTCCGGGGTCCACTCGACCAGGAGACCGATCACCATCGTGGTGGGCCAGAGGCGTGCGCGGCGTCCGTCACGGCGGAGGACCAACGGCGGGTTGTGCCCGCAGTTGGCGTACCTGAGGCGGCGATCGGCTTCGTCGAACTGCCCGACGAAGAGCGTCACGTAGCGGCTCGTCTCGGTGGACTCGTAGAGGAGGCGGTGCGCCGTCCCGAGCTGATCTGCCAGGTCGCTGGCGCGTGACTGGCTGCGCAGGCTCGCGTGGAGGCTGGCCACGAGGAGGGCGGCGGCGAACCCCTTCCCCGAGACGTCGGCGAGGACGAGGCCCACCCGACCCTCTCCCCGGTCGAGGAAGTCGAAGTAGTCGCCCCCGACCGAGCGGGCCTGGAGGCAGCGGCCAGCGTACTCGAGAGATTGGAGGTGGGGGCCGCCCGCCGGCAGGAGCCTGGCCTGGACCTGGCGCGCGAGCTCGACCTCGTGGGCCGCGCGCTGCTCGGCCTGCAGGCGCTCGGCCATCCGAGCGGCGAGGGCCATGTTCTCCAGCGTGACGCCGGCCTGGCTCGCCACCGACCCCAGCAGCCTTTCGTCCTCTCCGGAGTACGGCTCGTCCGAGAGGCGGGGACCGAGAACGGCGAGGCCCAGGAGGTGGGCGTCGCGCCCGACGATGGGGACGAGGCACTCGGCCTTCAGCGGGACGAGGAACGAGGCCGGCTCCCTCGCCTCCGGCTCGACCGGCCGGGGCCGACCGCGGCGCGCGAGCTCGGCGAGACCGGGGGCGTCGCCCGGCAGGTCTCGCAGCCCGTCCGGCACGGTGGGGTCGTCGGTGTGCATTCGACCGTCGTCGTCGGCGAGGAAGACAATGGTGAAGCTCGGGTGGAGAGCCCGCTCGACCTGCTGGCGCAGGAGAACCGCGAGATCCTGCTCGCTGGTGACGAGGCGGATCTGCTCGGCGAGATCCTGAAGGACGAGGCGCGCGTCGTAGGCGTCGCGGAAGAAGGCGCGATCGATGAGACGGGTCACCCGCCGGCTCCCCGGAGCGGTGACCCCGGCCAGGACGAACCCGAAGGCGACGCCCGCGGTCGTGGCCAGGGAGGCCTCCACGCGGAGCACGCGCTCGAGCGACAGGGCGAAGAGGGCGGAGGCCACGGCCCCCACCAGGACGAGGAGGACGACGAAGCCCCGTCTCACGAGAAGGTAGCGGGCGCTGCGCCTGAGGAGGACGGGCAGCTCGAGCACACGGTGCTTGACGACCGCGTAGGCGAAAGACAAGGGCAGCAGGTAGACGAGGAGGTAGACGAAGGTGGCCACCCACCCGGGCGGCTGCCAGACCCCCAGGTCCGACAGCACGCCGGCGACCACGACCGGCGTGAGCCCGACGAGGGCCCCGAGGACGAGCACGCGGATCCGGCGACGCGCCTCTCCGCTGGGATGGGAGACGTACGTCGCCCCGAGGCACGCCAGGGCCAGGGCAAACCCACCGTAGTTGTACGCGTGCCAGAGGCCCGCGGTCAGCCGATCGCCAAGGACGGCCGTGAGCGAAGCCGGGAGCCAGGCCTGGCCCGGGTGCGCGGTCCCGATCCCGCCCAGGGCGAACAGGGCGCCGAGAGCGAGCAGGACCCACCGCAGCCAGGGCAGGCGCCGATCCACGGGGGAGCGGGTCGGGAAGGTGGAGAAGAAGAGGTACGCGAGGAAGGCGAGGAGCGCGTCGCACGCCCCCCTCCAGGCCATGGCCAGGGCGAGGACATGCGGCCCGACGCCGGGATAGCTCTCCGGGGTCCGCGCCACGCCGGCGATGCCGACGAGGAGGACGGCCGCGCGCCAGGCGTGGGGGTCGTCGATGCGGAGGAAGAGGACGGGCAGCGCCACCGCGAGAAAGACCACCGGGAAGAGCCGAAGCACGCGATCGATCATCCGCAGCGCCGGCGCGAGCCGGTCGGTCAGGGGCCGTGCCTCGAACACGCCGCGGAGCACGAGCTCCTCCGGCCGACCGGGCCGCTCGACCGTGAGCGCGACCCCGTCTCCCGGGCGGGCGGCCCGGTAGGCCGCGAGGTACGGCGCGGCCGACTCCGCCAGTGATCGGCCGTCCACGGCCACGATCACGTCGCCCTCCCGAAGGCCGGCGCGTTCGGCGGGACCAGCGGGGTCGACGCGGTTGACCCGGACTCCCCGAAGCCCCGGCACGTAGCGGAGCTGGAAGCCGAGCCGGACGGGAGGCTGCAGAAGGGGCTCCCGCGGGAGACCGAGGTCCTCGCTCATCGTCGTCGCGAGCGGGGCGTTGAAGTAGAGCCAGAAAGCCGTGTACGAGACGCTCGCCGCCGAGAGGGCGAGGGCCACCGTCCAACGGAGGACGCGGGTCACCATGGCCGCGCGGACCTCCCCCATCCGTTCCGGCGCGGAGCAGGGCAGCCGCCGGCCCACGGGAGCCCTGCGGGACGGTCACCACGAGGTGCAGCGCTCACCGGGTGATCCTGTCGCACGGCGTCCTTGGGACCCTGCCGGGCAGCCTCCACCGGTGGACTCTACTCCACCTGAGCCAGCGGCTGCTGGAGGGTCCGGAGGCCGGCGTCACGACCGTCGTGTCCGGGGTCAGATCTTGATGAAGATCTTCTTTCGGTACATCCAGAGGAGGATCCACCAGAAGACGAGCAGGACGCCGATTCCCAGGAGGACGGGCTCGAAGGGCGGACCGAGCACCGCGAAGGGGGCCTTCCCGAGGTGGATGGAGAGGCTCTCCGCGACGAAGTGCTCCATCGTCCAGCTCATCACGTAGATCGCGATGGAGTTGGCGCCAATGACCATGAGCGGGAAGGCCCACCGCTTCCAGCCCCGCAGGTCCATCGCCGCGTAGAAGGCCGCGAGGATGAGGATGATGAGCCCACCGCTGTACAGGGTGTAGGACGAGGTCCAGATGCGCTTCACGATCGGGCAGACGTGGAGCCACTGGAGGACGAGGCCGGCGAGGGTGAGGGCGAGGCCCGACACCACGAGCCCCTTCAGCTTGGTCGCGGGCGGGCGCGAGGTCTTGAGCCACGCCCCCGACCACAGGCCGAGCATCATCGTGGCGAGGGTGGGGATGAAGCTGAGGGTCGACCACCCTCCCTCGTTGTAGAGGAACGGCGACTGGCGAGGGAACAGGTTCAGGAACCAGGTGTCGAAGGCCCACGACAGGTTCGAGTTCTTGTTGAAGTGAGCGAGGAATCCCGAGTAGAGGTGCGGCCAGTCCGCGGGGACGCCCACGCTCGGGTAGTCGAAGCTGGCGGGAGGAGCCGGGTAGAGGGCGAAGGCTCCCCAGAAGGCGACGAGGATGGCGATGAAGACCCCCACCTGGACCCGGCGGGACGCGAACGCGACGAGGAAGAGAAAGGTGTAGCCGAGGCCGATCTGGGTCAGGGTGTCCTCGAACGTCCAGTAGGTCCGGGGGCTGTGCATGGAGCGCAGGAAGATCCCGAGGAAGATGAGGATCAGGCTCCGGCGGACGGCGTGGCCCAGCATCTGCCCGAACGTCTGTCCCTTCAGCTTTCGGCTCGCGATCGAGAAGGGGAGCGACGCCCCGGCCAGGAACGAGAAGGCGGGCTGGATGAGGTCGTGGAGCGAGCACCCCTGCCACGGCACGTGGGTGGTGTTGTAGGCGACGAGGGCCCAGAAGCCGCTCGAGGGGAACGCGTCGTGGAGCGTCCACAGGCGCATGACCTCGGCGAGCATCAGGAACATCACGAGGCCGCGGAACGCGTCGATCGAGGGGACGCGGGGGATCGGGGGGGGCGCCGCGGGAGTGGTCATTGGGGGCCTATTCTACTTCTCACCGGGTGACCGGGTGGGCGGGCGAGGAACCTTCAGGGCATCGCCACCCGGCTCAGCTCCATCGGAGATTCGGCCTCCCCGTCGAACGTCCTGAGCCGGAAGCGGTAGCTGTAGGGTCCTCCCAGGAGGCGGAACTCCTCGTGGGGCAGCGCGCCCCAGCTGTCGTCTCCGCCCAGGCCCCGCTGCTGCAGGTCGAGGTTCAGGTAGATCTCGTCCCGGTGCGTGAGGTGGTGCCGATAGAGTGCCTGGTCCAGGTCCTCGGTGGCGTAGTGCAGAGCGTTCACGCTCAGGCGGGGTAGACCCACGGCCAGGAGTCCCACGCCGGAGGCGTTGGTCAGCGCGGCCCAGCGCACGTCGACCTTGTTCCCGGTCTCCTGGGGCTGGGAGTACTCGAAGTAGTTCTCCTCCACCGTCGTCCGGTAGGTCCCGACCCGGAGATCGGCGCGGTCGACGTACGTCTCCTCGGGGCCGGGGCCATACCACGCGAGCTGCTCGAAGCCCGGGCGCACGCGGGCCTGCATCCCGAAGCGAGGCAGCTCGGGCACGGCCTGGTCCCCGGGTTCGAAGGCCGCCTCGACCACGACGTCCCCGGACCCGTACACGGTGTAGGTGAGGTCGTAGGACGCGCCAATCGTGGCGAGGTCGGCTCCCACCAGGATCCGCACCACGCCCTTCGACGGCGTCTCGGTGCGGAAGCTCCTCACCGTCAGGAAGCGGTGGGCGTCCCGCCACACCCCGGCGCTGCGGGCCATGAAGTTGCCGCGGTCGTTGTCGATGGGCGCTCGCCAGAAGTGAGGGTGGAGCGGGCCGGCCAGGATCTCCACGTCGCCGCGCTTGAGCGAGCTCAGGAGCCCGGTCATGGGATCGAAGCCGACGGAGAAGCCCGGGCCCCGCACCTCGACCGAGGTCGGCCCTCCCACCACCTCGAGGTCCGGCAGGGCGGCGGTTGCCAGCGGCGTCGCCTCCACCTCGATGGGCAGAGCGAGCTGCTCCCAGGCGAGCTCGTGTCCGGCCCGAGCCCAGGGGGTGTCGGACTTGAGGAGGAACGTGAGCTCGAGCCAGTACTCGACGCCGGGCTCCGGGGTGAGGGGCGGCAGGTCGAGGGAGACCTCTCCCTTCGCGTGCGGGGCGACGTCGAGGGCGCCCAGAGAGCCCTCTCCCAGCAGCTCGCCGTCGGCGCGGAGCTTCCAGCGCCCGACCGCGATCTCCTGGAGGTTGGTGAAGCCGTACTCGTTCTGGATCTCGAGGACGGATCGCTGCTCGGGGGCGTCGCCCTGGAGGAGGTCGACCGGCCGGACATGGATGTACTGCTGGACCTTCTTGATCTCGGCGAGAGCGGGGTGAGGCGTGCGGTCGGCGGAGACGACCCCGTTCATGCAGAAGTTCTCGTCGGACGGGGTGCTGGCGGGACCGAAGGCCCCGCCGTAGGCGAAGTAGAAGCCGCCAGGCGCATCACCCACCGTTTCGATGTCCCCGGCGACCAGCCAGAGCGCGAGGCCGCTGTCGCCCCGCCCTGCCGGATCGGTGGCCTCGGCCTCGGACAGGGCACGAGAGTAGACCCGGACCTCGCGGAATCGCGTGGGGGTGAGGAGGTCGAGGATCTCGGGGTTGCGCCCGACGTTCACCGGAAAGTGCCCCGGGCTCGGTCGTCCCGCCTTCTCCTGGCTCGCGACGAGCGCTCCGTCCACGAAGAGGCGCGCGAGGGCGCCGTCGTAGGTCCCGGTGAGCCGGTGCCAGCGGCCGTACCAGCCCTCGGGGGCCGGGGCCTTCACGACGAGAGGCCGGGACTCGCCCTCGAGGGTGATCGAGAGCTGCACGTCCTCGTTCATCTGTTCGAGAGAGTAGCCGTGGCTCCCCTTGGAGACGAAGGGGTTGAACCCCGCGGTGCGGACCGCGCCCTTCACGACCGGCACCGGAAGAAGCTCGGCCTCGAGGGTCAGGGCGTCGCGCAGGTTCAGCTTCTCCGCATCGGGAAGAACCACGTAGCCTTCGGCGCCCCTCTCCGCGTCGTGCTCTCCGACGAATAGCCCCTCCAGGGCGTTCGGTGAGCGGTCCTTGACCACCTGACGCGGGGGGACGGGCTGGCGCAGGCCCTGGTCCACGAAGTCCCAGATCCCGCCACCCCAGGCCCGCTGGCTGGAGCGGAAGAGGTCCCAGTACTTCCAGAAGTTGCCGTTGGAGTTGCCCATGGCGTGCGAGTACTCGCACTGCATCAGGGGCCGGGGGTCGGGCTCCTGTGCCTCCTTCTCCATGTCCCAGACCTTCTGGTACATGTGGCTGACGACGTCGACGTGGGGCCTCTGGGCCGCCCCCTCGTAGTGCACGGGGCGGGTGGGCTCGTTGTCGTGGATCCACTTCGAGGCGGCCACGAAGTTCACCCCGTCACCGGCCTCGTTTCCCATGGACCACACGATGATCGCGGGGTGGTTCTT
This sequence comes from Acidobacteriota bacterium, assembly GCA_022340585.1. Classification (GTDB taxonomy): domain Bacteria; phylum Acidobacteriota; class Vicinamibacteria; order Fen-336; family Fen-336; genus JAJDNS01. Next base: position 6,706 of record JAJDNS010000213.1, read on the forward strand.
GAAGGCCTCCACCATCCGCTCCACCCGGTCCAGGTGCGCCTTCTCCCACGCCGGCCGGTTTGCCAGGGTCACGTCCGGGTGGTAGCCCATGCCGTGAGACTCGATGTTGGCCTCGCTGATGACGTAGAGCCCGTACTCGTCGCACAGCTCGTACCACTCGCGGACGTTGGGGTAGTGCGACGTGCGGACGAGGTTGAAGTTGTTCTGCTTCATGATCCGGATGTCTTCGATCATGCGCTCCCGGCTCATGACGTGTCCGGTGACGGGATCGTGCTCGTGGCGGTTGACGCCGCGCTGCAGGACGGGCTGGCCGTTGACGAGGAACTGCCCCTCCCGGGTCTCCACCTCCCGGAAGCCCACCCGGGAGGGAACGACGCCGAGGACGCGGCCCGCGCCGTCCCTGAGAGTGAGGAGCAGCGTGTAGAGGTTCGGCTTCTCGTCCGACCACTTGAGGGGGTTCTCGACGGTGGCGGCGAGGGGCGCGACGACGTCCTCTCCCGGCCCGATCCGGCCGGTGGCGGTCAGGGGCGGCGCTGCCGCCTCTCCGTTGGCGTCGAGAAGCGTGGCTTCGACCGAGTAGTCCTGCGCCCCGGGCCCGGCGTTGCGGAGGGTCACCGAGACCTCCAGCTCCGCGTCGCGGTACTGCTCGTCGAGGTCGGTGACCGTCCCGAAGTCGGCGATCCGCAGCGCCTCGGGAGACCAGAGGCTCACGTCGCGAAAGATCCCGGAGAGTCGCCAGAAGTCCTGGCACTCCAGGTAGGCGCCATCCGAGTAGCGGTAGACCTCCACCGCGAGAAGGTTCTCGCCGCCGCGGACGAAGTCGGTGATGTCGAACTCCGCCGGAGTTCGGCTCTCCTGGCTGTAGCCGACCTTCCTCCCGTTCACCCAGAGGTAGAAGGCCGAGGAGACCCCGTCGAAGGTGATCATCACGCGCCGGCCCTGCCAGGCGGCGGGCAGCTCGAAGAGGTGGCGGTACGAGCCGACCGAGTTGAGCTCGTGGGGGATCGTGGGGGGCGTTCCCTTGCCCCAGGGATAGCCGGTGTTGACGTAGATCGGCACCCCGTGGCCCTGGATCTCCATGTTCGAGGGCACCGGGATCTCACCCCACTGGACGTCGTCGAAGTCCGCCTCGTAGAAGTCCACGGGCCGCGCCTCGGGGCGGGGTGACCACTTGAACTTCCACTGCCCGTTCAGCGATCGGTGCCACTGCGACTCTCCGGGATCGAGGGTGAGGGCCTTCGGGGTGTCCGGGTAGGGAACGACGAGGGCGTGGGGGGCTTCCTTGTTGATGCCGACGACCTGGGGGTTCTCCCAGTCGAGGGCCTCCTGACCGGAGTCCATGGAGAGGGGGGAGACCGTGGCGGCGGCGACGAGGATGGTGAGAAGCGACAGGAGTGCTCGTTGGGTCATGGCGTGGGCAGTCTCCCCGAGGACCGGGGGGCGGTCAAGAGTCCTTCGGCTCAGGGCGACCTAGTCGAGCTTGACGTTACCCCGCAGGAGGTCGGTGCGGAGGGCGTTCTTGATCCCGCCGAGGGCGTCCTTGGCGGCCTTGGCGACGGCCGGATCCGGATCCTCGAGGAGAGGACGGGCCAGCGGCTCGGACACCCGCGCCGTGTACATGGGCAGGGCCGCGAGACCGGCAACCCGCACCTCGGGATCGGGGTGCTGGAGCAGGCCCTGCACGAGGATCCATCCCTCGTCGACCCCGACGGCGCCCCGGGCGAGGTGGTGTCGGAAGGGGAAGATCGCGGCCTCGCGGGCGAGGGGGCTGCCCCCGGAGAGGGTGTTCCTCACGCAAGCCGCCGCGCCCTCGTCACCGCGCCCGGCGAGGGCCATTCCCACGATCCGGCGCACCAGGGTTCTGGGGTCGGCCAGCCGCCCGCAGAGGGCGTCGAGAGCGGCAGGCTGGACCCCGGCGAGCGCCGAGGCGGCGTTTCGCCTCAGGCGCACCGCCGCGGTGGGGTCGGGGGCGTCGAGGGGCGCCCCGTCGAGGACCTCGGAGACGGTCCCCGCGGTGGACAGGGCGGCCAGGCAGGCCACGTCACGGGCCTCCGGGTTGCCGGACTGTACCGCCTCGAGGTACGTGGAGTAGGGCGCGGCACCACAGTCCCCCTGGAAGGGTGCGAGATCGATCAGGTCCACCTCGGTCGGCACGATCTCCGCCATGTGGGGGGACAGGGCCACCTTCGCCTCCGGGGACCGCCAGGACCGGACTCCGATGGCGAACGCCCCGGCCAGGACCACGCCGATGGCGACCCGGCCCCAGGGGAAACGCCGGACGGCGCCGGTGGCCCTGGGGACGGCGCGCGCCGCGGCGGGGGCGTGGCGGCGCAGCGTCTCCCAGTAGGACGGGGCCTCGCTGCCCTTGGCCGCGAGGGTCTCGAGGCGGGGCCGCACCGCTTCGCGGGTGAGGCCGCCAAAGCCGCGCCGGTGCAGGTCGGTCAGGAGACGGTCGACGTCCGCGTCGCTCACGGTCATCCGCTCCGTGGCCCCGGTGTGCGTCCCGAGACGGCGGCTGACGTAGGTCTCGAGGAACGGGCGGGCGGTCTCTTCCCAGTCGCCGGCCCCCGTGTCCTCCGGCTCCCAGTCCAGGTGCCAGACGTGCACGTCGTCGTCGGCGACGGCGGCGAGGAGCCTGTTGCCGAGAGGGCTGACGGCGATGCCATGGACGGCCTCGGGGTAGGTGAGCACCCTCGCCCCGGTCCCGCGCCGCAGGTCCCACAGCCTCACGGTGTGGTCGCGTCCCGACGAGACGAGGAAGCGGCCGTCGGGAGTGAACACCACCTGGGCGACCTCCCCTTCGTGACCGGCGAGCGTGCGCATGACACGACGGCCCCGCGGATCCCACAGGCGCACGGTGCCGTCCGCGGCGCCCGAGGCCACCGAGCGGCCGGTGGGATGGAGGGCCACCGCGGTGACGTTGCCCTCGTGTCCCTCCAGAACGCACACCGGTTCGCCCCCGGCGGTCTCCCAGATCCTGACCGCGCCGTCCCAGCCCCCGGAGGCCACCGCGCCGCCGTCGGTCGAGAACCGTACGGTGGTGACCTGCGCCCCGTGTCCTTCGAGCACGTGGGCGTCGGCGCCCCGGCGGAGATCCCAGAGTCTCACCGTGCCGTCCCAGCTCCCGCTCACGACCCGGGTGCCGTCCGGCGACGCGTCGACGGCGGACACCGTCTCTCCGTGGCCCTCGAGGGTCCGCAGCAGGCGGGTGTCGCCGAGATCCCACACCCGCACGGTGGCGTCACGGCCTCCGGAGACGGCGCGCTTCCCCGCGCCGAGGTAGGTCACGCTCGTCGCCGCGCCGTCGTGTCCCGAGAGCGCGGCGAGGGCCTGGCCGGACTCGAGGTCCCAGAGGCGCAGGGTGGAGTCGAGGCCGGCGGTGAGGGCCCGCTGGCCATCGGGAGCGGCGGCCACGGCCACCGGCGGCCCCTGGTGCCCCGAGAGCCGCCTCTCCTCCCAGGCCGACCGCAGCCCGTGACGGGGGAGCCGGGCGCACAGCTCGTCCCAGACGGCCAGCGCCGCGCCCGAGCGCTCGTGGCCGGGGATCTGGCGCGCAGTGCGCACGAGGTCGACGGCCCGCGACAGGTCCCCGGCGGTGAGAGTCCGTCGCGCCTCCTCGATCCGCTCTTCGAACGATTCGGCCCGGGCCTCGACCTCGAGGGCCGAGGAGGGGCGGCACAGCGCCGGAGGCGGCAGCTCGAGCGGCGCCACCTCGAGCCTGCTGACGGCGCTCCCGTGCGCGGCCCACACCACTCCATCGGCGGCGAGGGCCAGGGCGTGGACCGCGGCGTCGAGCTGCTGCCACCCCGCGAGATGCTCGCCGTCCTGGTCCCACACCCGGACGGTGCGGTCGGAGGAGCCGGAGAGCACTCTCTCGCCGCCGGGTGAGATGGCGAGGGCGTGGACCGCGCCGGCATGGGACACGTAGGTTCTCACCAGCTCCTGGGAGTTGAGACCCCAGTCGCGCACGGTCCGGTCGTCTCCGGCCGAGACCACACGCGAGTCCCCCTCGTTGAGGACGACGGCGTTCACTCGCCCCTCGTGGCCGCGCAGGACACCGAGAGGTCGTCCGTCCTCGAGAGCCCAGAGACGAACGGTGCCATCCCGGCTGGCCGAGGCCAGGCGGGTCGGGCCCGCGCAGACCGCGGTCACCGCGTCCTCGTGGCCGTGCATCTCCCGCACGATCTGGCCGGCGGCGGGATCCCAGAGGCGCACGAGGCGATCCGACCCACCGGAGACGACGAGCCGTCCTCCGGAAACGACGTCGAGGCAGGTTGAGAAGCCGGTGTGGTGCGCCCACGCCCGGGCCGGCTGACCCGACACGAGATCCCAGATCGTGAGGGGCGCGTTCTGGGCGGCGACGACGAGGAAGCGTCCGTCGGGCATGACCACCAGGGCGTGGACCGGGCCCTCCGGGATCGAGAGCGCCTTGAGAAGGGTGCCGCCGTGGGCGTCCCACACGCGGGCCTCGTTACCGTGGGCGGCGATCACGGTGAGGCCATCCGCGGAGAGGGCGAGGGCGGTGACAGACCCGCGGAGCCCACGGAGGGTCGTCTGCGGAGCGGGGGAGGGAGCGGCGGCGGCCTCGCGATCCCGCGGGAGATCGTCAGAAGCGCTTCCGGCGGGCTCGGCCGCCTGGGCGAAGGCGGCCCGGGCCTCGACGGCGTCGCCGACGAGGAGCCTGACGCGTCCCCGCAACTGGTGGGCGCGGGGCGACGGGTGCGAGACGCAGGCCTCGTCCATGCGCCGGGTGAGCTCCGGGTCGGCCAGGCGTCCGAAGCGCCACGCGGCCAGACCGGCGTTGTAGGTGGCCTCGACGTGCTGGGGCTCCGCCTCGAGGGTTCGCCGCCACAGCGTCCCTGCCTCGGCCAGACGGCCCAGGTCGACGAGCGACACCGCGCGGTTGTTCATGCCGTCCGCCGAGCCCCTGCCCCCCTTCGGCTCGCGCCGGGGGTAGGGGCGGCCCGTGCCCTGCTCCCAGGCGCTCTTGAGGACTACCGCGACGGCGGCGAGGTCGCGGGGACGGTCGTCGGGGCGTTCCCGGAAGCACTGGGAGAGCAGGTCCGCCACCGATTCCGGCATCGGCGGCCGGCCGGCCGGGGCGAGACCTCCACGGCGGTACTCGTCGAGCACCTCGGGTCCGGCGAGACCGTGCTCCCACGTGCGCCCGCCGGCGAACATCTCGAGCACCGAGAGGGCGAAGCTCCACAGATCCGACCGGCGGGTGAGGGGACCGCCCCCGGCCTGCTCCGGCGACAGGTAGGCCGGTGTGCCCCCGCCTCCCCCGTCGACGGTCATGGTGTGGCCGCCCCGGGCCTCTGCGGCCAGGCGGGGACCTCTTCCCGCGCGCTGGCGCGTGCGGGCGAGGCCAAAGTCGGTCACCTTGGCGGTGCCGTCGGCGGCGAGGAGGACGTTGGCGGGCTTGACGTCGCGGTGAACCAGCCCTTGCTCGTGGGCGTAGTGCAGGCCCCAGGCCGTCTGCACCGCAACGTCGACCATCGCCTCCGCCGACTCCAGGCGGCGCTGCCGGATGGCGTCGAGGAGACTGCCCCCGTCCACCAGCTCCGCGAAGACGAGGGGTTGGTCGAACGCCCGTCGGACGTAGTGGCAGGTGACCACGTGGGGGTGCAGGCCGAGGTTGACCCACGTCTCCGCCTCCCGCTCGAAGAGATCGGCCCCCCCCGCCGCCTCCAGGACCTCGGGCAGGGGGGCCTTGACCGCCAGGTCGAGGCCCCAGCCGCGGTGGCGCACCCGGTAGACGCGACCCATGCCGCCCTGACCGAGCACTCCCAGGACCTCGTAGAGTCCCAGCACGATGTCGCCGGTCTTCCAGTCCACGCCGATCGGGCTCGCCCCGGGCGCGGGCGGGGCGGCGGGCAGGGCGCTCTCTCGAGCGGTGGGGAGGACGGCCCCGGGCTCAGCCTGTGTCGGCGCCACGGCTCCCCCTTCGGGAAGGGTCGGGGAGGGCCCCTCGGTCTCCAGTACCGTGGCCGCGGGCTCGGCGGTCTCGAGCACGGTGGCGGCGGGCGCCGCGCTCGCCGGGTCGGGTGGCTCCAGTGGCTCCAGAGCGGTCGGGGCCTCGGGCTCGGGTGTCACGCTCGGGGCGGTGAACTGGGTGCCACACCTGCTGCATCGGAGGCTCTTGCCGGCCAGGCGCGCCGGCACGCGGTCGGACCTCGTGCCGCAGCCCGAGCAGGTGACGCTGATGAAGGGCGTCTCGGTCACCGCAGTGCTCCGGACGCGTCCACTAGAGCACGCCCCGCAGGGCCGTCACGAACTCACCGGCGGTCGGGTAGCGGAGGTCGGGGTCGTCCCGAAGCCCGCGGTCGATGACCGCGGCGAGATCGTCGGGGAGGAAGGGGTCCCGGTCGCGGATCGGCACGACGCCGCCGCGGAGGATCACCGCCAGCGGATCCGGCTGGGAATCGAAGTCGCGGGCGTACTCGGCGGTGAGAAGGTAGTACAGCGTCGCCGCCATGCTCCAGACGTCGCTCACCGGCCGGACCTTTCGGAAGTTGGTGAGCTGCTCGCGGGGCATGAAGAAGAAGGTGCCGGCGACGGCGCCGGTCGCGGTCATGCCAGAGAGTCCCGCCTGCTGGAAGCTCTTGGCCAGGCCGAAGTCGGCCAGCTTGGGCGAGCCGTCCGCGGCGAGGAGCAGGTTGTCGGGCTTGATGTCGCGGTGGACGAACCCGGCGGCGTGAGCGGCGGCGAGCCCCTCGAGAGCGCCCGCGGCCAGCCGCAGGGCGGCGGGCAGACCGAGCGGCCCGCCCTTGCTTCGCAGGAGCTCGTCGGCGTTTCCCCCCGGGCAGTACTCGAGGGCGAAGTAGAAGCGGCCGTCGTGCTTTCCGAAGTCGTGGAGGGCGACGATGTTCGGGTGGCGCAACGACCTCGTGACCTCGATCTCCCTGAGGAAGATCTCCTGCGCGGCCTCGTCCACCTGGGCCCGGGGCAACATGAGCTTGAGAGCAATCCGGTGGCCGTCGGCTAGGGAGCGGCCGAGGTAGACGGCGCCCATGCCGCCTCGCCCGAGGAGCTTCTCGATCTCGTAGTCGCCGATGACGGTGCCCGGAGCGAGGTCGTCCTCGGAGAGGTCGGCGGAGGGGGGAAGCGTGGGGCCCGGCCGCCCGGTGGGACCGGGCCCCCGCGTCACCGTCCCCCGACGGCAGGCTTCACACAGCCAGGTGCCGCCCACCCACTCGCAGCGCTCACGCTCGTCGTCGGCGATGGGGCGGCCGCACCCCGAGCAGGCCGCCGGGCCCTCGATGGTCACCTTCAGATGGGTCGCGCCCACCCGGATCTCGTCACCGTCCCGGAGGTCGCGGTCCGCGCCGCTTCGCGCTGAAGCGTCGTCAGGCGTCTCGTCGGGCCGGCGGCCGCCGTGGCGCACGCCGTTGACGTGCGTCCCGTTCAGACTCCCGAGGTCGCGGAGGCGGGCTCGAGGCGGGTTGACCTCGAGGAGGAAGTGGTGGCGAGAGGCGGCGGCGTCGTTGGCGGCAAGACGGGCGTGACAGTCCGGCGAGCGGCCAAAGATGAAGGTGTCGTGCTCCGTGAAGTCGAACCTCTGGCCGCGGATGGGACCGGCAGTCACGACGAGGCTGACCTTCCCGGCCATCGATGTCCCCTTGGCCGCGATTATAGCGGCCGACCCGCACACCTCTCGTGCCTGCGCTATGCTCATGTGCGTCGGATCACACGTTCCGAGGAGGTGGCGGGATGCGAGGACTGGTGGTGACAGTGCTGCTGGCGTTGGCTCTGGGTGGTTGCCGGAACCGCACCAAGGAGGCGGTCGAGAAGGTGGACCACGACGCCGAGGCCATCAGCAAGGCCTCGGGCGCGGTGAGCCAGGTGATCCGCAACTCCACGGACTGTGCGGCGGCGAAGCCCCTCATCCCCGAGGCGTACCAGCGGATCGAGGAAGCCCGCAAGGTGGTGGACGCCCCCGCTACCCAGGAGACCCTGAACGCCCTGAAGGCCCAGGTCGACCGGATCGCCCAGGCCTGTCCCTAGCTCCCGGGCGTTCGGCTGCGGTCGGCCACCCGGCTGCGGGCCCACTGGCGTCGAAGAGGCAGCAGGGTCCTCGCCGGGTCCCGGCCGCCGCAGCCTCGCTGCTCCTGCTCGCTGCCGTTCGTCTACCCGTCCTGGCTGGAGCCCCCTGGTGCGTTCGGCTGCGGTCGGCCACCCGGCTGTGGGGAGCGCCTCCCTGCCGGGCGCGCCCTCGATCTCAGTAGTCCGTCTCCCTTGTGATAGCTTCAGGCTCGCTCAGCCACTGCCGCAACGGCATCCATCCGGGGACCGGCATTGGCCCTGCGGGAGCCCGGGAGCGGCGAAAGGAGACGGCCTGCCATGAGCGACGAGAGCACCCTGTCCGCGTCGGTCCGCGCCCGCCTTTCGACGATGATGTTCTTCCAGTTCTTCATCTGGGGCGCGTGGTGGGTGACCATGGGGACCTACCTCCTCCAGAACCTGAAGTTCACCGGGACCCAGACCGCCCAGTCCTACAGCACCATGCCCTGGGGAGCCATCGCGGCGCCCTTCCTCGTGGGCATGATCGCCGACCGCTTCTTCGCCGCGGAGAAGGTCCTGGGCGTCGTGCACCTGACCGGGGCGGTCCTGCTCTACTGGGTCTCGACGATCACCGATCCGATGGCCTTCTTCTGGGTGCTGCTGGCCTACGCCTTCTGCTACAACCCCACCCTGGCCCTGGTGAACGCCATCTCCTTCAACCAGATGGCCAGCCCGGAGAAGCAGTTTCCGGCGGTGCGGGTCTTCGGGACGGTGGGCTGGATCGTCGCCGGCTGGATGATCGGGCTGCTCGCCATCGAGGATCAGGCGTCCCCCCTGCGCATCGCCGCCGCGTGCTCCGCGCTCCTCGGGGTGCTCGCGTTCTTCCTGCCCCACACTCCTCCCAAGTCCCTGGGGCGGAAGGTGACGGTGAGCGACGTGCTTGGCCTCGAAGCGCTCAAGCTCATGAAGGATCGCTCGTTCGGAGTGTTCGTCCTCGGGTCGCTCCTCATCTGCATTCCCCTGGCTTTCTACTACAGCTTCACCAACGCCTTCCTGAACGAGGTGGGGGTGGTGAATGCCGCGGGCAAGATGACCATGGGGCAGATGTCCGAGTTCTTCTTCATGCTGGTGATGCCGCTCTTCTTCGTCCGCCTTGGGGTGAAGCGGATGCTCCTGGTGGGGATGCTGGCCTGGCTCGGGCGCTACCTGCTCTTTGCCTTCGGCAACGCCCAGGAGCTCGTCTTCATGTACTACCTGGCCATCATCCTCCACGGCATCTGCTACGACTTCTTCTTCGTGACCGGCCAGATCTACGTGGACAATACCGCGCCGAAGGAGATCCAGGCGAGCGCTCAGGGCTTCATCACCCTCATCACCTACGGGGTCGGGATGCTGATCGGGAACTGGATCTCGGGGCCGATCGTGGACCGGTACGCGACGCGGGCGGGGGACACCGTCGTCCACGACTGGACGGCGATCTGGCTGTGGCCGGCGGCGATGTCCCTGGTCGTGATCCTGCTCTTCGCCTTCTTCTTCAAGAGCGAGGGCAAGCCCGCGACGACGGCGAGCTGATCGCCCATCCCCAGGAGAGACTCCCGTAGGTTCTTCGGGAACTCCTCGCCGTCCAGGTTCGTCTCTTCTGGCGAGGGGTGGGTCAGCTGTCGATGTCGGGGGCGAGAGCTCGGGTCCCGAGGCTGGCCGTCGCGGCGCTGGCCGTGGCGGCGGTGTCCGACTGCGGCCGAGTCGACCCCGACACCGGGCCTTCTGACGTCCAACCGTTGCCCTCGGGCCCGGCGCTGCAGGCTGCTCTGGATTTGGCTCGGACCCTCACGGGCGGCACTGGCGTCTCGGCCGCGGTCGTGGTCGAGGGGAAGGGTCGCTGGGCCGGAGCCAGCGGGAGCTCCGACCCCGAGACGCCGCTGCACGCCAAGATGCTCTTCGACATAGGGAGCGTCGGGAAGAACCTCGTCGCGGCTCTGGTGCTTCAACTGGCCGAAGAGGACCGGCTCGACCTCGACGATCCCGTTGGCCAGTGGCTGCCACCGTACCAGAACGTCGACGAAGACATCACCATCCGTCAGCTCCTCGGCCACACGAGCGGGGTGTTCGATTTCGTGGAGCACCCCCGGTCTCCCTTCCGTGTGCCGTTCGACTCGATCGCGTTCGACGAGGCCACTTCGCCCGAGGCCACGCTGCGAGATCTGGTCAGCGAGCCGTACTTCCCTCCGGGGACGGGCTGGCACTACTCCACCACGAACTATCTCCTGCTCCGGCTCATCGTCGAGGAGGCGACGGGATCGACGGTGCGGGCGGAGATCCAGGAGCGCTTCCTCCGCCCCCTCGCACTCGGCCGGACGGTCGTGATGGACGAAGAGAGCGTGAGCTTGGAGGGGCACGAGGCCGCCCGGCCCTGGTTCGACGCCGACGCCGACGGCGACCTCGACGACATCTCGTCGCGCGGACGGGCGTGGATGGCGGGTCGGTCACCGGCCATGATCTTCGCGTCCGCAGACGACCTGGCCCGCTGGACCCGGGCTCTCTACGGCGGCCAGGTCCTGGGGAAGGCCTCGCTGGACGAGATGCTCCGATTCCGTCGTCCGTCGCCCGGGGAGCCGTACTCGGGCTACGGACTGGGGACGGGGGAGCTGCGCTTCGGCGGGAGAGAGATCTGGGGCCACCTGGGCTGGCAGTACGGGTACACCGCGGCGATGCTCCATCTGCCGGCCCGCGAGACGAGCATCGGGCTCCTGATCAACGACAACAACATGACCTGTATCGGCGTCGCCTTCGTTGGCCTGTGGACGGTCGTCGAGTACCAGGCCGCCCCCACGGTGTTCGCCGTCGCCGGGGTCGTGGCGATGCTGGCGTTGTCCCCGCTCGTCGCCGGACTCGGAGGGCTCCTGCGGCGCCGTCGGGTATCCCGTCAGCCGACCACGCGGGACGGAGGATGGGCCGGGCGCCGAGCGAAGCTGCTGGCGGTGGCGTTCGCCGGGACCTTCCTCGCCGTGAACGGACTCTACCTGCTGCAATCGGTCGATCCCGAAGGACCGGCAACGTGGGAGTGCGGATCCACCGGGGCGCGGGCGATGCTCGCGCTGGCCGCGGCGGGGGCCGGGCTGGCGCTTCTGCTCTCCCTCTCGACCTTGGTCGTCTGGCGCGAGGGCCGCCTACCGTCTCCGGTTCGGGTCCATCTCCTCCTCGTCGCCCTCGCGGCCGTGGCGACCGTGGTCTACTGGCAGCGGCTGGGTCTTCTTCTGCCATAGCCGCCGCCGGCCGCGGTTGATTCGGTTTGGAGACGCTCTTCGAGTGCGAGGTGAGCGGATCGGGACATTCGAGCTGATCCACCGGCTGGTTGACAGGTCCGTCGCCCGAGAATACTGTTCCCGCCCAGCGGGCTGGGAGCCTGCCCCGTGGGTCCCGCAGACCGGCTGCTGAACCCCATCCTCCTGGCCCTGTCTGGAACCCCGGCCTTCACGAGGGCCGGAGAGGAGAGAGCATGACGGCACTGCACCCGCTCGACTGGGTCATCATCCTCGGGTACTTCGCCCTGGTCTTCGGGATCGCCTACTGGGCGTACCTGAAGGAGAAGCAGTCCCAGACCTCCACCGAGTACTTCCTCGCCGGGAGGAACCTGGGCTGGTGGGTCATCGGGGCCTCGGTCTTCTCGTCGAACATCGGCTCCGAGCACCTGGTGGGCCTGGCCGGCTCGGGGGCCACCGACGGCGTGGCCATGGCGCACTACGAGCTCCACGCGTGGTGCCTGCTGGTGCTGGGCTGGATCATGGTGCCCTTCTACATGCGCTCGAAGGTCTTCACCATGCCGGAGTTCCTGGAGCGCCGGTTCTCTCCGGTCAACCGCACCGTCTTGTCGGCGATCTCGCTGGTGGCCTACGTCCTGACCAAGCTGGCGGTGGGCATCTTCGCCGGGGGTATCGTGTTCGCCGTCCTGATCCCCGACGTCACCTTCATGGGCCTCGACAGCTTCTGGATCGGCTCCATCCTCGTCATCGTCCTCACCGGGATCTACACCGTTCTCGGGGGGATGCGCGCGGTGGCGTACACCTCGGCCCTCCAGACGTTGATCCTGGTCATCGGCTCGGCGCTGGTGACCTGGTACGGTCTCAAGGCGCTCGGGGGCTGGGACGTCCTCCGGGAGGTCGCGGGTTCCGAGATGTTCAACCTCTGGAGGCCGATCGTCCCCGAGGGGATGAACGCCACCTGGGCCCCGGTGAAGGAAGCGGGCCGCATGGCCTGGTACTTCAACGACAACTACCCCTGGATCGGCATGCTCTTCTGCGCCCCCATCATCGGGCTCTGGTACTGGTGCACCGATCAGTACATCGTCCAGCGCGTCATCTCCGCGGAGAGCGAGCAGGAGGCCCGCCGCGGCTCCATCGCGGCATCCATGCTCAAGCTGCTTCCTGTCTTCATCTTCATCATCCCCGGCATGATTGCCTTTGCCCTGGCCAAGACCGGTCAGAACGCCATGCTGCAGCAGACGTTCTTCGACGGGAGCGGGGAGATCATCAGGGACAACGCCCAGCAGGCCTTCCCCATGCTCGTCGCCCAGGTGCTCCCCGTCGGCGTGCGGGGGGTCGTGGTCGCCGGCCTGCTCGCCGCCCTCATGAGCTCTCTGGCCGGCGCGTTCAACGTCTCATCGGCCCTGTTCACCATGGACTTCTACTCGAAGTTCAAGCCCGAGGCCACGCAAAGGCAGCTGGTCTGGATCGGGCGCGTGGCCACCGCCGTCATGGTCCTCATCGGCCTGGCCTGGATCCCGGTCATCCAGGGCGGGAAGGGTCTCTACGACTACCTGCAGGGCGTGCAGGCCTACCTGGCTCCACCGATCTTCGTGGTCTTCTTCCTGGGCGTCTTCGTGAAGCGGATGAACGCGAAGGGGGCGCTCTCGGCCCTCATCGTGGGCTTCGCCCTGGGCCTCTTCCGGCTGGCGGTGGATACGCCGGTGAAGCTCATCGACGACTTCGCGTACAGCGAGGGATCGTTCTTCTGGATCGTCAGCAACACGTTCTTCCAGTACTACTCCATCCTGATCCTGCTGGTGTGCGCGGCGGTCATGTACGGGGTGAGCCACATGTCCGAGGAGCCGGACTACGCGAGGATCAGCGGCCTCACCTACGGGACCGTCACCGTCGAGGACCGGGCCGCCTCCCGGGCCTCGTGGAACAAGTGGGACGTCATCGCCTCGGCCGCGGTCGTCGCTGCGATCCTGGCCGCCTACCTGTACTTCACGGGGTGAGACACCCGGCGAGCTGAAGGCTCCGACCGGGGAGGGGCCCGACCCTCCCCGGTCCTTTCGTCCCCTTCGACCATGGGCATCGCGGGGATCCTGCGGCATACTGTCGCCGGATCGCGACCCGGGTCGCTCGGGGCTGTGGTGGGAGAGGCACGGGCCCGAGGGATGAGAGGAGGCAGGCCATGGCTCTCAGGGTCGCAGCGGTGACGGGTCCCTCCGGGGAGCTGCTGCCCGGAGCTCGGCGATGAGCCCCGCGGGCCGGCGGCCGTCGTCCCGGGGGCGCGGGCGGAAGAGGCCGACCTTCGGAGTGGCGCGGGACGCGGTGACCCGGAGCGCCGCGGCGCTGGTACGAACGTACGGCTCCGAGGTTCCGGCCGCCCACAATCTCGACCTCGTCGGTCGACTCCCCTCACCCGAGAGGACGGTCGCGATCCTGGAGAAGCTGGTCGAGGTCCTCTACCCCGGGATCCACGGCAACCCCCACCTGACCCGGGACAACGTGGACCTTCACATCGCCGCGCTTCTCGACGACATCGCGGCCGAGCTCGTCGAGCAGGCCGGGGTGGCCCTGCACCGGACGTGCCCGCGCGGGGGGGAGAGCTGCTCCCGGTGCGCCGCGACGGCCGGCCGGACGGTCGACCTCTTCCTGGCCGCCCTCCCCAGGGTACGGCGCCTCCTGACGCTGGATATCCGGTCCGCCTACGAAGGCGATCCCGCCGCCCAGAGCTTCGAGGAGATCATGCTGGCCTATCCCGGTCTCCGAGCGGTGACCGTCTACCGCCTGGCCCACGAGCTGCACCGACTCGGGGTCCCGCTCCTGGCGCGGATCATGACCGAGCACGCCCACCGGGAGACCGGCATCGACATTCACCCCGGGGCGGAGATCGGGAAGAGCTTCTTCATCGACCACGGCACCGGAGTGGTCATCGGGGAGACCACCACCATCGGCCGAAACGTGAAGATCTACCAGGGGGTGACGCTGGGCGCGCTGTCCATACCGCGGGACGAGCGGGGAAACGTGATTCGCGGAAAGAAGCGTCACCCGACCATCGAGGACGACGTGGTCATCTACGCGGGGGCCACGATCCTCGGAGGTGATACCGTAATAGGAAAGAGTTCGGTGGTGGGAGGGAACACCTGGGTCATCCAGTCGGTTCCGCCCCGCAGCCGGGTGATATCCACACCACAGGAGCAGAGAATCGAGCGGAAGCGTCGGCGCCCTTCGCGCTGACGAGGGGGGAGAAGGGGGAGAGGTATGGCACGGATCTTCGATTCCATCGTGGACACGATTGGCCGGACTCCGCTGGTGCGGGCACCGCGGTGCTCGGCCGGGCTCGGGGCGGACGTGGCCTTCAAGCTCGAGTCGTTCAACCCGATGTCGAGCGTCAAGGATCGCATCGGGCTGTCGATGATCGAGGACGCCCTGGAGAAGGGCACGATCAAGGAAGGCACGACGGTGATCGAGCCCACCTCGGGCAATACCGGCGTCGGCCTCGCCTTCGTCTGCGCGGCGAAGCGGATTCCCCTGATCCTCACCATGCCCGACACCATGTCCGTGGAGCGGCGCAAGATCCTGGCCGCCCTGGGGGCTCGCCTGGAGCTGACCGAGGGTGCGAAGGGAATGAAGGGGGCGATCACCCGCGCCGAGGAGATCCAGCGCGAGACCCCGAACTCGATCATCGTCGGACAGTTCGAGAACCCGGCCAATCCTGCGATTCACCGGAAGACGACCGCGGTCGAGATCTGGGACGACACCGACGGCAAGGTGGACATTCTCGTGGCCGGCGTCGGGACCGGGGGGACGATCACCGGCACCGGGGAGGCGCTCAAGGAGCGCAAGCCCTCGCTGAAGGTCGTGGCGGTGGAGCCGGCGGACTCGCCGGTCATCTCCCAGACGAAGGCGGGCGAGGAGCTGCAGCCGGGCCCCCACAAGATCCAGGGGATCGGGGCCGGGTTCATCCCGGGCAATCTCAATGTCGACGTCGTGGACGAGGTGATCCAGGCCACCAACGACGAGGCCATGGAGACGTCCCGGCGCCTCTGCCGTGAGGACGGGATGATGGTGGGCATCTCCAGCGGGGCGGTCGCTCACGCGGCCCTGCAGCTCGCCTCCCGTCCCGAGAACGCGGGCAAGCTCATCGTGGCCGTCCTCGCCAGCCACGGTGAGCGGTACCTCTCCACCGCGCTCTACGACTTTCCTGAGGCGTGAATGACACCGGCGGGCGGTGTCGCCCGCCGGCTACCCGGCCCTCGCCACTGCCGGGGACACGATCGCCATGGCGGAATCGTGTCCTCGGCAGAGCCGTCCGGGACTCCCGGGCGATGTGGTGCGGATTCCATGGTCACCGCCACCGAGGTCCGCGAGAGCAGGCCGTTTCTTCCGCCGTCTCTCCGGGCTGATCTTCAGGGCCCGATGGGCTCGTAGTCGAACCAGTCGAAGGTGGCTGGAGTCGTGGCCGGGGAGCCGTTGCCGGTCGCGTACAGGGCGAAGTACGCGCCGGTGAACCCGTGGGCAACCTCGCTGGAGAGGAGTCGCGTCGGGGCCGATCCCAGGTCCACCCATTCACCCGGAGAGTCGGCGCGGGCGAAGGAGAACCGGTACTCCGCGGGCGCGGCGTCGATCCTCAGGAGGACCGGCCCCTCTCCCTCGATCGGGGCGGACGCGGTCACCGTGTGGATCGAAGGCCCGACGACCTGCCGCACGAACGCCCGCCGCACCCCTCCCTCGCGGTCCACGCCGATCTCGTAGTGGTGCTCGAGGTTGCGGTAGACGGTGAGCCCCGCCTCGTCTCCCTCCCGGCCAGGAACGAAGTCGAGGCTCGTCTCCACCCGGCAGGTCAGGTGCTGCTGGCGCCGGCCCACCCAGGTGGGGGATTCGGCGGCGTCGTTGGTGAGTGCCCTTCCGCGAAGTGTCAGTCGGCCCGGGGGCTCGCTCGTGGAGTAGGCCGAAGGGTCGGGGTTTCGAAGATAGTTCCACTCCGGGCCCAGAGGGCTGTCGAAGTCGGTGCGCACGGGGGCGGCCGGAACCGGATGGGCGGGAAGCCCGGGGGCTGACATCTTCAAGCCCACCGGCTGCCCTTCGTTCACCACCGGCCAGCCCGCGGCGTCCCAGGTGACGGGGGCCAGGAAGGTCTCGCGCCCGAGGTGGTGCCAGTACCCTCCCCCCGCCGGCCGGAAGGCGAGAAACAGCATCCACCAGTTCCCCTCGTGGTCCTGGATGAGCTCGGCGTGTCCGGTGCCCTGTACGGGCACGTCCATCTCGGTGTCGCGGTGGGTGAGGATGGGGTTGCGGGGGCACGCCTCGAACGGACCCCAGGGGGAGTCGCTGCGGGCGATCGTCACCATGTGCCCGTACTCGGTGCCCCCCTCCGAGATGAGCAGGTAGTAGCGGCCGTCGATCCGGTACAGGTGGGGGCCCTCGGGGTAACGCCCGCCCGTCCCCGTCCAGACGACCCGCGGCGGGCTCAGCAGCTCCCCGGTCGCCACGTCGATGGTGGACTGGTGGATGCCCCGCTCGGTCGTGCCGGGTGCTCCGCCCGTCGAGGTGAAGTAGACGGTGCCGTCGTCGTCGAAGAGGAGCGAGGGGTCGATCCCGCCCTGGCCTCGGACCCAGATGGGCTCCGACCACGGGCCCGCGGGATCCGTGGCGGTGACGTAGAAGTTGCCCCCGCCGGTGACGTTGGTGGTGACCATGTAGAAGGTGCCGTCGTGGTGGCGGATGGTCGGTGCGAAGATCCCCCCCGACGGGCGTATGCCCTCGAGGGGCAGCTGGCTGTCCCGGGTCAAGGCGTGGCCCAGCTGCTTCCAGTGCACGAGGTCGCCGCTCTCGAAGACGGGCACGCCGGGGAAGAACTCGAACGAGCTGGTGACCAGGTAGTACCGGTCGCCCACGCGCACCGCGCTCGGGTCGGGGTGGAAGCCGGGGAGGACGGGATTGACCCAGGAGGTGATGCGGCCCTCGTCGCTCGCTGGTGCGGCCACCGCCTTCGGCCCGGTGAGGGACGGCCAGTCGTCGGTGCGGAAGGGCGACGCGGGGAGCCCCTCACGGTTGGTGAGGGTGGCCTCCGGATTGTCGGCCCAGGCGTAGCGCACGGCTGCGGGTCGGGGCACCTCCGGAGACGAGACGAGCACCGACTCTCCGTCGATCCGGGCGTCGGCCCAGCGCCAGTGCCGGTCGGCGCCGGCGACGGCGAAGCCCTTCGGGGCCGCCCCGTCCGACGCGGTCAGCCCGCCGTCGGCGTGCTGGAACCGCACCCGCACCGCGCTGCCCTCGATCGCTGACGACTCGTACAACGGGCCGGACTTCACCAGGTCGCGGCCGTACGTGTCGGCCAGGGCCCAGCGGGCGAGCCGGTGGCCGACGTCGGTCTTGTTCCGCGGGTGGATGTCGTCGGCCTCCCCGATGTCGATGATCACCGCCATGCCCGTGTGGGGCAGGCCGAGGGTCAGGGACTGGGCTTCGCGGAGCTCGGCCCACGTGCTCTCGGTGGGCTCGGGGTGCCGGGCCATGAAGTTGGCGAGCTGAACGAACAGGAACGGAAAGTCGCCCTGACCCCACGCCCGCCGCCAGTCCCGGATCATCGCGGGAAACAGTGCCCGGTACTGCCACGCGGCGCCCGCGTTCGACTCGCCCTGGTACCAGATGGCCCCACGGATCGTGTACGGCGTCAGCGGCGCGATCATGGCCCCGTAGAGCACGGTCGGGCTGTTGGGGTTGTCCGGCGAGGGGTAGCGGGGCTGGCTGGCGAAGTCGGGAGTGGCGGGCTCGAGGCCGCGCTCGACGGCGTAGGCCCAGGGACCGGAGAGGGAGAGGGGCTGGCCCGACCCCTCGGCCGGGGCCAGGGTCATGTCGGGGGCGGACCCCGCGAAACCCCCGTTGCCATAGTGGTCGAAGACCCGAACGGCGACGACCGTGGGGCCGGGGGTGACCAGACGCGCCGGCACCGTGTAGCGGCGCGGCGCCGAGTAGTAGCCCGGCGTCTCCTTCCCCGTGCTGCCGACCTCCTCGCCTGCGAAGTACGTGGTGTCGAAGTCGTCGATGGCGCCCAGGGACAAAAGCAGGTCCTGGCCGGCCCAGCTTGGGGGGATGTCGACGCTCCGGCGGAACCAGACGGCGCCGTCGATCGGGTGCCCCGCCTGCTCCCACTGGATGGGCAGGTCCATGGCCTTCCAGCCCGAGGCGTCGAAGCCGGTCTCCGCCCAGCCCCTCAGGGCGCCTTCGTTTCCGGTGTCGCGGTGGTAGTTCGCCTCCTCCCAGGCCTCGAGCCGTGCGGCGAACCGCTCCCGGGCCTCGGGATCGTTCATTGCCGCGTCGAAGTCGGCGACCAGCGGCCGCAGGGTGGGCTCGGCCTCGAGGGCCTCGCGGCTGGTCCAGGCCTCGGCCGGGGTGCCGCCCCAGGAGGAGTGGATGAGGCCGATCTTCACACCGAGCGCGGCGTGCAGCCTCTGCCCGAAGTGGAAGCCCACGGCCGAGAAGGACGGGGCGGTCTCCACGGTACAGGTGGCCCACCGGCCCTCGACGTCCTCGAGGGGCGTGAGGGAGGTGGCCCTGGTCACCGTGAAGAGACGCAGGCCGTCACATCCCTCGGCCGCGGCCGCCTCCCCTCCGATGGACCGGGACAGGGGGAACTCCATGTTGGACTGGCCCGAGGCCACCCAGACCTCGCCGAACCAGACGTCGTCGAAGGTCAGGGTCGTCCGACCCGCGACCGTGAGCTCGAAGGGCCCGCCGGCGGCTCGAGCGGGCAGATCGACTGCCCACCGGCCGCTGCCGTCGGCGGTGGCCTCACCGGCCACCTCCGCCACCGCGACCCGCACCGTCTCGCCCGGCGACGCCCAACCCCACACGCGGGCCGGCTGGTCTCTCTGCAGCACCATGTGGGAGCCGACGAGCGCGGGCACCTTCGGCGCCGCCCCCGCCGGCGGCACCGAGACCAGCGCGGCGATGAGCAGGGTAAGGGCCGTGGTCGCCTGGGTGGGGGTTCTCATGGGACACCTCGCTGTGACGTTGGGAAGGTGAGTCGGCCGACCCGGGGGATCTCGCGGGCCTTGCCAACGTAGGGCCGGGCCCGGCCCAGCATGAGCTCGTACACCGCCCGGTGGGCGCGGGTTGCCGAGTCGGCCAGCTCGCGGTAGACGCGGTTGCAGACGTCGACGAAGCCGATCTGGTAGTTCTCTCCGTCGAAGCGCCCCAGGACCTCCTGGTCGTTGAGGATGAAGTAGTGCACGCCGATCAGGTCGGGGTTCGCGGCCGCCGTCTCCACGTACCGGCGGTAGGCGATGCCCCGCTCGTTCTGCGACTCGACTCCCCGCAGGCCCGTCGAGGGGAGGCCGCGGTCGAGGGCCCCGAAGTGGAACTCGCCGATCAGCACCGGCCGCCGGGTCCGCGCCGCGATCTCGGCGATGACGTCGCGGGGAGGCACCATCTCGTAGGCGTTGATGCTGAAGACGTCGAAGACTCCCACCGCCTCGTACAGCAGCTCCGAGGAGAGCGAGGCGTAGCGCATGCCGAGGTTGAGGTGGTTGGGATCCACGTCGTGGCAGGCCAGTCCGGGAATCCCCACGTAGGCGCGGACCATCTCCTTCGAGAACTCCCAGAGGTCGCGCCGGGCGATCTCCGAACGATCGGCGGCGCCGGGCACCGTCTGGCCCACCAGGTCGTCGAACGACCGCAGGCCAAGGCCCCAGGCCACGGACCAGTCGGCCGCATCGTCGCGGTAGCGCTTCCTCAACCAGTGGGCCAGGGCCTTGCGGGTCTCGGTGCCGGGGTTCGCCTCGAGCATCTCGGCGGCGAGGTTCCGTGCCTCGAAGGCCCACTTCGGCTCGTTCCGCATGAAGTAGCCGATCAGGTTGGGATCGTCGCGATAGGCGACGAGATGCTGCGCGTATCGCTGCGAAGAAGAGCGGAACTCCTCGGCGAAGACGTCGGGGAAGTCGCGGTAGAGAAGCGTCGCGGTGGTCGGGTAGGGGGGCATGGGGATGACGTAGGGAAGCTGCGCATCCTTCACGAAGAGCGGGTCCGACCAGTTCGCCACCGTGTTGAAGTGCCACGCGACGAGGCGCGAGCGCGTCATGGCCGTCCAGTCCTTCCGCCACTCCGGCCCAAAGGAGCGGATGAGGTTGGCGCGACCAAAGGAGAAGGTGTCGATGGGAGGCGTCCCCCAGGTCCCCCAGGCCCCGCCGAGGGGGCCCCGCTTCGACGGGAGACGACCGAACAGGGCCTCGGAGCCAGGTACGATGGTGGCGACCTCGCCGGGGCGGACCGCGTCGAGCCCGAGGCTGTAGAACCCGTGGCCCTCGGGGTCGACGAGCCACCAGCGCTCGCCGTCGTGCTCGGTCCGGAAGAACCCGGTGGCCGCGAAGGTCTTCTCCGTCGTTCCGCCCCGTGGGCACCATGCGTTCGGGTAGGTCGCCCCCTCGTTCTCGTCGAGGGCGAAGGTCAGCTGGGTCCCCAGGAAGGCGTCGCTCGGGGTCTTGCCTTCCCACTCTCGTCCGACCCACTGCCCGAGCTCGTCGACCAGCGGCTTGCCCGACAGCCGGAATCTCGGCTCGTCGTTTCCCAGGGTGATCGGACCCAGGTAGAGGGCCTGGGGACCGGCGGTCTCCCGGAGCTGCACCTCGACGCGCTCGATCTCGGCAGCGGCGATCCGGTTGCCCCGCACCCGGCCCTTCAGGCGGCCCGGGGTGCGGGGCAGGAACAGGGCCTCGGCGTCGAGCACGGAGAGGGGAACGGCCAGGGGAGTCCGCAACCCCGGGAAGAGACCGAGGGAGACGGTGAGGCGCGGCTCGAACTCGCCGGTGGCGAAGAAGCGCACGAGCAGCTCCCCGGAGTGGTCGCCGTCCACCAGCGCTTCCATCGTGAGGAAACGGGCGTGGGTCCACGGGAGGCCAGCGGGCAGCCGCAGTGCGGTGCCCACGGGGGTCGAGGGGACGCGGAGGGCCGGGCCGCCGGCAAGGGGGGACCCGCTTGGGACCAGGTCCCCGCCCAGCTGCTCGGCCTGCGCGGCGAGCTGCCGGGGAGTGACCTGGGCCAGGTCCGGGGTGGTGGCGGCCCCGGTCCCGGCGAAAAGCCAGGCGACGGCCACGATCCGGCCGGCGTGGGCCGCGCGCATGGCCTCCGCGCTCCTACTGGCGGACGTGGTCGATGGTGACCGCGACGCCCTGAGCGGGGACGGCCACCCCTGTCGACGTGCCCTCGAGGTCGCCGGGGCTGGGAATCGCGTCGCCCGTCTTCGACAGCCGGGCCACGATGTCTACGGGGCCTTCGATCGTCGTTCCCGCCACCATCGCGTGTCCCTCGGAGACCTGGAAGGGAAGAGGGAAGCTCGGTGATTCCACCCTCCGCACCGCCAGCGTGGCGCCGTCCTTCTTGGCCATGACGTATAGCACGTCGGACGGCGCCAGTCGGGCTTGGAGCTCGTCCGAGACGGTGATCGTTCCGGCGACCGACGCCCCCGAGGCCACCACCGCCCCCGGCGAGCCGGGCATGGCCTCGATGGGCGGATGTCCGGGCGGCAGCGATGCCGCGTCCTCGGACCCGGCGGCTCCAGGGGCCGTGCTCGTGGCGGCCCCCTCCCGGGAGGTGAGCGGACGCAGCCCTCCGTCGGAGGTCGCGGGCGTCGGCGACGCGTCGGGAGGTGGGGGTGCCGAGCCGCCACAGGCGGCGGTCATCACGGTGACGAGAAGGGCGAGGGCGCGGCCGGTGGTTGGGCTCAAGGCGTTGGGTCCTCCAATGGGGCCGGGTGGTCTGCGCTCGCCGCGATGAGACCGGGCAGCGCCTTCACGAAGGCGCTCCGGGCGAGCACCCGG
Organism: Acidobacteriota bacterium; assembly: GCA_022340585.1. Taxonomy (GTDB): domain Bacteria; phylum Acidobacteriota; class Vicinamibacteria; order Fen-336; family Fen-336; genus JAJDNS01. The sequence goes on from JAJDNS010000213.1 coordinate 28,772, forward strand.
TGGCAGCCGGCGGCCCGGGCCTTCTCCGCCTGCTCGGGGTGAACGTGGCTGAAGAGGGCCACGACGGGGACGGTGTCGAGGAGATTCGCTCGTCGCAGGGTCGCGAGCGCGTCGCCCCAGGGCAGGCGCGAGGAGTCGGCGTCGACCACGACCAGCCGACCGCCGGCTCGAACGCCCTCGAGGAGCTGGGCGGGCTGGCGCACCGGGCAGACCTCCGCCCCGGCGCCTCGGGCGGCTTCCCGGACACGGCTCAGCAACATGAGATCGTCCACCAGGGCAAGAACACGGGACATCGAAAGCACAGTATAGCCATAATGGCAGGGGAGGGAACGACCGGCATGAAGAGCCTGAAGGGCACCAGAACCCACGACAACCTGAAGCTGGCGTTCGCCGCCGAGAGCCAGGCGAATCAACGGTACCTCTACTACGCCCGCGCCGCGGACATCGAGGGCTATCCCGACGTCGGCGGCCTCTTTCGAAACACCTCCGAGGCGGAGACCGGACATGCCTGCGGGCACCTGGACCTGCTCAAGTCGGAAGGAGACCCGGCGACGGGGCTGCCGTTCGGGGACACGCGGAAGAACCTCGTCGCGGCGATCGAAGGAGAGACCCACGAGTCGACGCAGATGTACCCGGGCATGGCCAAGACCGCCCGGGAGGAGGGGCTTCCCGAGGTGGCGGATTGGTTCGAGACTCTCGCCAAGGCGGAGCGGAGCCACGCTGGCCGCCTGACCAAGGCCCTCGAGGACCTGAAGGAGCTCTGAGGACCGCGGCTTCCTTGCAGGAGGCGTCGGGGCGCACTAAGCTTGGAGCTTGAAGCCAAACGAAGAGGTGAAGCCATGGCTCATGATGATGGTGGCAGCGGCGCGTCCGGTGTCATCCTGTCGTTTCTGGTCGGTGCGTTGACGGGTGCGGCCGCTGCCGTCCTCCTCGCGCCGCGCTCGGGTCGAGAGACCCGCGAGTACCTCGGTGAGAGGTGGCGCGACGCCGCGGACCGCAGCCGCCAGCTCAGCGAAGAGGCGGTGGAGAGGGGGAAGGCGGCCCTGAACGACGCCAGCGGCTACGTCGATAGGCAGCGAGGGGCGCTCGACAAGAGGCGGGAGCGGCTGGCGGCGGCCGTGGAGGCCGGCAAGCAGGCCTATCGCGAGGAGCGCGAGGCGAAGGAGAAGAAGAGCTAGTCGCCCATGGAAACCTGGGTGGTCGTGTTTCTTGGAGTGATCGCTGTCGCCGGGGCGGTGCAGGCCGGGTTCCTGGTGGCCATGGCGGTGGCCATCATCCGCCTCGCGCGGAGGATCGACACCCTGCAGGACAGGTTCGAGCAGGGAATCGCGCCGGCGGTGGAGGGCATCGATCGGGTCACCCGGAACGTCGCCGAGATCAGCGATCTGGCCACGCTTCAGGCGCGGCGCATCGACCAGACACTGACGGAAACGCTGGAGACGGTGGATGACACGGTGGCGGTGGCCCGGAGCTTCGTGGCCCACCCCTTCGGTGGCCCCCTCTCCCGGGTGAGCGCCATCTTCCGGGGCATCCAGACCGGGTTCGAGGTCTTCCACCAGCTGGGGCAGGAGGATCGGGCGCCGTCACGGGAGAAGCGGCGCGACGAGGAGGACGACGAGCACCTCTTCATCTGAGCTCGCGCGAGCTCGATGGTCAGGCGTTCCTTCCTCCGCCCTTGAACAGCCGACGGAGCAGTCCGCCGGGCGGAGGGGCGTTCCCCGCGGTCATCTCGGCCATCGCCTCGGGGTAGCCGGGTCGAAGCTCGACGGCCTTTCGGAACATGGCCTGGGCCCGGGCGCTGAGGCCACCCGACTTGTACAGGACTCCCAGCTCGTAGTGGGCCTCGGCGTTGGCGGGGTCCTCCCGCACGACGCGCTGCAGCGCCTTCTCCGCGCGGCGGATCCATTTCGGGTTCTGGGCGTAGGCTCGCGCCAGCAGGACGTGGCCACGGTGCTGGCGGCTCTCGGGCTCGAGGCGCGGAACCGCTGCCTCGAGCATCTGGATCGCGTCCCAGAAGCGGGATTCTTTTAGGAGCCGCTCGGCCTTCCGGAGTGTCTCGTCACCCCCGGCCTCTTCCCCTCCGGTCCCCGGCAAGGCCGAGTCGGGCGCGCCCTCGGACTGCGCGCCGAGGCGGGAGGCGTAGGCGGTCCGGGTCTTCTCGTTGCCGAGAACCTCCCAGGCTTCGGAGACGCGGACGAAGATGGCCTCGAAGACGTTGCGGAGGTCCCTGAGGACCGGCTCGCGCTGGGCGTCGGGGTGATAGCGCTTGACCTGCGCCACGTAGGCGCGTCGGACCTCGGCGTCGGTGCAACCCGGATCCAGCCCCAGGATCTCGAAGTGGCTCAGGAGGGGAAGTGACTCGAAGAGTCCGAGAACCTCCTGTTTCTCCGCCAGGAGCTCCGAGCTCATTGGGGCCGCAGGTTCGGCCGCCGGCCCCGGAGCGGGCCCGGGCCCGGGGGCGGGCCCGGGAGGCGCGACTCTCCCCGGCGCCGGGGCGGACGAGCTCGACACCGGTCGGGCCTCGGCCTCCTCGGGAGCTTCTCGGGTCGAGGCGGCGGCCGCCGGCCCGGTTGGGTCCGGTGTCGCTGACGCGGCTTCGGGCGGAGCGGGCCTGGGCTCGTACCGGACGCGGCCGGTGAGGAGAAGGCCGGCCAGGCCCCGCTGGGCGTCATCCGCCTCCAGGGGGGCGCTCGCCAGGATCTGACGCGCCGTGCCGACACCATCCACCCGGGAGAGCAGGGCCCCCTCGGTCAGGGTGAGGGTTCGCTCGTGGGCGAGGCCGGCGGTGGCGGTCAGCCCCCGGTCCAGGTCGCCGAGCAGTCCCTGAATCGCGTCGGCATCGTCGATGCGACGCACGGCCTCGAGGATCAGCGGCTCTGTGCCTCCGGTGACCGGGAGCGTGTCCGGGGGCGGGGCGGCGGTGGGGTCGAAGCTCGCCTCGGTGCCGCCGAGGGCCAGGCACTGTACCAGCCGTTCGCGCAGCGCACCGGCCGAGGGGCCGGAGGCCCGAGTGGAGTCCTGCGGCCGTCGCAGGCCGACCTCCACGAGGACCTGCTCGAGCTTGAGCCGTGCCGAGTCGTCGGGGTCGGAGAAGGGATCTCCCGCCGCCCGCGGGGCCCCCGGAGGCGGACAGAGGCCCTCGACCCGCCCGTCCCGTACCACGACACGCAGGGGGTCGTCCCCGGTGGCGATCGACACGACGCCGGTGCCCCTCTCCCGGTGCACGTCACCGAGGAGAGAGAGCGCCTGGCGGAGAGTGGAGGGGTCGCCCATCGTTCAGGACCGGAATCCCCGGCGGTCAGCGAGGGCCAGTATATCGTGCGAGGCTTGACTGGCGCTGGCTCTGGGGCAAAACTGCCTTCTCCCATGACCCGCGTGCTCGTCATCGACGACGACCCGATGGTCGGCAAGACCCTGGTCGACCTCCTGGGGCTGCACGGCTACCCCGCCACCCGCGCCGAGTCGGGCGAGAAGGGGCTGGAGGCCCTGGCCCAGGACGGGTTCGACCTGGTTCTGCTCGACCTCCGCCTGCCGGGCATGAGCGGCTTCGAGACCTGCGAGCGGATGCGGGAGTCCTACGGTCCTTCGCTGCCGGTGATCATGATGACCGCCTTCGGCGATCCGGTGGCGGTGCGACGGGGATACGAGGCCGGCGCCGACGATTTCCTCCACAAGCCGGTCGACACCCCGGCCCTCATCCTCAAGGTGAGGGCCTTCCTGCGTCTGAAGTCGATGCACGACGAGCTGGTCCGGAGTCGGGAGGAGGCGCAGGCCCGGGCCCGCGACCTCGCCCAGCTCCACGAGATCGGGCGCGACTGGTCTCTCATCGCCGAGCCCGCCGCCTTCAACCGCATGCTCACCCAGCGGCTGGCGCGGCTGCTGGGGGCCCCCACCGTGGGGATTGCCCTCCACGACCCGACCACCCGGGTCATGGAGGCCGCGCTCCCCGTTCACGGCCTGGACGACGAGAGGGCCCGAGCCTTTCGCTACGTTCCCCGTCCCGAGTATCGGAGCCTCTGGAACCCCCGCAGCGGACGGCCCTACGTGAGCAACCAGCCCGCCTCCGACCTTCGCCTCGCCCAGGAGATCGCCCTCCTCGCCGAGGCGCAGTCGGTCGTCCTCATGCCTCTCCTGTCGGCGGGCGAGCTCATCGGTCTGCTCGGCGCCGCCGACAAGCCGGGTGGCTTCACCGACGGCGATGTCCAGATCCTGTCCACCTTCGCGGGGCCGGTGGCGACGTTCCTCATGAGCCGGCAGATCTTCGACCGCCAGAGGCGTCAGGCCGGGCGCTTCGAGCGGTTGGCGGCGCTCGTGGGCGACATGGCCGCGGTCTCCGGGCGCGACCGCCTGCTCGAGATGACCGTGCGCCGCATCCAGACCGACCTCGGCTACGACTACGCGGCCTTCCACGCCGCGGGGGCGGAGGATGGCCAGGGGCCCGAGGTCGAGGCCGGCTCGACCAGCTCCCCGCCCAATCCCGAGTCCCTGCGCTGGGCCGCGCGGCTCTCCGCGCCGCTGGAGGCGTCGCGCTCGGCGGAGCTGGCGGAGCTGGCGGTCCCGGTGCGTGCCGGCGGGCATGTCCTCGGGGTGCTGGTGGTCAGCCGGCGCCGGGCCGGGTCGTTCGACGAGGAGGAGACGAGCCTGCTCTCCACCCTCGGCGGGCACCTGGCCCTCGCCCTGCGCCGGGCGGACAGCGAGGCGGCCACCGAGCACATCGCGCGGCAGATGGCCACCCTGTACGACCTCGGACTCGAGACGGCCGCCCTCAGGGATCTGAAGGCCCTCTTCGTCCGCGCCACCGAGGAGGCGGGACGCCTGATCCGCGCCGCTCACACCTCGGTCTTCCGTTTCGACGAGGGCGAGCAGGTGCTCCGTCTGTTCGCCGCCTGGGCGGGTGAGCACGGCGACACCCGGGAGCCGCCTATCTTCCGCCTCGGGGAAGGCATCGCCGGGCGGGTGGCGCGGGATCTGCTGCCGCTGCTGGTGAACGACGTGCCGGGCCACGCGGACTGGGTCGTCGGCGACAATCCGGTCGAGCGCATCCTCTGTGTCCCCCTGACCCACTTCGACCGCGCGCGGGGGACCTCCGTGCTCTACGGGGTGCTCAACGCCACTCGCCAGCCCGGCTCGCCGCCCTTCAGCGACGACGATCTCGACTACCTCACGCGCTTCGCCGGGCAGCTGTCGATCGCGGTGGCGAACTCCGTGGCCTTCGCCGGGGAGCGCGAGCGCAGCGAGCAGCTGGCGCTCGTCAACAGCGTGTTGCGGGAGACGGCGGGGGTGCTGTCGCGGGATCGCATCCTGGAGTCGACGGTGTCCCGCATCCAGGAGGCGTTTCAGCACCCGGTCGTGGCCATGCTCGAGCCGGACCTGGAGTCGGGGATGCTGCGCGTCGTCACCGCCGCGGGCCGGGAGCCTCCCCCGGAGGAGCAGGCGAAGACCCTGAGCGGGGAAGGCCCCCTGGGGCTGGCCCTGACCGAGCGCCGCACGGTGGCGTGGGCGGAGGCCTCGACGCCGGGCTTCGCGTCGCTGGTGCCGGGCAGCCGAAACGCCCTGGCCGTACCCATCGTGTCCGGGGACGAGGTGACCGCGGTCCTGTACGTGGAGAGCGACCGGGCCGGATCCTTCGACCGGGGGCAGGTGATCGCCCTGGAGACGTTGGCGGACGGAGTCGGGATCCTTCTTCGAACGGCCGGGCTCTACGAGACGCTCGAGAACACCAACGCACGGCTGGTGGAGCTCGACCGCACCAAGAGCGAGCTCGTGAACGTCGTCGCCCACGACTTCCGGACCCCTCTCGCCGCCATCCTGGGATGGGCGGAGATGCTGGAGGCGCGACCGGACGCCGAGGAGGAGGAGCGTCGCGAGCGGGCGGGCCTCATCGTGGACAGCGTCACTCGGATGGCCGGTCTCATGGACCGGACGCTGGAGACGACGCGGCTGGAGACGGGCCAGTTCGCCTTCGACTTCGGTCTGGTGGACCTCGCTGCCTGCCTGCGGGCAGCGGCGGAGCGCTTCCCGGCGGACCCGGCCCACCCGATCGTCCTGGATCTGCCCGAGGAGCCTCTTCCCTGCTGGGCGGACGCCGAGCGGATCGGCGAGGTCGCCGACAACCTGCTGTCGAACGCGGTGAAGTACTCGCCCGGAGGGGGCGAGGTGCGCCTCGCCGTTCGACGCGAGCGGGAGACGGCGGTGGTGAGCGTCTCCGATCAGGGAATGGGCATCGCTCCGGAGAAGATCGGGTTGCTCTTTCGACCCTTCTCGCGGGTCCACGACCGGGAGGCCACGGGAATCGAGGGGTTCGGCCTGGGGCTGTCGATCTGCGAGCGGATCGCTCGTGCCCACGGCGGGGAGTTCCAGGTGGACAGCACCCCCGGCGAGGGGTCGAAGTTCGCGTTCACACTGCCTCTCTTCGGGGCCGGCGCCCAGTCGCAGGCACCGGTGGTGGTGGTGGCCGCGGCCGACGCCGTCACCCGCAGGGAGATTCGGCGGGTGGCCGAGGAGGCGGGCTTCGCGGTGGAGGAGGCCGCGGACGGAGTGGAGGCGGTCGAGGCGACGGCGCGGCTCCTGCCCGCGGCCGTGGTCCTCGACCGGATCCTGCCCCGGCTCCGGGCGGAGGAGGTGGCGGAGCGCCTCCGGGCCCACGACGCGACCCGGGACGTGCCCCTCATCGCCCTCGCCGTTGCCGCCGACCTCGGGTCCCACGCGAAGCTCTTCCGCACCTGCCTGGCCCGGCCCCTGGACCGGCGCATGCTGGAGGCCGCGCTCGAGGGGCTCGGCGCCACCGTGAGCTAGCGGAGCCATGCGGGAAGTCCTGGAGGCGGCCCTGGGAGCCGAAGCGGCGGGCGAGCCGGCGGCGCTGGTGACCGTGGTGTCTACGCGCGGGTCGACGCCGCAGAAGGCCGGGGCCCGGATGCTGGTTCACGCCGATGGCCGGATCGTGGGGACGATCGGTGGCGGGTGCCTCGAGGCGGAGATGACGCGGAGGGCACGCCAGGCCATCATGGACCGTCGGGCGGAGCTGGCAAGCTACGACCTCACCCCGCACGAGGCGGGGGAGGACGGGCTGGTCTGCGGGGGCAGGATGCAGGTCTTCATCGAGCCGATCGAGGGAACCCCGGTTCTGTGCCTGTTCGGGGCGGGCCACGTCGCCCAGCCGCTCTCGCGCATGGCCGGGGCGTGTGGCTTCCGGGTGGAGGTGGCGGACGACCGTGCGAAGTTCGCCAACGCGGAGCGTTTCCCCGACGCCTCCCTCCTCGTGGTGGACGACTTCCCCGGGGCGGCCACCCGGATGACCCTGGGGCCGAACTCCTACGCCGTGGTGGTGACTCGCGGCCACCAGGGGGACGCGGTGGCGCTCGAGGCGGTTCTCCAACACGACGTGCGCTTCGTCGGGCTCCTCGGAAGCCGGGCCAAGATCGTTCACATCTTCGCTGCCCTCGCCGAACGAGGGGTGCCGTCGGAGCGGCTGGCGACGGTGCACGCCCCCCTCGGGTTGAAGATCGGATCGCAGACCCCGGAGGAGATCGCGGTGAGCATCCTGGCCGAGATGATCGCTGTCCGGAGGGGAGTGGACCCCTCGCAGATCGGCTCGATGAAGATGCCCATGCCGGGTCGGCTGAAGCCTGACGACACAACAGGTTGATGGCCCGGGCTTGAAGCGGAACCTCAGGCCCCGTATCCTTACCGGCCGAGGCCCGGATATGCAGCAGTGGGTGAAGACCGCGCTCGTTGGCCTTGTGGTGGTCGCGGCTCCGGCCGGCGCGGGCGACGAAGAGGCGGCGACCCTGGTCGTCGAGCACGAGAACGCCGCGCAGACTCTCACGTTGCGCACCCCCGAGGACTGGGTGGTCGAGAGTCGCCCCGGCCAGCCCGAGATCACCGAGGCCCGGGGCGGGCTCCTGGTCGTTCGGGTCCTCCGACGGGAGGGCGAGCTGGGCCTCGACAGCTACCACGTGCAGTGCATGCAGGAGCGTCTGGCCGACCCGATGAAGGCCGAGCCCCAGGTCGACTACGAGTACGACTTCCGCCAGGGGTGGATCGGCGAGCGGGAGGCCCTCGATTCCGCCTTCGTGGTCCACTACGACGAGCCGGTCGACGGTCACAAGGACTGGCGGCAACGGCACGTGACGGTGATCGGCCAGGGTGAGTCGCTGTGCCTGGTGGGCATGGCCCCCCGGCAGGTGTGGAGGAAGTCCCGACAGAGCCGGGCGTTGCTGAACGCAGTGATGACCAGCGTGCGTCTCGACTGATGGCTCTCACGGTCTCCGAGACGCTCTCCGTGGGATCGGCCGCTAAGCAGCGCCAGATCTGGTCCGTGGGCGGGGGCAAGGGAGGCATCGGGAAGTCCCTCATCTCGGCCTCCCTGGGCTGGCAGCTGGCACGAATGGGCCAACGCGTGGTGGTGGTCGACGCCGACCTCGGCGGCGCCAATCTCCACACCTGCCTCGGCCTCCCGGTTCCCGCCCGCACGCTCGCCGACTTCATCCAGCGCCGTTTGGACACGCTCGAGGAAACGCTCACCGAGACCGGTGTCCCGGGGCTCAGGCTCTTGAGCGGCGCTGGCGATCTCCTCACCGCGGCCAACATCAAGCACCTCCAGAAGGTCCGGGTCCTGAAGAAGATCCGCGCTCTGGATGTCGACGTGGTGCTGATCGACATCGGGGCGGGCACGTCCTTCAACATCCTCGACTTCTTCCTGATCTCCGACGTGTCCGTCCTGACGGTGGTGCCGGAGCCGAGCTCCATAGAGAACGGCTACCGGTTCATCAAGGGCGGCCTCTATCGGCGGCTGCGCGCGGCCACGAAGCACGAGGGGACCCGTCGCCTGGTGGAGGCGGCGATGGATCCGAAGAACGAGCTGGGCCTGCGAACGCCCGTCGACCTCGTGAGACGCGTCGAGGCAGAGGACCCGGAGACGGCGGCGCTGTTCCGTCGGGAGATGGGGGCCTTCCAGCCGCGTTTCGTGGTCAACGAGGTCCGCAGCGAGCGGGATGTCGCCATCGGTCACCAGCTGGTGGCCGCCTGCAAGCGGCATCTGGGCCTGAGCGCGAGCTATGCCGGCTTCGTGCACTTCGAGGACGCGGTGTGGCAGGCGGCCCGCCGCCGCCGGCTGTTCATGGCGGACGCGCCCACGTCCCGGGCGGCCGAGGAGATCCGCCGGCTCGCGCGGGACCTCCTCAAGGGCGAGAGCCTCGGCGCCGGGTATTGAGACACCGATGGAGCGAGAAGACCTCTACGACGTCCTCGGCCTCGAGCCGGGGGCCTCCCCTGAGCAGGTCGAGCGGGCGTACCGCTTCTCCCTGGAGATGTACGACCAGGATGCGCTCGCCACGTACTCCCTCCTCCAGCCGGTGGAGCTGGCGGCCGAGCGGGCGCGGATCCAGGAGGCCCACGACGTCCTCGCCGACCCCGAGCAGCGACGCGCCTACGACGAGGCCCACGGGTTCGCTCCGCCGGAGTCCTCGACGGTGCCCTTCCCGCCTCACGGTGGCAGCGGCACCGAGGAGGTCGAGCTCCCCGAGGTATTGACCGGAGCCGACCTCCAGCGCATCCGGGAGTCCCGAGGAGTGGACCTCCGGCGGATCGCGAGCATCACGAAGATCGGGACACGGTTCCTGGAGTATATCGAGGAGGACCGCTTTGCCCTCCTGCCCGCCCCCGTCTACCTACGGGGCTTCCTGCAGGAGTACGCCCGGGCGATCGGGCTCGAGCCGAAAGCGGTCGTCAAGGCCTACATGCGCCGGATGCCGTCGAAACCCTAGCCGCGCGCCGCCGCGGCCCGGAACTCCTCGAGGATGCGCACCCCGGAGCTGGTGCCGATGCGGTTCGCGCCGGCGGCAATCAGCTCCCGGGCGAAGGTCCAGTCACGCACCCCCCCGGCGGCCTTGACCCCGGTACGCGCCCCCACCGTGCGGCGCATGAGGGCGACGTCCCTGGTCGTGGCACCGCCGGGTCCGAAGCCGGTGGAGGTCTTGACGAAGCCTGCTCCCGCCTGCTGGGAGAGAGTGCAGGCCCGGACCTTCTCGTCGTCGGTGAGGAGAGCAGCCTCGATGATGACCTTGACCACGATCCCCGGGCACGCGTCGACGACGGCCGCGATGTCGTCCTCCACGAGCCCGTCATCTCCGCTCTTGAGGGCGCCCACGTTCAGGACCATGTCGATCTCGCAGGCTCCGTCATCGACCGACCGCCTGGCCTCCGCGGCCTTGATCCCGGGGAGCGAGGCTCCCAACGGGAACCCCGCCACCGAGGCCACCCGGGTGGGATATCCCCGGAGCTCTTCGGCGCACAGGGCGACCCAGACCGGGTTCACGCAGACCGCGGCGAAGCCGTGCGCGCGCCCGTCGGCACACAGCACCCTGATGGCGTCGCCGGTGGCCTCCGGCTTGAGCAGGGTGTGGTCGATCAGTCCGGCCAGCGCCCGGGGATCGAGGGAATCCGCGGGGATCGGGCCGGTGTGGTGGGGGTCTGCGGTCGGTGCGCTCATCGTGGGCGGTCGCGGGAGATCAGCCCCAGCCCGGGGCGATCGGGAAGGGTCAGTCGACCCTCACGCACCTCGACGCCCGACCAGGGATCGTTGGCGATGAGCAGGTGGCCGTCGAGGTCCGCGTAGTCGACCAGGGGGGAGAGGTGCGCGGCGGCGGTGGTGCTCACCGAGCTCGAGATCATGCAGCCCAGCATCACGCCGAGATCGCACGCACGGGCAGTGTGGATCATGCGCAGGCCCTCCCGGATCCCGCCTGATTTGTCGAGCTTGATGTTGACGCCGTCGTAGACCCCGGAGAGCCGGGGGATGTCGTGCGCACGCCCGCAGGCCTCGTCAGCGAACAGCGGCACGTCCACCCGCTCGCGCACCCATCCCGTCTCCTCGAGCATGGCGGCGGGCATGGGCTGCTCGACGAGCTCCACCCCGCGCGCGGCCAGCCACTCGATCTTGCGGACCGCGGTCTCCCGGTCCTTCCAGCCCTCGTTGACGTCGACCCGGAGGGGCTTGTCCGTGACCTCACGCACCGCGGCGATTGTGTCCTCGTCGCTGTCCAGGCCGACCTTGATCTTGAGGACGGGGAACTCGGCCGCTTCCCGCACCTTCTGCCGCGTCATCTCGGGCGAGTCGATCCCGATGGAGAACGTGGTGAGGGGGGCGTCGGCGGGATCGAGGCCGAGGAGGCGGTGCAGCGGCATCCCGAGCTTTCGGCCCCGCCAGTCGTGGAGGGCGATGTCGAGGGCCGCGCGGGCAGCGTACTGGTGCTCGAGCCGGGCGAAGGCCTTCCCGAGGACCTTCTCGAGAAGCCAGGGGTCGGCCTCCTCCACGAGGTCCGCGAGGTCCTCAAGGGCGGCCCGGGCCCGAGCAGCGTCCTCGCCGTACCGGACGATGGGGGCGCCCTCACCGAGCCCCTCGACCCCGTCGCGCCGGTAGCGCACGAGCACGGTGTCACGGGTCTCGCTGGAGGACATGGTGGTCGTCCAGGTGTGGCGGAGCTCCAGGTGGAGGGTCTCGACCACGAGGCCGGCGCGACTCTCGCCCCCGGCGAGCGTTGCCGGCAGGACCGTCCCGCCGGCGAGGGTCCCCGTCGCCTTGAGCCACTCCCTGCGTCTCATCCTCGGGGTTCTCCTTTCACGGCGGGCCGAGGGTAGCACGTCCCCGCGGTCGCGTTGGCGATGGTCTATCATGCCGGATGCCTCGACCCAGCACACGATTCCGCGAGGGCGATCGTGTCCCTGGCGGGACCGGGCCGGCCTGCGGCCGGGTGCCCTGGCCAGGCACACGATTCCGCCAAGGCGATCGTGTCCCTGGCGGGACCTTCCGGGTGACAGCCACGTGAGCTCTTCCGCGACACCGCCGGAGTCGATCCTCGCCACGCTCAGCGCCCTGGGCGATGCCGCGGCGGCGGCGATCTTTCGCGCCAGCGACGCCGCCTTTGGGCCCTGGACGGTGGCCGTGCTCCTCGGCACCGGGCTCTTTCTCAGCGTGCGTCTGCGGTTTGTCCAGGTCCGGCACTTCCGCGATGCCCTGGGCGCGCTGCGCCCGGCGGGGGCGGGAGGCGACGGCGTGCTCACCCCGTTCCAGGCCTTCACGACCGCCCTCGCCGCCTCGGTGGGGACCGGCAACATCGCCGGCGTTGCCACGGCGATCGTCTCCGGCGGGCCGGGGGCCCTCTTCTGGATCTGGTGCTACGGGTTCTTTGCCACCGCCATCAAGTTCACCGAAGCCGTGCTCGGTGTCCGCTACCGGGTGCTCGATACGACCTATCTGTCCGCGGGCCCGATGCACTACCTCCGCGACGGGCTCGGGATGCGGCGGCTGGGATGGCTCTACGCCCTCATCGCGGGGATCGCCGCTCTCACCACCACGACCTTCACCCAGCCCAACTCGATCGCCGTGGTGTTCGAGAGCCACCTTCACGTCCCGACGGCCGTGGCCGGCGTCGGGATCGCGGTTCTCACCTGGCTCGTGATCATCGGGGGGGTCACGTCCATCGGGCGGGCGGCCGAGAAGCTGGCCCCGTCGATGGTGGCGCTCTACCTCCTCGGCGGGCTGCTGGTGATCGTCACCCACGGCGATCGCCTGGGAGGCGTTCTCGCCCTCGTGATGCGCGAGGCGTTCTCCTTCCGGGCCGGGGTGGGCAGCGCGGCCGGGATCGGCATCATGATGGCCATGCGCTACGGTCTCGCCCGGGGGATCTACGCCAACGAGGCCGGCTACGGCACCGCGGCAGTGGCGTACGGTACCGCGAGGAGCCGGCGGCCGGTCCAGCAGGGCTACGCGGCGGTGATGGAGGTGTTCATCGTGTCGTTCGTCACCTCCACCATCAGCGCCCTCACCGTGCTCGTGACTGGGGTCTGGCGCTCCGGTCTCACGAGCACGGCCGCGGTGGCGGAGGCCTTCAACCACGCGGTTCCGGGGGGCGGCGGCTGGGCGGTGGCAGTGTGCGCCTTCCTGTTCGGCTACACCACGCTGCTGGGCTGGGGCTACTACGGAGAGCAGTTCCTCGAGTACGTCCTGGGCCGGCGGGTGGTGAAGCCCTACCGCTGGATCTACTGCGGTCTCATCGTCATCGGTGCGACCACCCACGTCGATCTGGTCTGGGCGTGGGGTGACCTCATGAACGCCCTCCAGATACTGCCCAACCTCGTGGGGCTGGTCGGGCTCTCCGGAGTGGCGGCGGCGCTTCTGCGCGTGGCCGAGGAGCGCCCGAAGGGCGGCGAGGAGGCCGTGGAACGATGACGGGGTTCGAACGGATCGAGGGCGGGGAGCTGGCGTGCGACGGCGTGGACCTGGGAGGCGTGGGGGAGCGGTTCGGGACACCGCTCTTCGTCTACAGCCGACGCGCCATCGAGGAGGCGTGGAGGGCCTACGAGAGCGCGTTCGCCGGGGTCCCGCACCGCATCTGCTACGCGGTGAAGGCCAACGGCAACGGGGCCATCCTGCGCGTCCTGGCCGCCCTCGGCGCCGGGGCGGACATCGTGTCCGGTGGAGAGATGCTCGCGGCCCTGCGGGCCGGGTTCCCACCCGAGCACATCGTCTTCGCCGGGGTCGGCAAGACCAACGAGGAGCTGAGCCTCGGCCTCGAGCGCGGAATCGGTGAGTTCAACGCCGAGAGCGAAGAAGAGATCACCCGACTGGGAGAGGCGGCGGTGGGCCGTGGCGTCGTCGCCCGCGTCTCGTTGCGGGTGAACCCCGACATCGACCCTCAGACCCACCCGTACATCTCCACCGGGCTGCGCGAGGCGAAGTTCGGAGTGCCCATTGCCCGGGCCCCGGAGATCCTGCGTCGCTCGCGGGGCCGGCCGGGAATCCGGATCGTGGGCCTCCAGTGCCACCTGGGCTCGCAGATCACCGACCTGGCGCCCCTGGCCGCCGGCGCCCGGGACCTCGCCGGGCTGAGCCGGCGGCTCCTGGCCGAGGGCTTTCCCCTCGAGACGATCGACCTCGGCGGAGGCCTGGGCGTGGACTACGAGAACGGGGGCGGCGCCGACCCCGGGACCCTCGCGCGGCAGATCCTGCCCGAGATCGAGGGGCTGCCGCTCACGCTCGTCCTCGAGCCTGGACGCTCCCTGGTGGCCGGAGCCGGGGTCCTCCTGACCCGCGTCCTGTACGTCAAGGCGAACGGTGACCGTCGCTTCGTCGTCGTGGACGCGGGGATGAACGATTTGCTGCGCCCCGCGCTCTACGGTGCCTTCCACCGGGTGGAGCCGGTCCGGCCTCGAGGCCGCGACCTCGTCGAGGCGGACGTGGTCGGCCCGGTCTGCGAGACCGGAGACTTCCTCGCCCGGGGGCGGAGAATGGAGCGTCCGGAGCCCGGGGACCTGATCGCGGTGAGAGACACCGGCGCCTACGGATTCGCCATGTCGTCCCGGTACAACATGCGGCCTCGCGCCGCCGAGGTCATGGTCGAGGAGGGGGCGGCGCGCCTCGTTCGCCGCCGGGAGACCTTCGAGGACCTGATCCGCACGGAGACCTGACCCCCTGGACGCTACTCACTCTTCCAGGCCTTGCCGTAGGACAGGATCCCGGTGGGGCCGGTCACCAGCCCGTTGACCCCGCGCCTCCGGGCCGCGAACACCGAGGCGTGGTAGAGAGGCACGAAGGGCATCTCCTCCTGAAAGAGGGCATAGACGCGGCGGTAGAGGGCACCGCGCATCTGGCTCGCGCTCTCCATGCGGGCCCTCTTGAGCAGGCGGTCCATCTCCTCGCTGCGATAGCGGCTCCGGTTGGTGGTCCCGATCGATCCCGAGTCGAGGAGAGCGGTGAGGAAGTCGTTGGGGTCCAGGGTGTCGGCCTGCCAGCCCAGGAGCGCCATGTCGAAGTCGCCGCGAGAGGTGAGCTCCACGTACTTCGCCCAGCCCTCCACCTCGCGAATTCGCACCACCAACCCGATCGTCGCCAGGGCCTTCCGGACGTCCTCGCCGAGGCGGAGGGGCTCCGGGAGGTAGGGTCGCGGCTCCCTGGACACGTCGAGGGTCGTCTCGAAACCGTCGTCCACGCCGGCTCGGGCCAGAAGGCGGCGGGCGCGCTCGCGGTCGAGCACTCGGGTGCGGGCACGGGCGCGGGAGGCCTGGGGGAAAAGCGCGGGAGGCAGGGGCGCGTACGCCGGCTCGCCGTAGCCCTTCAGGACGTCGTCGACGATCACCGAGCGGTCCAGGGCCCGAGCCAGGGCCAGACGCACCCGGGCGTCGTCGAAGGGCGGGCGCGCATTGTTCAGGGCGAGGTAGGCCAGGTTCAGCCCGCTCTGGGAGTCCAGCGTGATCTCCTCCCGGGCGCGAAGCTCGTCCACCCGGCCCTGGTCGATGGCGGAGGAGACGTCGACCTTGCCCGAGAGGAGGGCTCGCACCAGCGCTTCGTCGTCGGCGAAGCGCTGGAAGACGACGTGGCTCAGGCGCGGCGCGCCCCCCCAGTGGTCCTGGAACGCCTCGAGCACGACCCGACCCGGCTTCCAGGAGACGAGCCCGAAGGGGCCGGTTCCGACCGGGTGCTCGCTCGCGCGGCCTTCGAGCCGGCGAGGGCTCTGGAGGGCATAGAAGGGTTGGGAGAGCGTGGACAGGAGCGCGGCGTTGGCACGGTCGAGAGTGACCTGGACGACGTGGGGGCCGATGCGCCGCGCCCGTCCCGGGAACGCACGCTCCCGCCGGAGGTGCTCGAGGTTGCCGACCACGGCGTCGGCGTCGAACGGCGTGCCGTCGTGGAAGAACACCCCCTTCCGGAGGGTGAACGTCCAGGTGCGCTGGTCCCGCGTGGCCCAGGTGAGGGCCAGGACGCCCTCCGGGCGGAGCGAGCCCGGACGCACCCGCACCAGCGTCTCACAGATGTTGCTGACGATCTCCGCCCCCAGGACATCGGTGGCCAGGTGGGGCTCGAGGCTCACCGGCTCGGCCAGGGTGCCGACAACCAGTGTGCCCTGGGACGCTCCCGCCGGGGGGGCCGCCAGGAGGGCGACGGCGAGGGTGAGCGAGGGCAGCACCCCCCGATTCTACCCGCCCGAAGAGGCGAGGCCGCCCGGGTCCCCCGTGGCTCGAGAATGTCCGTCGCAAGAAGAACGGGGGCCCGGCGAGGGCCCCCGAGACCGCGCCCGCGTGGCGACGGCGATCAGAAGATCCCGGTGGCCTGGTTCACCGACGACGCGGCGGCGCCCGAGAGCACGGCCTGGCCGGCCTGGCTGCTGGAGCTTCCGCCCACGACGACCGCGGCCCCGAGGCCGCTCACTCCGGCCTCCTGGACCCGCTGGAAGTTGACCAGGCTCTTGCGGTACTCGGCAACGGCCTGGAGCTCGGCGACCTCCTGGGTGGCGAGATCGCGCTGCGCCTGGTTCACGAGGTAGGTCGTGGACATCCCGGCGTCGAACTTCTTCTGCTCGGCGTCGAGGCGCTCGGCGGCCAGCTCCCGTGCGGCCTTGGTGGAGGCGACTCGCTTGAAGCCGGAGAGGACGCCGCGGCCGGCGGTGCGGACCTCCTGGGCCACCTGGAGCTCCAGGCGGCGCAGGGAGACGAGGGCCTGCTCCCGGGACAGCTCGGCCTGGGCCCGCAGGGCCTTGTTGGACTTGTTGGGGATGGAATAGCGGAACTGCAGGCCGACGTTCCAGGAGGGGAAGTCGTTGCCAAAGGCCTCGCTGAAGGCATCTCCGTACCCGCCCGGGATCGTCTCGATGATCTCGCCGCCGATGGGGGGCTCCCGGATGATCTCGGTCCCGCCCGCGCCCGACCCGCCGTAGCCGGCCACGAGGTCGAGGCGCGGCTTCGTCTGGTTGCCCCGGTAGAGGACGTCGAGGTCCGATCGCTCGAGGGCCTTGCGGGCGGCCACCACGTCGGTCCGGTTGTCCAGGGCGTTCTGGACTGCGAGTTCGAGGTCGACCGGAACGGGCTCGGCCACGGGGGCGGTGGTGGGCACGATCGCCGTGGCCCACATGCTCGGGTCGTTCTGCGGGAAGATGACCCGCTTCACGTTGTCCATGCTGTCGGCGACCAGGTTCTCGGCCACGATCACCGCCTCCTCGCGGGCCGCCACCTCCGACCGCGCCTCGACGATGTCGAGGGGAGCCATGGTCCCCACCTTGACCCGGATCTCGTTCTCCTCGAGGAGCTTCTTGGCCAGGTTGAGGCTGTCCTGGGCCGCCCGGAGGTTGTCGAGAGCGTACACGAGGTCGTAGTAGTACTGCTTGGTCGTGGCCACGGTATTGATGACGCTCTGTCGAAACTGGATGTCGGAGATCTGGCGGTTGATCTTGCTGAGCCTGAGCTGCCGGCGGGGGGCGTCGATCTTGAGGTTCGCGAGCAGCGGCTGGGTCACGTTGACCGTGATGCCCACCCGGTAGATCGGGTTGAAGCTCGTGAAGGCGTTGTTGGTGTCGCTGCGCCGGTTGTCCCAGCTCACGTCGATCTGGCCTCCGGTCTTCACCGGGAGCGAGGCCCCGAAGCTCCAGACCTGGTTCTTGGTATTGACCACGTCGCCGCCGCTGAAGAAGTTCGTTCCCTTGGAGTCCGTCGAGTTGTAGTCGAGGTTCGCGAACAGGAACGGAACGTAGTAGCCCTCGGCGGAGACGACGTTCTGGGCGGCAATCTCCGGGTCGAACTGCGCGACCGCGATGTCGACGTTGTTGTCGAGGGCCCGCTCCACCGCCTCGTCCAACGACAATCTCAGGGTCTGCTGCGCGGGCTGGTCCTGGGCGGTTGCGCCCGGTCCCAGGGTGAGCACGAGCAGAAGGGCGCACAGCGCCGGAATCCTAGCTCTCATGTTCCTTCGTGCCTCCAGGCTTGCTTTCTCTCGGGGGCGTTGCGCCGCCAGTCGTGAAAACGATGAATTCTACCCCACGGCGACGCGAGCCTCTCCGCGTCGCCGGGTGCGCTGTTCGCCATCACTCCATAGAACGAAGGATCGCCGTCAAAAGATCCGCTATTTTGACCGTCGGGAGGCGGAAATGGTTTGCTGTCACGGACGTAAAGAGCCCGGAGGGGGGAGTCGCGGGCGGCGCCCGCCCCGCGGGCGACGGCATCCCGCGTAGGCGCCCGGGCCCCACCGGGGCGCCCGGCGGCGCGCGATCGGCGGAGCCGAGCCCCCTCTGGGGCGGGGCGGGATTCCCGCGCACGGCGAGAACGTTGCCGTGCCCGCTGGCACCGACGACCCCGGAGCCGGTATGATCGGCCCCTTCATGGGAGGCGGCTCGATGAAGGTTCTACTGTCCTTCGACCAGATCCACGCCCGAATCCTGGAGATGGGGGAGCAGATCACCGCCGACTACTCGGGGCGGGAGCCGCACCTGGTAGGCGTGCTGAAGGGGGCCTGTCCCTTCATGACGGACCTGGCCCAGGCCATCGATCTGCCCCTCACCCTCGACTACATCGCCGTCTCCTCGTACGGTCGCGCGACCAAGTCCACGGGCGAGGTGAAGCTGGTCAAGGACCTGGACCAGGGGCTGGAGGGCCGGGACCTCCTCGTGATCGAGGACATCGTGGACACCGGCCTCACGTTGAACTACCTGACCAGCCTCCTCGGGGCCCGGGGCCCCCGCTCGCTCAAGGTGGTGACCCTTCTCTCCAAGCCCGCCCGCCGTCTCGTGAGCGTCCACGTCGACTACGTGGGCTTCACCATCGAGGACGAGTTCGTGGTCGGCTACGGCCTCGACTACAACGAGCGCTACCGCAACCTCAAGGACATCGTAGTCTACGGCGCCTGAGCGCGGGGTCTGGCCCCGTTTGTTGCGCCGCCGCCCCCGTTGCGCCCGCGGTGCAATGAATAGGGCCTGACCCCATTCCGTTGTTCCGCCTCCCTTCGCCACGCGCCGAGCTGGCCTGACCCCTTTCGTTCTAGAGGCTCCGCTCGTCAAACGGATGCGGCAGCAGCTCCCGGAGCCTGAGCGTCCGCGACCGTCCCCCCAGCGTCCTCATGTGCACGGTGAGATTCCCGCAGAGCTCCCACAGGATCTGCCGGCACGGACCACACGGAGGGGTGGGGCGGAGAGCGTCGGCCACGATGGCGATCGCGTCGAAGCCGCTGAGGCCCTCCGAGACGGCCTTGAAGACCGCCACTCTCTCCGCGCACATGGACAGCCCGAAGGACGCGTTCTCGATGTTGCAGCCGGTGACGATCTCCCCGGTGGCGATGCGGAGGGCCGCCCCCACCGCGAAGCGGGAGTGGGGGGCGCGGGCGTGCGCGCGAGCCGCGGTGGCGAGGCGAGCCAGCTCGGCGAGGGCGGTGGGGGAGGGGCGGCGTCTCGTGCGGGGGAGGGTCATGGTGCCTTGGCCGCCTCGACGACGATGCGGGTGAGCACCTTCAGCAGCGTCGACTTCAGCCGCTCGGTCACCGCGAGGACGTCCCCGTGGTCGAGGGGCTCGTCGGAGACACCGGCGGCCCGGTTCGTCAGGCAGGAGAGGGCGAGCACGCGCAGGCCCATGTGTCGGGCGGCTATGACCTCGGGCACGGTGGACATTCCCACCGCGTCCGCCCCCAGTGTCCGAGCCATGCGGATCTCGGCCGGGGTCTCGTAGGACGGGCCGGGGACGGCGATGTAGACGCCCTCGTGGGCGGTGGCCCCGACGCGGGAGCAGGCGGCGGCCGCCCGCTCCCGCAGGTCCCGGTCGTAGGCTGCCGACATGTCGGGGAAGCGGGGACCGAGCCGGGCCTGGTTCGGGCCGGTGAGGGGGTTGCCGAGGAGGTTGATGTGATCGCTCAGGAGCATGAGGTCGCCCGGCGCGAAGTCGGGGTTGATGGCCCCGGCGGCGTTGGTCAGGATCAGAATGCGAGCTCCCAGGCGCCCGAGCACCCGCACCGGAAAGACGACGTCGTCGAGGGAGTAGCCTTCGTAGGCGTGGACGCGTCCCTTGAGGGCCGCGGTGGGCACTCCCGCCACCCGCCCGACCACGAGGGCGCCGCTGTGGCCGGGGACGGTGGGGGCGGGGAAGTGGGGGATCTCGCCGAAGGGGACGACCACGGGATCCTCGAGGCTGTCGGCAAAGGCCCCGAGGCCCGAGCCCGCCACCACCCCGATGGTCGGGCGGACAGTGGTGCGGCCGCGGACGGCTGCCGCCGCTTCGTCGAGACGGGCCAGGAGGTCGCTCACAGGATCATCCCCGCCAGCGTGGCCGACATGAAGGCGGCCAGGTTGCCGGCGATCATGGCCCGGATCCCGAATCGGGCGAGGTCGCTCCGGCGGGAGGGGGCGAGGCCGCCGATGCCGCCGATCTGGATGCCGATGCTCGCGAAGTTGGCGAATCCCAGGAGGGCGTAGGCGGTGATGACCAGCGATCGTGGGGACAGGCTGACCGCCCCGGCGGTCACGTCGGCGCCGAACCGGGCATAGGCCACGAACTCGGTGAGGACCACCTTCAGGCCGATCAGGCCGCCGACGTAGCCCGTCTCCCCCCAGGGAACGCCCATGACCCAGGCCAGGGGTCTGAGGAGCGTCCCGAAGATGGTCTGGAGGTTGAGGCCCTCGAGGCCGACGAGGCCCCCGGCCCAGCCGATGAAGAAGTTGACCAGGGCGATGAGGGCGATGAAGGCCATGAGCATGCCCCCGACGTTGAGGGCGAGCTGGACGCCGGTGGCCGCCCCGCCGGCCGCCGCCTCCACCACGTTGGCGTCGGTCTTCTCGACGACCACGTGCGTGGCGTCGCGGGAGACCGGGGTCTCGGTCTCGGGGCGGATGATTTTCGAGAGGAGCAGCCCGGCCGGGGCGTTCATCACGCTGGCCGCCATGAGGTGGCCGGCGATGTCGGGGAAGAAGCCCTGCAGCATCGCGACGTAGGCGGCGAAGACGCCCCCCGCCACCGTGGCGAACCCGCCGGTCATGACCGTGAACAGCTCCGACTGGGTCAGCTTCTCCACGAAGGGCTTGATGAGCAGCGGAGCCTCGGTCTGTCCGATGAAGATGTTGCCGCTGGCGGAGAGGGTCTCGGCTCCCGAGGTCCGCAGGGTGCGCTGCATCAGCCAGGCGATGCCCTTGACCACGAGCTGCATGATCCCCAGGTAGTAGAGGACGGTCATCAACGCGGAGAAGAAGATGATCGTCGGGAGCACGAAGAACGCAAAGCTGGAGGTGGTCTGGGCCACGTAGCCCGCGGTCGTGTCCAACGCATCGGCGGCCCCGGGCACGCCCACGGGCACCGTGTCGTTGACCAGGTTCCCGAAGATGAACCGGGCCCCCTCCCGGCTGAACGTCAGCAGCCCCTGGAAGACGTTGCCCACCCTCTCGAAGAGCCACCGCCCGGGTGTCGACTTGAGCACGAGAAGGCCGAAGCCGGCTTGAAGGAGGATGCCCATTCCCACGAGCCGCCAGGGCACGCGCCGGCGGTCGTAGCTCAGGAGCCAGGCCAGGAAGAGGATGGTGGCGAGGCCCAGGAGGCCGGTGGCCCTCTGGGCGAGGCTCAGGTCCAGCCCCCCGCGGCGCATGCCCTCGAGGGATTGGGTGGCGGCACTGAGGAGGATCAGGGTGGGCATCGGCTTCCTTTCATGGCGTCAGGCCAGGCGGTCGAGGACCAGCTGTCCCGTGGCCATGGCCTCGGGGCCGACCTCGATGGACGCCCGCAGTCCGGCCAGGGCCTTCTCGAGTCGCGGGGACGTCCCGGCGTGAACGGTCACGATGGGCTCGTTCATGGAGACGGGGTCTCCAACCTTCTTGTGAAAGACGAAGCCCACGGTGGGGTCGATGGTGCCGTCGACGGTCTCGCGACCCGCGCCGAGGAGCATGGCGGCGTGGCCGATGGCGCGGGCCCCGAGCCGCCTGACCCGGCCGTCGCGATCGGCCCGGACGACGACGGTGCCGGAGGCCCGGGGCAGAAGCGTGGGATCGTCGCAGACCCGGGGGTCACCACCCTGGAGCTCGATGACCTCCCGGAGCTTCTGCAGGCCCGCTCCGGAGACGAGAGCCCCGCGCACCCGGCCCCGGGCCACGTCGAGGCCGATGCCCGCCGACAGGTGCACCATCCGGGCCGCGAGCTCGATTGACAGGGACTCGAGGTCCCGGGGCCCACGTCCCTTGAGCGTCTCGATGCTCTCGGCGACCTCGAGGGCATTGCCGACCGTTCGACCGAGGGGCTGCTCCATCGCCGTCACCAGGGCCTCGACCTTCCGGCCCATCTCCCGGCCGATGGCGATCATGGCCCGGGCCAGCTCCCTCGATTGCTCGAGGGTCCCCAGGAACGCTCCGTCGCCCGACTTGACGTCCAGGACGAGGGCGTCGATGCCCTCGGCCATCTTCTTGCTCATGATCGAGGCGGCGATGAGGGGGAGGCTCTCCACGGTGGCGGTGACGTCGCGCAGGGCGTAGAGCCTGTGGTCGGCGGGGGCGATCTCGGGTGTCGGGCCGATGAGAGCGAGGCCGCATCGTGCGAGGACGGAGCGGAACTCGTCCAGGCCGAGGCGGGTGCGGAAGCCGGGAATGGACTCCAGCTTGTCCAGGGTGCCCCCGGTGTGCCCGAGCCCGCGGCCGGAGATCATGGGCACGAAGACCCCGCAGGCGGCGGCGAGGGGGGCGAGGATCAGGCTCGTCTTGTCCCCGACGCCCCCGGTGGAGTGCTTGTCGGCCCGGGGGCCGGGAAGGTCGGAGAGGTCGAGAACCTGCCCCGAGCGCATCATCGACTCGGTCAGGGCCGACAGCTCCACCGGGGTCATACCACGGAAGTACACGGCCATGGCCAGCGCCGAGGCCTGGTAGTCCGGGATCCGCCCGCGAGCGTAGCCCTGGACGAAGAAGTCGATCTCCTCCCGGGTGAGCTCGCCGCCGTCCCGCTTGCGCTGGATCAGGTCGACGGCGCGCACCCGTCAGTCCTTCTTCTGCCCCTTGATCCTCTCGACCTCGGCCCAGAGGTCCCGCCTCTTGCGAGCGGGAGCGGACGGTGCGGGGGGCGGGTCCGGTGGCTTCGGCATCGAGGCCATGACCTGCTCGAGAAGCGTCTTCTTCTCACGCTCCTTCGACTTCCGCCTGGTCGGCACCTGGGCGTGGCGGTAGTCGTGGGTGTTGTGACAGGTGCGGCACGTCACCTTGGCGGGCTGGTCGTTGTAGAGGCTGGTCACGTCGTGGTTCAGCAGCAGACGGCAGCGGGGACAGTAGTCGTCGATCTCGTCGCCGAGTCTGGGTACACGATCCGACATCGGATCCTCCGGCCAGGTGGGTCAGCGGGAGTATAGCGCAGGGGAGGCGGCGGTGGGCTAGAATCGCCGGGCGAGGAGCGAACCGGATGCGCAACGCCGAGGTCATCCGTCAGTGGAAGATCCTGAAGACCATCGAGGCGGGCCGGTGGACGAGCGCGCCCGCCCTGGCCCGGGAGCACGGGGTCACCGAGCGCACCATCCGCCGTGACCTCGAGGCGCTCCAGGAGGCGGGCTTCCCCCTCTACGACGACCGTAGGGACGGGAAGAAGGTCTGGCGGCTCATCGAGGGCTACCAGCAGCGACTGAGCCAGAGCTTCACCCTGTCCGAGCTGGCGGCTCTCTTCTTCAGCCGGAACATGCTGTCCTTCCTCGGGGGGGCACCCTTTGCCCAGGACCTGGAGTCCGCCTTTGCGAAGATCAGCGAGGCCCTGCCCCGGCGGAGCCTGCCCTATCTCGAGCGCATCCAGGAGCTCTTCTCGGCGCGTCCCGATCCCTGGAAGGACTACTCGCGCAAGCAAGACGTCATCGCCGGCCTGATCGACGGCATCCTCCACCAGAGGCAGATCCGGATCGCGTACTACTCCTTCCACTCCAAGCGCACGAAGGACTACACCGTCGATCCCTACCGCCTCGTCTACTACCGGGGAGGGCTGTACCTCTACGCGAGGGCTCACGACTACGGGGAGATCCGGACCTTCGCGGTGGAGCGCGTTCAGGAGATGGAGATCCTCGACGAGGGGTTCGAGATCCCCGCCGACTTCAACCCCTCCGAGTATGCTCGCTCGGCCTTCGGCATCGCCGGGGGCGAGGCCCAGACCGTGGAGCTCCTGTTCCGACCCTCGATGGCCAGCTACATCCGTGAGCGCGTGTGGCACGAGAGCCAGCACCTCGACGAGGAGGACGACGGCTCGGTCCGCCTGACCATGGAGGTGGCCCTCGGATTCGAGCTCAAGGCCTGGGTCAAGGGCTTCCTCCCCGACGTGCAGGTCGTGCGACCCGCCGCCCTGCGAGAGGAGATCGGCCGCGAGCTCGCCGAGGCCCAGTCCGGCTTCGCCCCACCGGGGCGCGCGGGGTAGCGGTGCTCGAAGGACGCTAGAATGGGCCGCGGCATGGCCGAACTCGAGAGCTTCTCCAACCCCCACCCGGGCCGGGACTACACGATCGAGCACACCTGTCACGAGTTCACGTCGGTCTGCCCGAAGACCGGGCAGCCCGACTTCGGGACGATTCGGATCGTGTACGTCCCGGCGCGGCTGTGCGTCGAGCTGAAGAGCCTGAAGCTCTACCTGCAGGCCTTCCGCGACCAGGGGATCTTCTACGAGGACGTCGTCAACGTCATCCTGGATGACCTGGTTCGGGCCACCAGGCCTCGCACCATGACGGTGGAGGGCCGCTTCAGCGTCCGGGGGGGCATCTCCAGTGTCGTGACCGCCAGCCACACCTCCGGGCCGGCTCGCGGGAGGAAGAGGTGAAGGCCTTCACGTTCCTGGCCCGGCGATTCGTGGCCGGCGAGGGCCCCCAGGACGCCGTCAGGGTGGGGGAGCATCTCCAGCGTCGAGGCATCCGGGCGACCTTCGACAAGCTCGGGGAGGACGTGACCAGCCCCGAGGCCGCGAAGCGGGCCGCCGAGGCGGCGAAGGAGCTTCTGCGGCTCATTCCGCCCGACATCGAGCGGAACGTCTCGATCAAGATGTCCTCGATGGGGCAGGGGATCTCCCGCGACCTCTGCCTCGAGCAGACGGCGTCGATCCTCGACGTGGCCACGGAGGTCGGCGGCTTCGTGCGCCTCGACATGGAGGGGTCGAGCCTGACCCGGGACACCATCGAGGTGTTTCACGAGCTGAGGAAGCGCTACGACAACGTGGGCATCGTGCTCCAGGCCTACCTCCACCGGACTCTCGACGACGTCCGGGAGGCGATCGCGCGAGGCGACCGCGTGCGCCTGTGCAAGGGGGCCTATCGCGAGCCCCCGGAGGTGGCCCTCCAGGACATGCCCGAGATCCGCCGCAACTTCGAGGCCGCGGCCCATCTCCTCCTGGCGAAGGGTCACCTTCCGGCCATCGCCACCCACGACGAGAAGCTCATCCGCAGCACCATCGACCACGTTCGGGAGAAGGGGATCGAGGCCTCCCGGTTCGAGTTCCAGATGCTCTACGGGCTCCGTCCGAGGCGGTGGACCTCCCTCGTGGCCGAGGGGTTCAACGTGCGTGTCTACGTGCCCTACGGGACTCACTGGTTCCCGTACTTCTACCGGCGGCTGCGGGAACGCAAGGAGAACGTGCTCTTCGTGCTGAAGAGCCTCCTGGGGGGCTGACCGCGGTCGGCCGGTGTGGACGGCGACCCCGGCAGGCCCGAACGCACGAAGGGGGCGCCCAGAGGCGCCCCCTGGCCGTGTCGCGATTGGGTTCGGCTCGGACGGCTACTTCTTCTTGGCCGCCTTCTTCCTGGTGGTCTTCTTCTTTGAGGTCTTCCGGCGCGCCAGCTTCTTCTTCACGACCCTCTTGGCGACCCTCTTGGCGACCTTGCGTTTCACCGACTTCTTGGCGGCCTTCTTCTTCTTCGCCTTCTTCCTGGTGGCCTTCTTCGGGGCCTTCTTCTTCAGGACCTTCCTGGCGACCTTCTTGACGACCCGTCGCTTGAGCTTCTTGCCGACCTTCGTCTTCTTCTTGACCGCCTTCTTCAAGGCCTTGGCCTTCTTCTTGGCGGCCTTCTTCGTCTTCCTGGCGGCCTTCTTTGGGGCCTTGGCGTCCTTCCTGGCCGCGGCGACAGCCGCCGCTATCCCTTTCTTGATCGCCCGTTTTTCCCTGGCCACCTTGCTGCTCAGATCCTCGACGGCTTGCTTGACCTTGTCGGCGGCGTCATCGTAGGTCTCTCCCGCGGCCTCGGTGGCGTCCGCAACCTCGTTCTTGATGAACGCGGCGGCAGAGGTCCAGGCCTCCCGGGCTTCCTTCAACGGATCGGGCTCGGCCGGCTTCTCGGTCTCACGCTCAGAGTCAGGAACGTCTCCCGGCTTCGGCGAACCCCAAGGCGAATCGTCAGACATGCATCTCCCTCCAGCAGACTGGATTCGGTGCCGGCTCGCCCTCGAGCCAAGCCCCGGTTACGTGTGACAAGCGCGACTGTGACGTTGCGGAGTTTCCTCCGGCCGCCCCGTGTGCGTCAAGGGAAAATGGGCGACTCTTGGCAGGCGGGGCTCCTGGTTGCCACACCCTCCCCGTGCGCAGGCGCGGGCCGGCGCAGCTTCACGGGCGGTGCGGACCCTCAGTTGAGCTCCAGGTCGGTGGGGAGGTCGGCCAGGACCCCACAGTCGTCGCACAGGGTGTAGCCCCGGCCGAAGTCCGGCCCGAGCTGGATGGGGTGCAGGTCCTCAGAGATCACACGTCCGCCTCGGCTGACGGAGAGCACGGGCGAGCCGCAAAGGGGACATTCCGCTTTTACGGCGGCGAAGATGGCGCCCATGACGTCCTCCTTTCCGAGGTCCGCTCCGCTGGCCCTCACTGGCTTGGACGGGGAAGGGGGGGGAAAGGTTTCCCGGGAGGGTAGCCCCGGACGTGTTTTTTCCAGCTCTAACACTCTGTGTCCGAGGACCTTGCGCCGGGGACCAGCTTTCGTTGACACTGGGTGGACGGGTTGATAGACTCCAGGTGACGTTGATTTGACGCGGGGTAGAGCAGTCAGGTAGCTCGTTGGGCTCATAACCCAAAGGTCGCGGGTTCAAATCCCGCCCCCGCTACCAGCACTCATTCCCACGATGGCCCCGAGAGGGGCCATTCGCGTTTCTGGCCCCCCATCTAACAAACCGGCCGGGGGCCCCCGGATCGGGGCCTGCCCTGGCCCCCTCCGCCTGTATCCTCGCGGGCGTGATCAGCGACGAGGAGGCCGCGAAGATCCGCCAGAAGGTCGACGAGGGCTGGCGGGTGCCGGTGCTCCTGACCCGCAGCCAACGCGCTCTGGTGTTCCGCCCGAAGCGGTTGTAGTCTCTCCCCGGTTGGCACCCAGGAGGCGGCTGCATGGCACTCTCAGCAGGGACACGCCTCGGCCCCTACGAGATCCTCGTGCCCCTCGGGGCCGGGGGCATGGGGGAGGTCTACCGCGCCCGCGACCCGCGCCTGAAGCGCGATGTGGCCCTGAAGGTCCTGCCGGCTGAGCTGGCCTCGGAGCCCGAACGCCTGGAGCGTTTCCAGCGCGAGGCCGAGACCCTCGCCGCCCTCAACCACCCCCACATCGTCACCATCTTCTCGGTGGAGGAGGCCGACGACACCCGCTTCCTGACCATGGAGCTGGTCGAGGGGAAGACACTCAGCAAGGTCATCCCCGGGGGAGGGCTCTCCCTCTCCCGGTTCTTCCAGATCGCGATCCCCCTGACCGAGGCCGTGAGCGCCGCCCACGAGAAGGGCATCATTCACCGCGACCTGAAGCCGGGCAACGTCATGGTGAGCGAGGAAGCCCGGGTCAAGGTCCTCGACTTCGGCCTGGCCAAGCTACGGGAGGGTGCCCGGGGGGAGGTGGACACCGAGAGTCCCACCGAGCCCGCCACCGGGCCGGGGCGAATCATGGGAACCGCTCCCTACATGTCTCCGGAGCAGGTCCAGGGGAAGGCCCTCGATCACCGTTCAGATGTGTTCGCTCTGGGGATCATGCTCTACGAGATGGCCACGGGGGAGCGGCCATTCGCGGGCGACACCTTCGCCGACGTGGCCTCGTCGATCCTCAAGGACACCCCTGCGTCCGTCACCGAGCGCAACGCGGACCTCCCCCGGGACCTCGGCAAGCTCATCAAGCACTGCCTGGAGAAGGAGCCCAAGAAGCGATTTCAATCGACGCTGGACCTGGCTAACGAGCTGGAGGAGCTGCGGCGTGAGGTGGACTCCGGCGAGGCCCTGACCTCCGGGGGCGCTCCCGTCGTCAGCAGCCGCGCCGGCGGCAAGCGAGGTTTGTGGCTCTTGAGCGGAGCGGTGGTCGCCGCGGTGGCTGTCGGCTACCTGCTGTCGATCTTCGCCACGAGACCCCGAGACGAGGCCCAACCGGAGCCAATCAAGATCACGCCACTCACCAGCGACGGAGGCGCGAAGGACCGCCCCAAGCTCTCCCCCGACGGCGAAGAGGTAGCCTATGCGTGGGCGGGGCCAGGCGACGACAATTGGGACATCTACGTCAAGGCCCTGGGCGTCGGCACGAAGCCTCTTCGCCTGACGGACGGCCCGGCGAGCGACCGCTTCCCAACATGGTCCCCCGACGGGAGGCAAATCGCCTTCCTGCGTCAATCCGACGACGGTGTCGCCCTCTATGCGATCCCGTGGCTGGGTGGTCAGGAGAGCAAGCTGGCCGACGTCACCGGACCGGTCTCGACGGACGTCTACCCCCTTTCCGTCCCCACGTGGTCGCCGGATGGAAGGTGGCTG
>JAJDNS010000006.1 GCA_022340585.1 Acidobacteriota bacterium
GATCGCGATGTCCTCGAGCATGGCCTTGCGGCGGTCACCGTAGCCCGGGGCCTTCACCGCCGCGACCTGAAGCGTTCCCCGCAGCTTGTTCACCACCAGGGTCGCCAGGGCCTCGCCCTCGACGTCCTCGGCAATGATGAGAAGCGGCTTGCCCAGCTTCGCGACCTGCTCGAGCACCGGGAGAAGGTCCTTCATGCTGGAGATCTTCTTCTCGTGGATGAGCACGAGGGGATTCTCGAGAACGGCCTCCATGCGGTCGGGGTCGGTGACGAAGTAGGGGGAGAGGTATCCACGATCGAACTGCATCCCCTCCACCACCTCGAGGGACGTCTCCAGAGTCTTGGCCTCCTCCACGGTGATGACGCCGTCCTTGCCGACCTTCTCCATGGCCTCGGCGATGATCCCGCCGATGGTCTCGTCGTTGTTGGCCGAGATGGTGCCCACCTGGGCGATGGCCTGACCCTTGACCGGCTTGGACAGCTTCTCGAGGCTCTCCACCACCGCCTCCACGGCCTTCTCGATGCCCCGCTTCAGGTCCATGGGGTTGGCGCCGGCGGTGACGTTCTTGCTGCCTTCGCGGTAGATGGCCTGGGCCAGCACGGTGGCGGTGGTGGTGCCGTCGCCGGCCACGTCGGAGGTCTTGGAGGCCACCTCACGGACCATCTGGGCGCCCATGTTCTCCAAGGGCTCCTTGAGCTCGATCTCCTTGGCGACGGTGACGCCGTCCTTGGTGATCACCGGGGAGCCGAACTTCTTGTCGAGGACGACGTTGCGTCCCTTCGGGCCGAGGGTCACCTTGACCGCGTCGGCCAGCCGGTTCACGCCCCGGAGCAGCTCCTGGCGCGAATCGTTTCCATACGTGATCTGCTTCGCCATTGCCTGTAACTCTCCCTACCCGAGAACTCCGAGGATCTCGTCTTCCTTGAGGATGAGCAGCTCCTCGGACCCAACCGTCACCTCGGTGCCCGACCACTTGCCGATCAGGACCCTGTCTCCGGCCTCGAGGTCGAGCGGCAGGACCTTGCCCTCCTCCGAGAGGCGGCCCGGGCCAACGGCGACGACCTCGGCCTCGAGGGGCTTCTCCCGGGCCGAGTCGGGAACGACGATGCTCCCCACCTTCTGCTCTGCCTCCTCCTTCCTTCTGACCACCACGCGGTCCCGCAGCGGCCTCAGGCTCGACTTCGCCCTCGTCCGCGCACCCTTCGCCACTGGCTTCCCCTTCTTCTTCGGCATCGTCATCTCCTCCTGATCCTGGTCAATCCACGGCGCGTGCCAGCCCCCCTGGGTACCCTCGCCCCTCTCCCCTGGGGCAATTGGAGCGGCCCTGAACTCCTTGTCCTCTCGTGAGTTCGACCGTGTCGAGAGGCTCCTCGCCCGGACGCCGCCGGGGCGGCCCGGAGGACAGGATCGGCATCGCCGCTCCGGGAAGATCGGGCGCCCGCCACCGAAGTGAACCGGGCACGGACGCCGGGCCGGCCCCGCGGCCCGGCCCCTTCCGGCTCAGCCCATCCACCGGGCACGCCGACCCGCCGGCCCGCATCACCCGTCCCCGGCACCGCTTCGCCGGCGCGAGGGGGTGCTCGTCCTGGAGCCCTGGATCTCGAGGGCGACTGCGTTCAATGCCCCCTGGCGCCGAGCGGCGGGCGTCCCCGGGGGGAGTCGTGACTCGAGACACTCGACAGCACGGGCCAACTCCTCGGCGACACGGTCGACGGCGGCGTAGAGGTCGGCGTCCTCCTGCTCCTGCCGCACCTGCCGACCGCTCAGGAGACGAGCCCAGCCCCGGCAACGGAACTCACCTTTCGACGGGCCAAGCTCGATCCTCTCGCCGGCAACCGCCATGCAGTCGACGCGCCGGGTCAGGTGGCCCAGCGTGGAGAGCAGGCGCTGCTCCACGTAGGTCCGCAGCTCCGGGCGGGTCACGAACGCGTCTCCGTTCACGGCTACCCGCATGGAGGTGCACCAGGGGAATCGTCGTACCCCGAGGCCGCCAGGGATTCACCGGGGAGATCCGGGAGCCCGATGTCGTCGCGACCGCCAGCACCCGCAGGTCTGCCCATCTCAGCTCCTCATCCCCGAGGGTCACAGCCGAGGCCCGGTTGGGAGGAGGGACGAAGCGTGCCCTGGTGGAGCAGGACTCCTCCGGCTGTCGGGTCCCCCTCCAGCCCGATGTGGCCATCGAGGTCGGCGTAGGCGACGTTGGGGCGGGCGAGGGCGAAATGCAGCCCCGCGGCGATGCCGAGGGCGCACTCGTCCATGCATCCCACCATGACCTCGAGGCGGGCCGAACGCGCCACCGCGTTGATCTGGAGCGCGCTGTCGATGCCCCCGGCCTTCATCAGCTTGACGTTCACCATGTCCGCCAGGTCCTGCCGCGCAATGCGGAAGGCGTCCCTCAGCGTCATCAGACTCTCGTCGGCCATGATCGGAAGCGTCGCCGACTCGACCACGCGGCCCATCAGGTCGGGCTCGCCTCGGGGAGTCGGCTGTTCGAGAAGCTCGAGCCGGGCCCCGCGCGTCAGCTCGACGAACCGGAGCGACGCCTCCACCGAGTAGCCCTGGTTGGCGTCGAAGCGGAGCTCTATCCCCGGCCCCACTGCCTCGCGAACGCGAATGACACGCTCGGCATCTTCTTCGGCGTCGAGCCCGCCCTTGAGCTTGAGGGCCTGGAAGCCCTGCCCCACGAGGCCGACCGCGCGCTCGACGGTGTCCGCACACCGCAGGATCCCGATGGTCACGCTGGTGGGGATCCGCTCGCGGAATCCGCCCAGGACGCGGTACGTCGGCTGTCCGACGACCTTCCCCAGAAGGTCGTGCAGGGCGATGTCCACGGCCGCTCGAGCCGAGGGAGAGTCGGCCAGCTCTTTCTGGAGGGTCTCCAGGGGCACGAGTCGGCACAGCGGGTCGGCACCCTTCAGGACCGGCTCCGCGATGTCCCGCAGGGCAGTGAGCACGCCCTCGGGGCACTCGCCGGTGACGGCGGGGTCCGGGGCGGCGCAGCCGTAGCCCGACGGTCCCCCGTCCAGATCGAGCCGCACCAGAACATTCGAGACCCGGTCCACCGTCTCGTAGGCAATCGTGTACGGCTCCGCGAGTCGCATGTCGACCCGCCACGATTCGATCCGGGTGATGCGCATGCTCAGTACCGCTTCTGATAGATCTCGTCGAGGCTCAGCCGCTTGAGGGACTCGACGAGCTCGACGAGGCGCCGGACGCTCACCTCCCAGATCCGCTCGCCCTTTTCTCGGGTCGCGCGGGTCGGGTCGCCGAGGACCCCGGACGGCGAGATCCGCGCCGTTCGCGCGTACCAGCCCACGGCCCGACGCGAGGTGAAGTCCAGATAGGACGACGAGAACTCCGGCACGAACTTCACCGCCCGGTCCATGCGCACCAGCTCTGGTCGAACCGCGAGGCTGGTTGAGGTCTCGATGTCCCCGGCGTGGGCGTCGTTCTTGACGTCACAGATCTCGCTCACGTCCAGGTCGCTCGTTTCGCCGGTGTCGACGCACGTGAAGATGTGGGCCTCCCGGTTGATCTTCTGGGCCGCGAAGTGGAGCGCAGGCCCGTTGCCCCCGTGGCCGTTGACGATCACCAGCTTGGTCACCCCCTCCCGGGCGATGTTCAGGCCGATCTCGTACACCGCCTGGGCCAGCGTCTCCGGGCTGACGCTCAGGGTCCCGGCGAAGTCCTCGTGGGCGTACGACACCCCGTAGGGAATGAGGGGCAGCACGAGCGGGCGGGGCTCGGAGCACGCCGCCGCCACCCGCCGGGCCGTCAGGTCGGCGTCGAAGGCATCGGTGTCGAGAGGCAGGTGCGGGCCGTGCTGCTCGGTGGACCCGACCGGCAGCAGGGCCACGTCCACCTGGCGGAAGCGCTCGGCGGCCTCGGGCCAGCTCAGCTCGCCGAGGATGAAGGAGCGGCTCCCTCCGGCCGGGCTCTCCCCGCCGGGCTCGTCCACGGAGGGCTCGAACGGGTACGGAGCCGACCGCTCGATGTCTCTTAGCAGGTCGGTCTCGATCCAGACCCTCCCGACACGGCGAGCCGCGCCCTCGGCATGGTCCAGGAACATGCGCGCCAGCGGCTGCCGAAGGTCGCCGGGGATGGCCGAGAGGGGTGAGCGCTCGGGGTCCGTCCGCACCCGGAGCGCCTCGGCATGCGGCCGTGGCCGGATTCCTCCCACTGCCGACCCCTTCAGTCGACCCTTCTCGCGGAGCATGTGGGCGAGCTGGGCCACGCCTGCCCGCTCCTGGTGAATGCCCTGGTCCGGGAGAGCGGCGAGACAGGCGGCCTCCTGCTCCGGAAGGTAGCCGCACACGCCGGGATCCTGGTCGAGGGCCACCAGCATGGCGACGATGCGCCGGCATTTCTCGCAGCGGCCGCAGGGACGGACGGTGCCGGCTGCCCGGTGAGCGGCGTGGCAAGAGACCTGCAGCGGGAGAAGGTCGGGGTACCTCTCGGCGAGCGTCTTCTGGACCAGCAGCTCGGAGAGGGGCCGCAGGATCGAGAACTGGGTGACGCCCCAGCCCTTCCGGCCGAAGTACCGGCTCAGCGCCTCGTCGAAGTAGCGGCTCTGGTCGTAGAGCCCGTCGTAGTGGGTGATCCCCCTGAAGCTGGTCCGCTGGCTGGTGTCGTACTCGTCTCCGATCAGGAGGCGGCCGATCCCCCGCTTGCGGAGGAGGGGCAGCGCCCCGAAGAGAAACACCGCCACCGTCCAGAGTCGGATCGGGTACTCGTCGGATCGGAGGTCGGCGAAGTCCGGGCGGACGAAGGGCAGATGCCTCAGCATCCAGGAGAAGACGCGGTCGGAGCTCGTCCAGACCCTCGCGGTGCCGGGCACGCTCGACGCGAAGTGCCGGTACGCGTTCAGGGCCGTGAACCAGTGACGGCCCGATTCATTGAGAAAGATCGGGTGGGTCCCGAGGCCGAGCTCTCGCAGCAGCCCGTAGGTCAGGAGGCTGTCCTTCCCTCCGCTCGACAGCACCGCGTGCTGCCGGTGGCTCGTGGACCAGGCGGTGTGCAGGTCGGGCCGAGTCTTGACCGCATCGGGAAACACGAGGCGCGCACGCAGGTAGTCGCGGCGGCGCACCGTGGCCAGGCTGGCGGCCTCGCCCCGGAGGAAGGGGTTCGGCTCCAGGAACTTCTTCACGTAGATCTCGCGGGCGGTGTTTCGAGCGGAGGCGGCGAGAAAAGCCTCGTCGACGGCGTCGAGGGCTCCCCGGAGCACGATCTCGTCGCAGAAGAGGCCGTAGTTGAGCGCCACCTGCGCGCCGATGACGTGGGCCAGGTTCAGGTCGGAGGGGCTCGAAGGGTCGAAGACGTCTTCCTCGTACGAGTAGGCCAGCTCGGTCTCGGCGACACCGCGGGCGGTCGTCACCCGGTACGGTGTGACGAGACGCCTCTTCTCGAGGCTGACCGGACCCACCTCGAGCCGTCGGATCACGCCCAGCGGGGCGAGCGGATCGCGGCGGCGCTCGGTTCGTGGCCGCTGTCGAACGCGAGTCACGAAACCCCTTCCAGGCGTTCGAGGTGCGCCCTGTTCACCGCTTCGACGATGGCTCCCGCGCCCTGGAGAATCACGTCGCAGACCGGGACCCCCGTCTCTCGGGCGATGGTCTCGCAGATCACGGGAACCTCCTCCGGGTCCAGCCCCTCGTGATTGATGGCGACGGCGACCACCGGTCGGTCCGAAAGGAGCTCGATCGCCTCGATCTGCGTCCAGAGAGGGTGGATCGGGTGGCCCGGGAACCCATCGTAGTGCGCGCGCCCGGGGGCGTGCTGGAGCACGATGGCGTCGGGACGGGCCGCGGCCAGGATCTCGAAGCCGCCCGGGTAGGCCGGGTTCATCAAGCTCCCCTGCCCCTCGACGACCAGAAACGCAGGGTGCCTCTCCTTCCAGGCGCTCCAAACGGCGTGCTCGATCTCACCGGAGACGAAGTCGTTGACGAGCGAGTCGAGGACGATTCCATACCGCGCCCCCTGGAGCCAGGCCGTCTGTCCGGTTCCCACGAGCTCGACCGAGTGCCCTCGGGCTTCCAGCTCCTGGACCAGCAGCCAGGCCGTCGTCCGCTTCCCCACCGCGGAGTCCGTCCCCAGGACGGCGACCCGGAACGAGTCGACGGCCTCGATCTTGCCGCTGAAGAAGTGGAGCTTGCTCCGGGAGGGCGGCTTGCGGATGTCCCGGATCTGGCAGTGGTTCGCCGCGGCCAGGTCCACCAGCTCCGGGTCATCGGACAGGAAATCGTGAAGACCGGAGTCCACGTGGAGCCCGCGCGTCAGCGCCTCCACCACAGCGGTCCGTCCCTTGCGGGCGAGCCGGCCGCCGTCCGGGGCGAGGCCGATGACCAGATGCGTCGCGGGCTGACCACCCTCTTCGGCACGCGAGCAGGCGACGGCGATGGAGGGCACGATGGGAATGCCGTTCAGTGTGCCGTCCAGGACCTCGCCGGCGTCCCGCCCGGCGAAGCCGGAGTCCACCACGGACAGGACCCGGTAGCGACGCGTGAACCGAGTGAGGCCGTGCGCGGTCTTGCCGTTCGTGGTGCCAAAGGCCCCCTCGCAGTAGACGATGGCGTTGCCTTCGGGCCGAGTCGACTCTCTCATGTTCTCCTCCCGGTGAGCACGACGACGTACCGATCGGGGCCGAAGCTCTCCCGCGCGTGGCGCCGAGCGAAGGCGGCGAGACCCGCGGTCGAGGCCGGGAGGGCGTTCAAACCCTCGGACTCGCGGATCTTGCGGGCCCACGCCAGGAGCGCCCGATCCGACACCGACTCGGCGAAGCCGCTCGTCTCGCGGATCGCCCGCAGGGCGTGGTCCCCGTCGATCGAGTGCCAGTTGATCAGGGGCTCGTTCACCCGGGTTTCCCGCACCCGCTCGGGCTCGAGATCGTCGCACCGCGGCGCCTCGGTGAGGTAGGCCTCCAGGATGGGGTTCTGGGCCGGGGAGGAGCCCGCGATCATCCTGGGAATTCGCGACGTCTTTCCGCGACGGTAGAGGCTGACGAAACCCCGGTGGATCCCGGCGAGCGTGGTCCCGTTCGAGACCGGCACGGCAACGGCCGCGGGCGCATCCCGGAGCTCGTCGTAGATCTCGACCGCGATGTCCCCGTACGCCCTGAGCTGAATGACGGTGTTCTCTCCGCCGGGGTTGGCGTCGTAGATCTCCTCGCTCACAGCGCGCTCGCGGCTGAGCCGGACCGCCTCTTCGTAGTCCCCCGGCGCCCTGAGGACCTCGGCCCCGTACCCCTCCATCTCCGATAGCCGACGGGTCTGGCAGGCCGCGGGGATGTAGACCACACAGCGGAGCCCGGCCACCGAGGCGGCCAGCGCCATGGCCGCTCCGTAGTTGCCACAGGTGGCCACGGTCACCGCGTCGAAGCCCCGGCGAAGGGCATCCATCGCCTGGGCGAAGGCAATCCGGTCCTTCTGGGTCCCGGTGGGATTGCCCCCGTCGAACTTCAGGTAGATCTGCCGGAGGCCGATCTCCCGCTCCAGGTTGCGGGCTCGACTGAGACTCGTGTCCCCGACGTCGGAGTCGAGGATGTCCTCGAATGCCTCCAGCCGCTCCCAGAGCTCGGACCCGGCGTCCGAGGCCACGGACCGCGCCGAGCTGAGCTCCGGAGACAGGACCGGCGACTGCGGCATGGCCCCGTCCAGGGGCTCGCCCGGCGGCGGCGCTCCGAGGGTCGTCGGCGAGGACTGGACGCCCTCCGCCTCCGTCGGCAGCTGGGCTCGCTTCCCGACGGCTTTGGCGCTTCGCTCTGCCAAGGAACAACCTCCCGGGGATGCACCCACCCCCGGGAGCGCGTGGCAAGGGGAATGCCAGAGACGCCCTACTGTACTCCTCATCACCGAACCGCCCACGATCGGCTGTTGACACCCGGTTTGACCGGAACTAGCCTACCGATCTGGGCCAAGGTCGATGCTGATCCGCGTGCTCCTGACCCTCGAGCCGGCGTCGGTCGGGCGCCGATTCAAGCGCCTGCTGGCCGAGAGCGACATCTCGCTCGCGCGTGCCCCCTCGAAGGTCGGGCGGGGCCGCACCCCCCTGCCGGGCGCGGATTTCGACCTTCTGATCGCCAGCCGCTCCAGGCTCACCGAGCCCACCGCGGAGACGGTGCGGTCCTTGAGGGAGCTGCCCGAGCAACCGGAGGTCATCGTCGTCACCGACTCCGAGAACGCGGAGGAACGCTCCTCCCTCCTGGCTGCGGGTTGCCTGGCCGTGGTCAACCACCGTGTCCCGGACGAGACCCTGAGGGAGAGCCTCCGCGCACTGGTCCAGCGGCGGCGGGATCAGCTCGAGCAGGGGCTGCGGGCGGAGCGCTTCGACGAGAGGCCGAGCCTGAACGACTTCGTGTCCAGAAGCCCGGCAATCCAGTCGTTCATGCACACCGCCCATCGGGTTGTGCGGTCCGACAGCTCACTCCTCATTCTGGGAGAGACCGGCGTCGGGAAGGAGAGGCTCGCCCAGGCCCTGCACTCGGATGGTCCTCGGGCGACGGGGCCTTTCGTGCCGGTCAACTGCGGGGCCCTGCCCGAGAGCCTCATCGAGAGCGAGCTGTTCGGTCACGAGGAGGGGGCCTTCACCGGCGCCTCGCGCGCCCGGCGCGGGTACTTCGAGCTGGCCCACAAGGGGACACTGTTTCTGGACGAGATCGCCGAGACCCCGCTCCATCTGCAGGTCAGGCTGCTGCGGGCCCTCGAGACGCGAACGGTTCAGAGGGTCGGCGGGGAGCGGGCGCTGGGCGTCGATGTCCGGGTGATGGCCGCCACCAACCGCGACCTCGAGGCCGAGGTCGCGGCGGGACGGTTCCGCTCGGACCTCTACTACCGGCTGGCGGTGGTGACGCTCTCGATCCCGCCGTTGCGCGAGCGCCGGGAGGACATTCCCGAGCTCATCGCGACCTACATCCAGCGGTTCCGGATTCACCTGGGTCGCGAGGTCGAGACCTGCTCTCCGGAAGTCATGGAGGCCCTGGTCGCGTACGACTGGCCGGGAAACGTCCGGGAGCTCATCAACGCGATCGAGCGCGCGGTGCTGCTCTGCTCGGGAAACCGGATCGAGCTGCGCGACCTCCCTCGGAGCGTCACCGCTCGAGCCGACCTCGCGGCCCTCGAGGATCCCCTGGCGCCCGAGCTGGCAGCCCCGGACACCTGGATCCACAAGCCCCTCCGCGCGGTGAAGGAAGCCCTGATCGCGTCCGTCGAGCGCCGGTACGTGGTCGAGGTGCTCACGGCCACACGAGGGCGCATCGGGGAGACCGCGAAGCTCGCGGGGCTCAACGAGCGCGCCCTCTACGCCCTCATGAGGCGGCACGGGCTGAAGAAGGAGGACTTCAAGCGTCCCGTCGAGGCCGGGAGGTCTCGGCCGGCGCGCACCTCGAGCTGACCGGCGCCCCCCGGGGGCCGGCCCCGGCCCCCACGGGCGGTGAGCCAGCGGCGTGGCATACTGGCCCCACA
Organism: Acidobacteriota bacterium; assembly: GCA_022340585.1. Classification (GTDB taxonomy): domain Bacteria; phylum Acidobacteriota; class Vicinamibacteria; order Fen-336; family Fen-336; genus JAJDNS01. The sequence continues at coordinate 9,456 of JAJDNS010000006.1, forward strand.
TCTCACCCGTGGGCCTGTCGCACCGGCGAGGACGACGTCGAGCCGCCCTCGCCACCGAGCGGCGGTGGGACCTCGCCGCGGGAGAGGAATGCTTGAAGTCGCGCTGGAGCGAGCAGGGGAGGTGATTCATGGAAACCGCGAGCTGGAGCGCTGCCGTCCGCGACGCCGCGGCGGCCCTGACGGACCGAGTCGTGGCCCTCCTGCCCGACCTCGTCGGGGCGGTGCTCATCGTCCTCGCGGGCTGGGCCGTCGGACGCCTCCTGAGCGTACTGCTGCGCCGGCTCCTCGCCCGCGCCGTCGACCGCCTCCAGGGCAGCCGACTGCTCAGCGGTAAGGACCGCCTGGGCTGGCGCCGGGCCCTCCCGGGGCTCATCGGGGGCCTCACCTTCTGGACGGTGATGGCGGTGGCGGTGGTGGCCGCGGCGGACACCCTCGGGCTGGTGTTGGTCGGCGAGCTTCTGGCCAACCTCGCCCGCCTCCTCCCGCAGGTGCTGGCCGGCGTCCTGGTGGTGTTCGTGGGTGTCGTCTTCGCGGAGCTGGCCCAGGGCGCGGTGGCCAACGCCGCGGGCGCCGCCGGGGTGCCCTACGCGGGGGCGCTGGCCCGGGCCGTTCAACTCTCGGTCGTCGTGGTGGCCCTGGTGATGGGAGCCCACCAGGCCGGGATCGACTCCACCTTCCTGATGATCGCCCTGCCGGTGGCCCTGGGCGCGCTCCTGGGGGGTGCGGCCCTGGCCTTCGGGCTCGGCTCGCGCACCGCGGTGAGCAACATCATCGCCTCCCATCAGCTCAGTCGCCTGCACGAGGTGGGCGAGCGGGTGCGGATTGCCGGTATCGAGGGAAGGATCGAGCAGGTGACGCCCACGGCCGTCGTCCTCGAGGCGGACGACGGGAAGGTCGTGATCCCGGCGAAGCTCTTCAGCGAGGAGATCGCGGTCATCCTCGGGGAGGCCAGGCCATGACGCTCGAGGAGAAGCTTCTGCGGCGCCTGGCCGAGCGTCACCCCACCGAGGCCGCGGCCCTTCTCGGGGAGCAGACCGCGGAGGACGCGGCCGGGGTCCTCGACCGGCTTCCCGAGGAGATGGGCGCCACCGTGCTGGCGAGGACGGCGCCGCCGGTTGCCGCCGGCGCACTGGAGCGGCTCGAGCCCGCTCTGGCGACCGCCCTCGTTGGGCGCCTCCCGCTCGAGCGGGCGGCGGCGCTGCTGCGGCGTGTCGAGCCCGAGACGCGTGAGGCCCTGCTCGCCGCCCTGCCGGGAGCAGAGCGCCTCCGCTCCCTGATCACGTATCCCCGGGGAACCGCCGGGGCCTTGATGGATCCCTCGATTCTCGCCCTCCCCGGCGATCTGGACCTCGACGAAGCCCGCCGTCGCTTGGGCGAATTCTCCTCCCACCTCGCCCTCGAGCTGTATGTGGTCGACACGCAGCAACGGCTGATCGGCGTGGCCGACCTCCGCGAGGTTCTCGACCCGTCCCGCACTGGAACGCTCCGCGCCCTCGGCCGGACGGTGGACCCGGTCAGCGACCATGCCGACCTGGCCTCCCTCGGCGCCCGGCCCGGATGGCTCCACCACGACACCCTGCCGGTCGTGGACGATCACGGCACCTTCCTGGGAGCCGTCCGCGCCGAGCGCCTCCGGCAGATCGCTCACGAGGAAGTCAGGCGCCGGTCGCGCGGCGGGACCGACGCGGTCCTCGCCCTGGGCGAGATCTTCTGGCTGGGCCTCAGCGGACTGTTCAGCTCCCTGGCTCGCCCTCGGGCCGAGGAGGCGCAATGAGGAGCGACTCGGCGACGGCCGGCCTCGAGGCCCTGGTCAGCGGCTACGTCCGCCTGTTTCCCGGAGAAGTCGCCCGCGCGCTCGAGGCGGCTCCCCCGGACGACGCCTCGGCCCTTCTGGCGGCTCGGCCCGTGGCGCACGCCGCCGACGTGGTGCGCCGCCTGGGTCCCGGCCAGGCGGCGGCGACACTCGCACGCCTGCCGGCCCGGGCGGCCCGGCGGCTCGTGGAGCACCTCGGAGCGGCCCGGTCCGCCGTCCTCCTGGCCCGGCTGGAGCCCGACGACCGGGATCGCCTGCTTGGCCTCGTCGCGACGAAGATGGCCAGGGAGCTCGGCGACCTGACGCGCTATCCGCCCGACACCGCGGGCGCGCTCATGGACCCCCGGGTGGCCGCGTTCCCCGGTGACACGCCGGTCAAGACCGTTCTCGGGCGGCTGCGCCGTCGGCGCGCGCACCGCGTCTACGACGTCTTCGTGGTGGACCCGGAAGGCCAGCTCACCGGCGTCGTCCCGCTCCAGGAGATCGCCCTGTCCCCCGGCGACACCCGGCTGGGCACCCTGGCGCAGCCGTCGGTGCCGAAGGTGGCCGCCACCGCGGGACGCGAGGAGATCGTGGAGGAAATGGCCGGGGGCGCCACGCCGAGCCTCGCCGTCGTCGACTACGAAGGCCGCCTTCTCGGCGTGCTCCGCTATGCTGCGCTCATGGCGGCCGCGGAGAGCGAGGCCAGCGCGGACATCCAGACGATGGTGGGCGCCAGCAAGGAGGAGCGGGCCCTGTCCCCGGTGCTGTTCGCGGTGCGCAAGCGGCTCCCCTGGCTCCAGATCAACCTCGGCACCGCCTTCCTGGCGGCGTCGGTCGTGGGGTTGTTCGAGGAAACCATCCAGCGGGTGACGGCGCTCGCCATTCTCCTGCCGGTCGTGGCCGGGCAGTCCGGCAACGGGGGCGCGCAGGCCCTGGCCGTGACCATGCGGGGACTGTTCCTCCGCGAGATCCGGGCCCGGAGCTGGCCCCGAGTGCTGCTGAAGGAGGTCGGGGTCGGAGCCCTGAACGGCCTGGCGGTGGCCATCGTGTGTGCCGTCGGCGTCTATCTGTGGAGCCGGTCCCCGGGGCTGAGCCTGGTCATCGGGGTGGCGATGGTCCTCTCGATGGTCGTGGCCGGGATGGCCGGAGCGGCGATCCCGACCGCGCTCAGCGCCCTCGGGCAGGACCCGGCGCAGTCCTCCTCGATCATCCTCACCACGGTGACCGACGTCGCGGGCTTCTTCACCTTCCTGGGCCTCGCGACGCTCTTCGCCAGAATGCTCTGAAGGGAGGCGCCATGACCGACATCGTCTGCCTCCGCGGAGGAATCTCGTGACCCTCCTCGTGGTCTTCGTCTCCTTCGCCCTGAGCGTGTCGTTCCTCTGCTCGCTCCTGGAGGCCGCGCTGCTGTCCGCCCGCCGCGGGATGCTCGCCGAGAAGAAGGCGGCCGGGAGCCGCGGGGCGGCGCTGCTCCTCGCCATCAAGGAAGAGCGTATCGACGATGCCATCAGCGCCATCCTCATCCTCAATACCGTCGCCAACACCCTGGGGGCGACGATGGCGGGGGCCCAGGCCGCTCGCGTCTTCGGAAGCTCGACCGTGGGCATCTTCTCGGGGATCCTGACGTTCCTGATCCTCGTCTTCTCCGAGATCATTCCCAAGACGCTGGGCGCGCTCTATGCTCCGCGCCTGTCGAATCTCGTCGGCTACACCCTCCAGGGCCTGACCACCATCATGTCCCCGGCCCTGACCGTCTCGCGAATGCTGACGCGGCTCCTCGCTCCCAACGAGCCGACCAAGCTCTCGAAGGGAGAGCTCGAGGCCCTCATCGCCGCGGCGGCGAAGGAGGGAGCCATCGACCCGGCGCAGACACGTCTCCTCGAGAGCCTGATGCGGTTCGACACCGTGCGGGTGTCCGACGTGATGACGCCCCGGCCGGTGATGGTCATGATGCCGGCCGACTCCACCGTGGCCGACCTTCTGACCAGGCCCGAGACCGATGCCTTCAGCCGCATCCCGCTCCACGAGCCCGACGACACCGACGAGGTCGTGGGATACGTGGTCCAGCGCGAGGTCCTGAGGGCGGCGGCAGCGGGCGCGGAGCGGGACGGTCCGCTCGACGCCTTCCGCCGGCCCGTCTTCTACCTCCCCGGCTTCATCCGCGCCGGTGCCGCCCTCCGCCAGCTCCTCGACCGCCGGGAGGCCCTGGCCGTGGTCGTGGACGAGCACGGCTCCATCGAGGGGGTCATCACCCTCGAGGACCTGACCGAGACCCTCATCGGGGCCGAGATCGTCGACGAGTCGGACCGGGTGGTGGACCTGAGGCAGGCCGCTCTGGAGCACCGCGACCGCCGGCTCGCCCGGTTGCGCGAGCGTCGAGCCTCGTCCAGCAACTCCCCGGACAGCTCGTCGTCGTGACCGGCGTCGGCCATGGCAGGAGCGCTCCAGACGTGGCATGCTCGCCGCGAAGAAGGCCCTGATGCCCCTCGAAAAGAAGATGAGGAAGATGATGACCGCCCCGAAGCCTGATCCGTCGTCGCCAGCCCCGGCGACCAGCGAACGGCCGCCGGCGCCCCAGACTCCGGACCGCGTCGACACCGATCTCCTCGAGCTCGGGGATCGGCGGGTCGTCCACGCCCAGCGGGTGGCGGTGTCCCGGCGCGGCATGGTCGCGACCGCCCACCACCGGGCCAGCGCGGCGGGCGCCGAGATACTGGCGGACGGGGGAAACGCCATCGACGCCGCCGTCGCCGTGGCCTTCGCCCTGGGCGTTTGCGAGCCGGCGGCCTCGGGCCTGGGCGGCCAGACCACGATGCTGGTCCACCTCGCCGAGCCGAAGCGCACCTTCGCCCTCGACGGGTCGTCGCGGGCGCCGAACCGCACGGCGGCCGGGGGTTTCACCAGGGCGGAACGGCTGCAGGGCTATCGAGCGACCACGGTGCCCTCCACGCCCGCGACTCTCGCCTGGGCCCTCCGCGAGTACGGAACGCTACCCCTCGCCCGGGTCCTGGAGCCGGCGATTCGGCTCGCTCGCAAGGGCTATCGAGTCAGCGCGCTGCAGCAGGCCCTGACCCGACGCGAGCTCAAGAAGCTCGCCGACGGGAGCGCGGCGCCCTTCTTCCTGCGGGGCGGACAGGCGCCCTACGTGGCCGGCGCCCGCCACCGCCAGCCGGTTCTGGCCGAGACCCTGGCCCGCCTCGCCGAGCACGGGGTCGAGGATTTCTACACCGGCGCGATCGCGGCCCAGATCGACGCGGACATGGCCGCCAACGACGGGCTCATCGGCCGCGACGACCTGGCCCAGATCCCCTGGCCCATCGAGCGTCGAGCGCTGACGACCCGCTACGAGGGCATGCGGATCTTCACCTACCCCCCCCCGGGCGCCGGGCGGACCCTGGTCGAAATGCTCAACGTCTACCAGCAGCTCCCCCGGGAGCTGCGCGATCTCGACTCGCCCCGGGGCGCGGTGGCGCTGGCCGAGACCATCCGCCGGGCCTTCCGGGACCGCCGGGACCGGCCCTTCGATCCGCACTTCTACGCCCAGGTCAGCGAGAAGCGCATGATCAGCACCGACCACGCGCGGCGGGTGGCGCGTCGCGTGGTTCGCCGGGCGGCAGGAAGCGGCGAGACCACGCATCTGTCGGTGATGGACGGCGCCGGCAACGTCGTCGGGCTGACGCAGTCGATCGAGCGCGTCTACGGCGCGGCGGTGGCCACCCCGGGCCTGGGTTTCCTCTACAACAACTACATGAGCGCGTTCGAGGCCGAGGACATGGCGCACCCCTACTACCTGCGCCCCAACGCCGCGCCCTGGGCCAGCGTCGCCCCCACCATCGTCTTCCGGGGCCGGCGCCCCTGGTTGGTGATCGGCTCCCCCGGGAGCGAGCGGATCACCCCGGCGATCCTCCAGGTCCTGTTGCGGCTCGAGACGCACACCCCCTTCGCCGCGGTGGACGCACCGCGCCTGTTCTGCGCCCTCGGCAGCGTAGTGTCCCTCGAGGCGTCGCGCATGCGTGACGACATCCCGGAAGCGCTCGAGGCCGCCGGCTTCGAGGTGCACCGGCGCGATCCCTATTCCTTCTACCTCGGCTGCGTCCAGATGGTCCTGCGCGAGGACGGAGAGCTCATCGGCGTAGCAGACCCTCGCCGGGACGGGGCCGCGGCCGGCCCCCCGCGCAAGGAGTAGGACGATCGTGGCTCTCCCGATCCTGCTCTCCATACCCCACGGTGGCTCGCAGACACCCCCGGAGGTGGCGGACCGGGTGATCGCAAGCCCGGCCGACATCTTCGAGGACGGGGAC
>JAJDNS010000008.1 GCA_022340585.1 Acidobacteriota bacterium
ACCTCGACTTCGAGCTCGCCGGAAAGCACCACAGCGAACTGTCGGCGCGGTGTCGGGTGCCAATCGCCCACCCAACCTGCGGGAACGTCCGCGAGGATGGTCCTCTCGGCAGAAAGAGGCTCGGACAGATTCAACGGCGGCGCCGGGGGAGCGAAGTCCACCGGAGAGACTTCCACATCGACGTCCTCGAAGTGGCTCTCCTCTTCGCGATCTTCGAGAATTCGTGTGTAGTTCAGCTCTATCCTCCCTTGACCCTGGATCGAGACCCGGCTGACCGGACGACGCCGGGCAGCCCGACCCCCGGCGCTAGTCGCCCTCTCGCGACATCGCGGCCGCGAGGGCCAGGTCCTGCTCCCGCACCGCCGCGACGTCGAACCTGCGGGCGGAGGCGGCCATGCGGGTGAGGGCCGCACCCACGGCCATTGGGGGCGCGGTCTCGCCCTTCTTCGCGCGCTGGAATCGCACGGGGTTGATCCGCGCCACGATCACGTTGCGCAGGTAGGGCGACTTGAAGCCGCGCGCCTTCAGCTGGTCGACGATCTCCTTGACCCGCTCGTCGATCTCGACGAGGCGGGCCGCCCATCCGTCTCGCTGGGAGAGGCTCTTGGGAAGCGTGCTCGCCGCGAATCGATCGACCCTGCGAAGAAACGAGAAGTAGGGGCTGCCGGCAAAGCGGCCGTGATCCGCATAGACGATCCCGAGGGTGAGGAGCGCGGGCTCGTCGAACTCGGAAGCGTAGTCCACCTCCTTCGAGCGAGGCTTCCGCACCGCCAGCTCCCGCGCCATCCGGATCACCTCCTGGCTTCGATCCTTGAGGTTGTGGGCCTTTTCGGTGTTGAGCGCGAGAATCCGAAAGGCGAGGTCCTCGTCGGGAGACACGAGTGCGGTCACTGAACGGAGGCCGAGGAACCTTGCCGCGGCGTGCCGGTGTCGCCCGTTCGGCGTCCACAGCCTCCCGTCCGGAGCCTGCACGACGACCAGCGGGTCGAGGAAGAGGCCGGTCTCATCGATCTTCTGGGCCAGTCTCTTGGTGTGGGTCGGGGAGAGATCCCTCTGGAACGGCGTGGGCTCGACGGCCTTGCACGGGATGACGGCCAGGAGGAGAGGCTTCCCGGACAGCGGCTCCCGATAGGCCCCCACCGGGGCACCACCGACCTCCCGAATCCGCTCCGAGAGTGCCGCCAGCGCCGGGTCGTCGATGCCGAGCCGCACCTCGTCCCCGTGCAGCCCCCGCTCCTGCCTGCTGGGAGTCAACCTCTTTCTGGAGGCGCCCGCCTTCTTCCTGGCCTTCCTTCGTTGCGCCGCCGTCTTGTCGGCCTTCTTCGGCACGGCTGCATCCTGTCGGAAGAGCTGCCGAAAGGCAAGGACCGCGACGACGCAAGAGCGAGACGCCACGGGAGGAGCGGCACCACGACATCGGGCGGGGTCGGACAGACGTTGTCCGGACCCCTCGGCCAGATGCTCCTCCCGAAGCATCTCGTCGAGGTAGGCGATCGTGCTCGCGGACTGCAGCTCCTCCCCGACAAAGAGCCAGAAGGCTGCGTCCGGTACCCGGCCTCCTTCGAGCCCGGCTCGTGGAGGGGCGTGTCGTGCCGGCGCCTCGGGAACTTCACCCCGCGGTCCGACGCCACGCTTCTCGCGTGGGCGAGCTGGACGGCGGTCGCCGTGCTCTCGCGAAGCCACTCCCCCGCCACGCCAGTGGGGGGCCAGTAGCCGTCCGCTCGCTGTACTGCGTGGAAGAGCTCGTGGACGGGTGCCGACGTCGTTGAGGCTCGCACCTGGTGGTACGGATCCTCGTGAGTCTCCCCCGCTTCACCCATGGCGAAGTAGCGGTCGCTCGTGAGCCAGATGAGCTCCTCGAGGGCGTCATAGGAGCCGGCGCGGCCGAGCCCCTCCTTCACCACTTCGCTGTCGGACACGTTGGCGATCCAGTACCTCAGCTCTTCGCCGGGGTGCAGGTCGCGGTTGTCGAGGGACGCCGGCGGCTCGAAGCCGAGCCCGGCCAGCCACGCGCTAGCCGCCTCGAGCTGCGCGGCGTAGTGGACGTCAGCGGGCGCGCAGTCCGGGGGATCGATGCACTCCACCGCCACGCGGTCGTGCCCCAGTCCTCGCCGTGGGTGTTGGGAGCCGGGAGCAGAGCCGCGACGCCCAGAACGAGCACAACCGAAGCCCTCCCTCCCCGCACTCGTCCGACGCGGATTCCCGGTCGTGCCTCGGGGCTCGAGGGCCGAGACCGCGGCGGGGGGGTGCCCGACGGCACGTCCACCGTCCCGGGAACTCCGGCTCGCAGGATCCTGCTCATCCTCAGCCTCCCGTGAGATGGGCCGAACCGGACGATGGGGTGCATCGACCGATCGACGGGTGTGGGGGGTGCTCTGGGACGGCAGTCTAGGAAGCGCTCGAGACGAGATCAAGGCGGGGCCGAGACGAGACACGGTCAATTGGTAGACTCATTGACGGGGGTGAAGATGCGTCTTCTTCCGGTGATCGCGGCGGTGGCGCTCGGGGTGGCGCTGCCCGCCTGGGCCAACAAGCGACTGGACGACGCCGTCGCCAAGGCCGAGCGTCAGCTCGCCGAGGGCAAGGAGGACGACGCCGTCAAGACCCTGGAGAAGGCCGCGTCGAAGGCCAAGCGCGACGCGGAGGCGCCGCTGGCGTTGGCGAGCCTGCTCGAGAGACTCGGTCGGCTGGAGGACGCCGGCGCCGCGCTCGCGCACGCGTCGGAGCGCGCGGCGTCGGCACCGCCCGCCGTGAGGGCCCGCGTCCTCGCGGCCCGGTCGGCCTTCGCCCTGCGGACGGGCACCGTGCGGGAGGCCACGGACTTCGCCCGGCAGGCGGTCGAGGCCGAGGCCGGAGCCGAAGGCCTGGCCGCCCTCGCCCGCGCGCAGGCTCGGGCCGGCGATCCGGCGGCGCGCGGGACGGCCGCCGAGGCCACACGGGCCGCTCCCGGCTCCGCGGCGGCCCTGACCGCGAGCGGTGACGCCTTCCTGGCGGGGAGGCTCGCGACAGAGGCGGAGGCCGTCTACCGGCAGGCGGTGGAGATCGAGCCTCGCTCGGCTGCGGCTCTGGGCGGGCTGGCGCGGGCTCTGGCCGCCCAGGGAGAGGCAGAGGAGGCCCTCGAGATGGCCCGCGCCGCCACGCAGGCCGATCCGCACTCCGCCGAGGCCCTCGTGGCCATGGGCAGGGCGGCCCTCGCGGCGGACCCGGACGACGCGGCCAGCGAGGCCGCCGCCGCCACGCAGCAGGCCGCCTTCCTGGAGCCAAAGAACGCCCTCGTGAAGCTGGAGGTCGGGCGGGTGTTCGAGAGCCGGGCGCAGCCGGAGCAGGCGGCGTCGGCGTACGAAGCGGCCGCCAGCCTGGACCCGACGTGGGCGGCGCCTCGGGTGGCGACCCTGGCGTTGCAGCTCCGGCAAGGTGACACCGATGCCACGCTCAGCGGCCTTCGCGCTTTGCCCGACGAGATGCGGGCCACCGGGGGGGCCGAGCTGCTGCTCGGCGAGGCGCTGCTGGCAACCGGTGATGCGGAGGGGGCCCGAGACGCCCTCGACCGCGCGGTGGGGGCCCTCCCCGGGCTGGCCGAGGCCCACGCCGCTCAGGGGGACGCTGCCGAGGCGGTCGGTGAGCCGGCGCTGGCCGCGGAGGCCTACGGTCGCGCGGTCGAGCTCGAGCCCGGGAACCTCGAGTACCGCGCACGGTACGGCGCCCTCCTGGCCCGTTCCGGTCGCCTCGAGGACGCGCTCGCGGAGCTGCTCGAGATCACGGGCCGGCCCGAGGGGAGGGACCCCGACACCCTCATCGACCTGGGTCGCCTGTATGGGAGCTTCGAGCCGCCCCGGGTCGAGGAGGCCGTGGCCGCGTACGAGCAGGCCATGAAGCTCGACCCCGGGAACGGGGACGCGGCGCTCGGGGTGGCGGAGAGCTATCGGGCGGGCCAGCAGTGGAAGCGGGCGATCAGCGCCTACGAGCGTGTGGAGGACCTGGCCCCCCGGCGGAAAGGCGAGGCGCTTCTCGGGGAGGCCTGGTGCTACTGCCAGAGCCACGACCTCTACAAGGCGCGCTTCTATGCCGGCCTCGCCGCCCAGGCCGGCGCCGACATAAGCAAGCTGCGGACCGCCTTGTCCGCCTCGTGCGGCGCCGAATGACCCCCCCGCGCGCCTCGGGAGCGAGGGCGTGGCGACGGTGATCGCCCACGCAGTGGCACCTCGTGACGTCTCCGCGGGCAAGAGTGGATCTGTTCTCATGGATTCACATCGGAGCGGAGACACCACGCGAGTCGTCACGAGATAACACGGGCTTTGACTTGACCTCTCTCGACGCCCCACGGTGTACTCGAACGATCAGGGCAAGAAGTTCAGAACAGGGAGGGCATCCTTGGCGGCAAGTTCGAGACGACACGAATCCCGGCGGGAGTTCTGCGCTCGCACGTGCTCCGCCGCGGCACTGGCGGCTCTCGGCGGCGTGCTCGGGGGAACGCTTCAGGCGTGCGGCGGCGGAGGCCCGACCTCTCCCAGCGGAGGGTCCGCGGCACAGCTCCCCACCATCAGCGGGACGGGGGCTGGAAACACGATCACGGTCACGGTGGACGACGCTTCTGTGCTCGCCACCCCCGGCGCCGTGGCCCTGGTGCAGTCGCCCGTGGGAAACGTCCTCGTCGCCCGCACCGGGACGAACGCGTTCACGGCCCTGAGCGACGTCTGCACGCACGAGGGCTGCGCCATCACCGGTCACTCCGGGTCGACCTTCGTCTGCCTCTGTCACGGCGCCGAGTTCAACAGCAGCGGAGACGTGGTCGGTGGGCCCGCCCCGACCGCGCTCCGCCAGTACACGACGGAGTTCGCGGGTGACGTGCTGACGATCCGGCCCTGAGCCTTCCGGATCGAGACTTGGGAGCCTTCTTCGGGAGGCGGGAGGCCGACATGACGAGACGGGTTGTCCTCTATTCTCTGATCCTCGCCCTCGCGGGGGTGACCGCGGCCTTCGCCACGCCACCAGCCGCTGTCGGATGGCCGGAGCCGGCCGGTGGACTCGCCCTCGAGGCGGGGAATCTCGGAGCGGCGGGCCTGGTGCCGGACCTGCATGTGCGTCCCCCGTTCGGAGATCGCGCGGAGCTGGTCGCGCCTTCGCTCGTGGCCTCCACCCGGCCGCCGGCGGGCTCTCTCTCGGCCAGCCTGTGGGCGCTGGAGGCCGGGGCGACCTCCGGTGCCCAGGCCACGCCCACGCGCCGACCCATGGCCTTCGAGTACAGCGACGGCTACTACAAGCGGCTCAAGGTCCACAAATACGCGAGCTACGCCACCCTCCCGCTCTTCGCCGCCCAGTTCGTGGTGGGCCAGAAGCTCTACAACGGAGACGGCTCGGATAGCCTGCGCTCCGCCCACACCGCGCTGGCGGTGGGGACAGGTGCCCTCTTCGGCGTCAATACGGTGACCGGGGTCTGGAACCTCATGGAGGCCCGGCGGGACCCCCACAAGAGCACGAAGCGCACACTCCACAGCATCCTGATGCTCGTGGCCGACGCCGGCTTCGTGGCGACGGGCATGACGGCCCCCGAGAGGGAGCACGAGAACGAGTTCGGGTTCGAGCAGGAGAGCGGAGGCAGCGCCTCCACTCACCGGGCCATCGCCTTCACCTCCATGGGCATCGCCACCGTGGCCTACCTGATCATGCTGATCCACTGAACATGAGCATTCCCGCTGTCGTCCAGTCCGCCATCGACTCCTGGTCCGACGTCTACGGCAACCACCAGATCATCTCGGTTGCCGTGCGGTACCTGCACCTGGCCAGCATCGTCGTGGGCGGCGGCACCGCCCTCGCCGCCGACCGCCAGGTCCTCCGGGCCGTTCGCTCCGGGCCGTCCGTCCGGTCGGAGGTGGTGGCGGCGGTCCACGGCGCCCACCGCGTCGTGGTGCCGGCCCTGGCCGTGATCGTGACGACCGGCCTGGCCATGACCCTGTCGGACACCGAGACGTTCCTCGTCTCGCCACCCTTCTGGTCGAAGATGGCCCTGGTGGGGCTGCTCCTGCTCAACGGACTGGGCCTCGTGGCCGCCGAGCGCGTCGTGACGAAGCAGAGGCCGAAGGGCTGGTTGTGGCTCGGCGTCACCTCGGCGACGAGCCTTCTCCTGTGGCTGGGCACCCTGTTCGCCGGGGTCTGGCTGACGGTGGCGGCATGAGCTGCGAGCGGGAAGGGGGGATGGCGGAGGCAGCGTGCGGCGCGTGCGCGGGGGCACGGACTCGTCGGCAGGCGCTCGGGCAGATGTCGACGGCATTCCTGGCGGCGATGGCGGGGGTGACGCTCCGCCCGGGGACCGCCGCCGCGGTGCCGGTCGTCGAGGGATCGGGAGCCAAGGCCGGGCCGGGCGAGCTCGCCTATCCCATGCCGACGACGGAGGGCGTCACGATCGACCGCGGGCAGCAGGTGATCGTGGTGCGCTTCCAGGAGAAGGTGTACGCCTTCAACCTGGCGTGCCCCCACGAGAACACGGCGCTCCGCTGGCGAAGGCGGGATGGCCGCTTCCAGTGCCCGCGACACGAATCCCAGTACCAGCCCGACGGCACCTTCATCAAGGGGCGCGCGACCCGCAACATGGACCGCTTCGCGGTGCGACGCTCCGGGGACACCCTCATCGTGGACGTCAACCACCTCTTCCACTCGGACGAGCAGTCGGGGGAGTGGTCGGCGGCCGCGGTCTCCCTCTAGCCACCGCGCGACCCGGGAGATCCGTTCCCCGGGGCGCGAAGAGTCGAACATCGGGTATGGTTGACCCGTGATCCGATACGATAGCTCGTCACTACCCCGCGTCGTCCTCCCGCTGGTGCTGGTGGTCGCGGCCACGGCCGGCACCGGGGCGCGGTCCGAGCCCGCGGACCGTCCCGGGAACCGGTTTCCTCCGGAGCTCGTGGACTGGGTGCCCTACGGCGAGGACCCGCTCTTCGCGGGGACCGGCGGCGACACGTGGGACCGCGAGATACGCGAGCGCGGGTTCGTTCTCCGCGAGGGAGACGCCTGGAGGCTCTGGTACACCGGGTACAACACCGAGCGAGCGAAGGCGATGTTCCTGGGCTACGCCACCTCCCCGGACGGGCTCGTGTGGACGCGGCACCCGGGCAACCCCGTGTTCGATGGAACGTGGACGGAGGATGTCCACGTCCTGAAGCACGAGGGCGTCTACTTCATGTTTGCCGAGGGATGGCACGACGTCGCGCACCTGCTCACGAGCCCGGACGGACTTCGCTGGGAGGAGCAGGGGAGCCTCGACATCCGGACGCGGTCGGGAGAGCCGCTCTCCCCCGGACCGTACGGGACCCCGACGGTCTGGCTCGAGGACGGGACCTGGAACCTCTTCTACGAGCGCGGCGACAAGGGGATCTGGCTCGCGACGTCGACGGACCGACGGGTGTGGACGAACGTCGAGGACACCCCGGTGATCGGGCTCGGACCGGACGCCTACGACCGCCACGCGGTGGCCCTGAACCAGGTCGTGCGCTACCAGGGTCGCTACTACGGCGTCTACCACGCCAACGCCGACCCGGAGTGGAAGGGCCCCTGGACCACCTGCCTCGCCGCGTCGGATGACCTCGTGCACTGGGAGAAGTACCCCGGGAACCCGGTGATCCGCGGCGACGCCTCGAGCGGGATCCTGGTCGACGACGGGAAGCAGCTGCGCCTCTACACGATGCACCCGGCGGTCAGGCTCTGGCTGCCGCGCGGGAGCTCGCTGGCCGAGGACCCGGGCGGAGCCGAGGAGCGCGGCCACTCCGCGGCGCCCCCTGGCCGCCGGTGAGGAGGTTCGTCAGCGGCCCGAGACGGGACAGCCGGTAGTCAGGGGCTGCCGGCAGGCCCCGGGGCGGCTGACGGGGGGGCCTCCACGTCGAGCTCGACCTCGGCGGGCTCGACGGCTACGACGGTGACCCCCGGGGGCGCGTGGACGTCCCGAGGGGTCACCCTGAACGAGCGCCGCCCGAGCTGGGCCAGGAGCGCGTCGACGCTGACCGTCACCTCGGCCGTCTCGAGGAGAAACAGGCGCCGCCGCGCGCCGGAAAGGCGGACCTCCACCTCCCCCGGGTCGATCGAGTGCAGCACGTAGTCCGCCGGGAGATTGGCCACCTGCACGGGGACGTGCACCGATATCTCGCCCACCGCCGAGCCCAGAACCACGAGCGTCCAGAGAGTGAGGGCCAGAGCGAGGGCCACGCCCCATTCCCCGGCGCGCCGTGCCCACCGGCTCAGGGGTCGCCGCGTCTCGGCCGGTCCCGCGCGCGTGGCCCCGGCGAAGCGACTCAGGCGAGCGCGGAGCGCGTCGGGATCGGGGACCACATCGAGTGCCCCACCCTCGGCGATGCTCACCCGGCCCCGCTCCTCCGAGACGACGATCACGAGCGCGTCGCTGCGCTCGGCGAGACCGAGGGCGGCCGCGTGTCGCGTGCCCGCAGAGCTCAGCTCCGCGAAGTTGGCCGAAAGCGGCAGGTGCACACCGAAGTGACGGACCCGCTCACCGTCGATGACGATGGCGCCGTCGTGCCCGGGGGAGTGAGGATCGAAGAGACTCAGGAGAAGGACATCGGAAACCGTCCCGTCGAGGGGGACTCCTCCCTCCAGGTGGCGGTCGAGCGGGTCGCGTCCCGGCAGGACGATCAGGGCGCCGTGCCGGGCGTTGGCGAGGGCAAAGCTCGCGCGGACGACGGACTCGACGGCCGAGTCTCCCGGAGGGCCGCTTTGACGCCCCAGGCCCCACACCGCGACCCTTTCGAAGAAGCGCTTCAGATCCTCCTGGAACGCGAGGAGAACCACCACGAGGGACGCGAGGAACAGCCCGCGGAAGAACAAGGCGGTGAGGGGGAGGTCCAGCAGCCGGGCGGCGAGATCGACGAGGCCGATGACGAGCACACCGACGAAGGCGAGGCGCCCGCGCGCCCCTCGCAGGGCGCGCAGCAGCAGGAAGAGGGCCACCGTGACGATGGTGATGTCGGCGATCTCGTCGGCGACAACAAGCAGCCAGGAAGGCATTGATGGGCTCACTGCCCCCCGTGCGTCGGTCTGACCAGCCTCACCTTCTCATCGTACGCCGATCGGAGAGCGAAGCAACGAGAAGAGCTCGACCGAGGGCCCGCCGACGACCGGGACGCAGCCTCAGCCCAGGGCCTCCCTCGCCTCGTCGAAGAAGCGTTGGATCCGCGAGCGCGGGTCCCCCGGGCCGAGGATCTCGAGGGGAGCGTAGCCCCGGTAGCCGGCTTCGCGCAGGATGCCGAAGACCCGTCGCAGGTCGGCCTTCTCCTCGACGCCTCGCCGGTAGACGCTCTCCTTGATCTGCCAGGTGAAGGCGTAGGGCGCCAGCCGCGCGATCTCCTCGTAGGGATCGCCGGTGCGCACGCTGCCCACGTCCACGTTCAGCCCGAACCACTTCGAGGGCACCCGCTCGCGGATCGCCAGCACCTCGGCCGCGGTCTTGAGCAAGTCGTCGTGGTTCTGCAGGACGATCATGACGCCGTGCCGCTCCGCGTACGCCACGCATTCCTGAAGATGCCCGACGACCTGGCGCTCGGTCTCCTCGCGGGTGTGGCCCTCGGGGACGCCGGGGCCGGCGAAGACCCGGAGCATGGGGGCGTCCAGCTGCGCGGCCACGCCCACCCACCTCTTCACCAGCGCGACGTCCGCCGCTCGCTTCTCCGGGTCGGCGACGGTGAAGTCGTTGCGAACCCCGGTCCCGCTCACCTCGAGGCCGAGGCGGGACACCCGCCTCTTGGTCTCGTGGACATAGGTCTCCGGCGGGGCTTCCGGGTACCCGGGGAAGTAGTACCCGGTCAGGTCGACGCCGTCGAACCCCAGCTCCGCGCAGAAGTCGATGGCCTCCTCGAGGGTCATCGTCCCGGCCTGCAGGGGCTCGTTGAAGGTGTAGAAGTTGCAGCTCAGCCGGATCCTCGGGCCCATCGCCGAGCCGGCGGCGCGGCGCGCTTCCCCGGCGCCCACGCGGCGCACGGCGGTCGCGAGAGGCAGCACGGCGCTGGCCGCCAGGAAGGACCGACGGTCGATCGCTCTCCTCATCTGTCGCTCCTTCCCCGGGGCTTCCCGGGCCTTCGATCACTCGTCCCGGTGCACGGTGTCGGGGCTGAAGGCCGGCAGGCACACCGCCACGTACTCCGCCCCTTCGGGGTCCGGCGTGCTGTAGCGGATCCACTCGCCCTTGCGGACGATCACCGCCTGCCCCGCGCGGACATCCAGTGTGCCATCCTCGTGCTCCACGCGCAGTGCCCCTCGGAGCACCACCGTGAACTCGTCGAACTCCGGCCGCTGACCCGGCTCGCTCCAGCCCGCGGGCGAGCGCATGCGGGCGATGCTCACGTTGCCGTCGCCGGAGCTCACGCCCCCGACGAACTCGTCGATGGTCTTGGGAGGTGTCCCCACGGCGGCGACGCGGACGGGCGCTTCGACGAGCTTCGGCATGGCTCTCACTCCCCCGGGGCTTCCCCGGTCGAATCGGCACGGCCCCGACCCACCATCAGGCCCCCGAGGCCCAGCGCCATGAAGATGAGGGCCTGCACCGCCATACGCGGCTGGGCCTCGCCCTGCGCCAAGGCGTAGTAGAGGAACCCTCCCCCGATGAACAGGATCGCGGTGTAGACGACCCGCATCACCGCCAGAGCCTTTCGTCGCGTGTCGGCCGTGTCGGGCCCGAACACCCGAGCGAAGAGCACGAGACACGCCGCCGCGACCAGGTCGAGGACCGCGAAGACGAGCCAGAACGACCGCGCCGTCGCCCCCGCCGCCGGCGTGCCGATGGCGGGCTTCATCATCTGCTCGTAGAGGAAGGCCCCCAGGCTTGAGCCCAGGAGCGAGCCGAAGACCCCGTAGAGAAACGCGTACCCCATGTACACCGCCTTTCGGTCGGCGGGGGCGACCTGGCCGATGAAGCTGTAGTACTTCGGGTGGGCGGTCATCTCTCCGAGGGAGAAGACCGCGACGCCGAGGATGAGGATCCAGGGGCTCATGGACGAGGCGAGGAGCAGGAAGCCGGCCGCCCCCAGGCCCATGCCCGTGACCATGGTGGGCAGGGCTTTTCGATCCTGGAGCATGCGGCTCACCGGGATCTGAAACAGGATGATGGTCCCGGCGTTGATCACGGTCACGTGCTCGATGTCGAAGGCGAAGGTCCACGGGAGACCGAGGCCTCCCAGGATCCCGTTCACGAAGCCGCTGACCGGGCTCACGTCCAGGAAGTCGCGCAGGTACCACAGCACCGAGCCGAAGGTCTGGAAGTACAGGATCCAGAAGGTGGAGTACACGACCACCATGAGCATGAAACGGGAGTCGGCCAGGACCTCGGTGGCCCCCGTGACAACCTCGCTGAGGCTCTTCGAGCTCTCGGGGCGCGGCGGCTCGCGGAACACGAAGGCCGCGGGCAGGAGCATGAGGCCTGTGTAGAGGGCCGAGGCGACGAAGACGTACTGCCAGGAGAAACCCTTGAGGACGCTCACCACCAGGGGGGCCAGGAAGGCCCCCACGTTGATCATCCAGTAGTAGATCCCGAAGCCCAGGGCCGAGTTCGACTCGTCGGTGGTGCGGGCCACGGTGCCGGTGATGATGGGCTTGAAGAGCCCCGAGCCGGTGGCCATGACCAGGAGAGCCAGGAACACCAGGGCGTAGCTCGACATGTACCCGGCGGCGAAGTACCCGGCGCACAGGAACGAGAACGCCACCAGGAGCATGCGGCGGTAGCCGTAGCGGTCGGCCAGCGCGCCCCCGACGATCGGCACTACGTAGGTCGCCGCGTAGACGATGCTCTGGAGGAAACCGACGGACTGCTCGCGGAAGCCGAGGCCGCCCTCGCCGACGGAACGAGTGAGGTAGACCGCGAGAACGGAGTTGAGGCCGTAGTAGGCGGCCCGCTCGAAGAGCTCCATGGCGTTGGCGACCCAGAAGGTGGGCGGGAAGCGGCTTCGAGGCTGGTCTGCGCTCATCGTGTCGGCCTCGGGGAATCACCGCGCCTGGTCGGTCGCGGGGCAAAGACGGCCGATTCTCGCACACCGGCGCGACGGCTACGAATCCTCGCGGGGCACAGGCGCATCCCGCCAGGCAGAGATCAGAGCCCACAGGGCAAGCAGGCTGATCACCCCCAGGGCGCCCCACATGGTGGCGGCGAGGCCACGGGTGGCGTGGGGGGCAGCCACCCCGGCGGGCCCCAGATTCACCGACATGAAGCCGGTGATGAGCATGAGAGCGCAGACCATGCCCAGGCCCCGCATCTGGGCGGCGAGGGCCGAGGCCATGGCCGTGCGGTCGCGCGGGGCGTTGCCCATGATCACCGTCATGTTGGGGGACGAGAAGGTCGCAAAGCCCAGGCCGTGAGCGATCAGGGAGAGGACGATGAGGGCCATGGAGGACGTCATCGACACCAGCCACGCGGCCACCGTGCCGGCGAAGATGAGGGTCACCCCGAGTGCGGCGAGGAGCTGGGGTCGCCTGCGGTCGGCGGCGCGCCCCGCCGCCGGCGCCAGCGTTGCCATCAGGACCGGCGCAATCATCAGCAGCCACCCCGCCTCCCGCGCCGTCCAGCCCCGGACCACCTGCACGTACAGGCTGAACAGGAGCGAGGTTCCCATGGCTCCGGCGTAGGTCAGGAACTGCACGGTCAAGGCTCGCCGGAACACCGGCCTTCCCGCCAGAACGCTCAACGCGAGCAGGGGCGACGAGGCCGACCTCTCGATCCCGATGAAGGCCGCCAGCAGCGTCACGCCGCCCGTCGCCAGCCACCAGCCGAGCGACGAATCGCCGACGGTGGCGCTGCCGACGATCAGCAGCATCAGGCCCGCCCCGCTGGTCACCGCCCCCGGCCAGTCGAACCGGAGGCGCGGCCAGACCCAGCGTCGTGGCAGGGTGGCGGCGGACATGCCGGCGGCGACGACCGACAGCAGGCCACCGAGGGCGAAGACCGCGCGCCAGCCCAGGGCGGTGGTGATCGCGCCGGCCGTGAACGGCCCGGCGGCCAGGCCCGCGTACACAGCGCCCACGTTCAGGCCCATGGCCCGGCCCAGCCGCTCGCGCGGCACGCTCTCGGTCAGGATCGCCATGTTGGTGGCCGCCACCAGCGCCGCGCACGCGCCCTGGAGCACGCGAAACGTCAGCAGGAGAGACACCGACGGGAGCACTGCCAGGGTCAGCGTGATCGCGGTGAAGCCGCTCAGGCCCAGGGTGAAGAGGCTGTTCTTGTCTCCAGCGTCGCTGACCCGACCGGCCGGAAGGAGCAGGGCCGTCGCGGTGCCCAGGTAGAGGGTCTCGAAGAGGCCGAGCGCCGCGCCGCTCATGCCCATCTCGCGGCCGATCGCCGGCAGCGCCACGCCCACACCCGATGCCATGAAGGGCATGGCGAAATTGGTGAACGCCACCGACCAGACGACGGCGGTGCTGCCGGAGGTGTCGCGAGCCAAGTGCGTGGCCTTCCGAGGACCGATGCCAGCCTGCGGCCAGCTGCTTTCGCCAAGACTATCGCGCTGGGGCTGGCGGTGTCGCCTTCGCCACCGTGCTCCGCATCCTCGGTTGCCTCGGGCAGGCCCCGGTCGTAGAGTGCCGGGCGTGCGGCGCACGACGTGGGTGTGCGTTCACGACTTCGGCGTTCGGCTGGGAGAGTGGGCTGCGTCGCCACGGCGGGAGGCCATGATGAGAGTGACCCCGAAGACCGATCGTGTCCTTGGCAGGACCGAACCGGCCTGCGGCCGGCTTCCTTGGCCAAGGAAACGATTCTGCCACCGTAGTCGTGTCCTTGGCAGAAGCCTGGCACCGTTCTGCGTCCTGCTCCTGGGCCTGTCGATGCCCGCTCCGGGTTCGACTGAGGCGCAGCCCGTCACCACTGGCTCGCTGGTTCGGGAGATGGTCGACCTGCGCCGGCTGACGGAGTTCCCCGAGCCCTCCTACCGGACCGTGCAGTTCTCGTCCTACGATCGGCGGAGCCGCTTCCCGTCCCGACCCGGCTGGTTCGCCAACTCCGACGGGTTCGGGGGTGAGCCCATCCCGAACTTCGAGAAGGTCCTCCGCGAGCCGGACGAGGACGGCATCGGCGTGTACCTCATCTGCGACGTCGAGGGCCCGGGCGCGGTGGTGCGGCTGTGGACCGCTCGGATCGGGGGCACCCTGCGGGTCTTCCTGGACGGATCTCGCGAGGCGCTCTACGACGGCCCGGCTCAGGCCTTCTTCCAGAGAACCTACGAGGCCCTGACCCCTTCTGCCGCAGGCCCGTTCGAGGGGTCCTACAGCCAGGCCGAGGCGGGCTACTACCCCGTCCCCTTCGCCAGGAGGCTGCGCATGGAGTGGGAGGGGGACCTGGCCACGCTCCACTTCTACCAGGTTCAGGTTCGGCAGTACGAGGCGGGGGCTCGCGTGACGAGCTTCCGCCCCGGCGACCTGGACACCTACGCGGCCGACATCACGGCAGTCGCCCGGGTCCTGGCCCATCCCGACGAGGAGTGGACCTGGGGATCGTCCCGGGAGCCGGTGGCGATCACGTCCACCGTCCCGGCCGGGGGAAGGGAGGACGTCCTGGCCCTCGAGGGACCGGCCGCCATCGAGCGCCTGACGCTGAGGGTGCAGGCTCAGGACGTCGACGCGGCGCTCCGCCAGGGTCTGCTGCACATCGTCTTCGACGAGTCTCCTCGCGGCCAGGTCCAGGCCCCTCTCGGCGACTTCTTCGGGGCCGCGCCGGGGATCAACCCCTTCGACTCGGTCCCCTTCACCGTCCGCGCCGACGGCACCATGATCTGCCGCCTCTGGATGCCCTTCCGGGAGTCGGCCCGGATCACCATCGAGAATCGTGGCGCGCAGCGAATCACCGTCACCGGATCGGCCCTGCCGGCGGACTACACGTGGAGCGACGACCGGTCCCTGCACTTCCGGGCCCGGTGGCGCGTGCACCACGACATGGATGCCTCCGAGGCGCTCCCCCAGGACGTCCCCTACCTGATCGCCCGGGGCCGGGGGGTCTTCGTGGGGGCGGCGGCCCTGATCATGAACCCCACGTCGGTGCCGTCGTCGTGGGGCAACTGGTGGGGCGAGGGTGACGAGAAGATCTTCGTGGACGACGACGAGTCGCCGTCGACGTTCGGGACCGGCTCCGAGGACTACTTCAACTACGCCTGGTCCTCCAGCCGGATCTTCTCCCACGCCTTCTGCGGGCAGCCGCGAAACGACGGCCCCGCCAACCGGGGGTTCGTCACCAACCACCGCTGGCAGATCGTCGACGCGATCCCGTTCCAGGAGCGCTTCGACTTCTTCATGGAGCTCTTCAGCCACGAGCCGGTCCCGGGCTTCTCCTACGCCCGCATCGCCTACCTCTACGGTGCTCCCACGATCGTCGACGACCACGTGCCGATCACCGGCCGGGATGTGGAGCTCCCCCGCCTGCCGGAGAGCTGGATGCCGGTGGGCAGGAAGTACACGGACGCGACGGTCTTCCTCCAGGCCGAGGAGATCGTGGAGGGCGAGCCGGCGATGAGCTTCGTCGAGGGCGCCCTGTGGGCGGGAGGGCGCCTGCTCGTCTGGCACCCGGACCAGATTGGCGATGAGCTCGTCTTCACGGTGCCGGTCGCGGAGGAAGGGCAGTACAACCTCGCCGTCACCGCCGCCCGACGTCCCGGCGCCGGGAGCTTCTCGGCCTTCGTCGACGGCACCCCTCTCGACCTCAACGGGAGCCCGGGCCCGGTGGAGCTTGCCGTCCCCTATCGGACGCTGTCGCGGAACTTCAAGTCGCAGGCGGTGCCGCTCACGAGCGGAGCCCACGCCCTGACGCTTCGAAGCGAGGGCCCGGGAGCGATCGGCGTCGACTTCGTGTGGTTGAGACCCACACCGAAGTGAGCCCATTCCCCGAAGTGGGGAGAAGCGCGAGGAGGAGCAGATCCCATGGAGCCACCCTTCCCGGATCGCGAGTCGACGTTCGAGGCCTTCGCCCGGCACGTGTCGCGGGGGAAGGTGGCGTTCTTCGAGAAGGCCGGCCTCGACCTGGTGGCCGGCGAGCGGGAGGGGCCGTTCTACCGGGACGCCTTCTCCGGCCGGAGCTTCATCGACTGCCACTGCAATGGCGGCGTCTTCAACCTCGGCCATCGCCACCCGGGCGTCGTCGCCGCCCTCCGAGAGGCCCTCGAGCACCTCGACATGGGGAATCATCACCTGGTCTCGGGTCACCGCGCGGCCCTGGCCGCGCGCCTCGCCGCCTCGACCGGCGGACAGCTCGCGGGCGCGGTGTTCGCGGCGTGTGGGAGCGAGGCCATCGACCTCGCCATCAAGCTGGCCCGGGGCTCGACGGGCCGGCTGAAGATCGTCTCCGCCCAGGGGGGCTACCACGGCCACACCGGCCTCGCCCTGGCCGCCGGCGATCCACAGTACCGAGATCCCTTCGGTCCCAACCTGAGCGGCTTCGAGCAGGTGCCCTTCGGCGATGCCGCGGCCCTGGACGCCGTGGTGGACGACACCACCGCCGCGGTCGTGCTGGAGCCGATCCCCGCCACTCTCGGGATCGCCATCCCACCCCCTGGCTACCTCGAGGGAGTGGCGCGGGTGTGCGCAGCGCGCGGCGCGTTGCTGGTCCTGGACGAGGTGCAGACCGGGTTGGGCAGGACCGGCCGGATGTGGGCCCACGAGCACGAAGACGTCGTGCCGGACATGGTGGTGACCGGCAAGGGGCTGAGCGGGGGGCTCTACCCCATGGCCGCAACGCTCGTGACGCCCGAGCTGTTCGCCTTCTTCGATACCCGTCCCTTCGTCCACGTGTCCACCTACGGCGGCTCCGAGCTGGGCTGCGCGGCGGCCCTCGCCACTCTCGACGTGACCGAGGCGCCGGGCGTTCTCGAGCGGATCAACGCCGTTTCAGAGTTCCTGGCGTCGGCCTTCACCGGACTCCCGTTCGAGCTGCGGCGGCGGGGGCTCATGATGGGCTTCCGCTTCGACCGCCCCGACGGCGGGATGACGGCGGCGCGGATGGTCTACGAGCAGGGCGTGCTCTGCGCCTTCGCCAACAACGACCCCTCGGTCCTGCAGTTTCTTCCTCCCCTGGTCCTGACCGACGCCCAGGTGGAGGACCTGGTCGGCCGGGTGCGCCGGGCCTTCGAGTGAAGGGAAGCGTCCCCACCCTCGAGAGGGACGCCCTCGAGTCCCTGGAGCGGAGGGTGACCCGGGCCCTGGCGTCTCCCGACGAGCCAGGCCCCGAGGTCCTGGGCTACGGCGAGATCTCGTGCGTCCTCGCGCTCCGCTTCGACGACGGGGGCGGCGTGGCCTGCAAGCGCCTCCCGCCGTTTCCTTCCCTCGGTTCCTTCGAGGCCTATCGCTCCTGCTTCGAGGCTCAGCTCGAGGCCTTCGAGGTCCATGACATCCCGGTCCTGGCCACCGAGCTGCACCGTGTGGGGGACTCCGGCTCCGGTCTGATCGCCTACTGCGTGCAGCCCCTCGTGGACCGGAGCGCCCTCGCCCCCACCCGTCTGGCGCGCGAGCCCGGCACGCACACGATCGAGACGGTCCTGGATCTCGCCCTGGCCTACGTCGGCCCCACCCGGGGGTTCGACGCGCAGCTGTCGAACTGGGCGCGGGTGGACGAGGACCTCCTCTATCTCGACGTCTCGACGCCGTTCCTCCGGGACGACGAGGGACGCGAGCGCCTCGACGTGGACATCTTCCTGGCCAGCCTGCCCTGGGCCCTTCGGGGTTTCGTGAAGCGCCTCATGCTCCGTGGCATCCTCGACCTCTACTACTCTCGCCGCGGCGTGGTCCTGGACGTGCTCGGCAACCTCATCAAGGAGGGCCTCGGGGAACGTCTGCCCGAGTATGTGCCGGTCGCCGCCCGGCGCCTGGACGAGCCGGTCAGCGTCGGCGAGGTCCGTCGCCACTACGCCGGGGACGCGCGGACCTGGCGCCTGCTGCAGCGGCTTCGCCATCTCGACCGGGCCTGGCAGCGGCACGTCCGTCGGCGCCCCTACCCGTTCCTGCTTCCCGGGCCGGTGCAACGCCATGTGTGACACCGTGGTGGTGGTGCGACCGGAGGGTGTCCTCTTCGCCAAGAACTCCGACCGCGATCCCAACGAGGCCCAGATCCTCGAGTGGCACCCGGGACGGGAGCACCCCCCCGGCGCCCGCGTCCAGTGCACATGGATCGAGGTGCCCCAGGTCAGGCGGACCCGGGCCTGCCTGCTGAGTCGCCCGTTCTGGATGTGGGGGGCCGAGATGGGCACCAACGAGGACGGTGTGACGATCGGGAACGAGGCCGTCTTCACCCGTGAGCCGTACGAGGGTGTGGGACTGACGGGAATGGACCTGGTCAGGCTGGCTCTCGAGCGCGCGTCCTCGGCCCGAAGCGCGGTCGACGTCATCCGCGAGCTCCTCGAGCGCCACGGCCAGGGTGGCGGGTGCGGTCACGAGAACCGTCGCTTCACCTACCACAACAGCTTCCTGGTCGCCGACCCGGGCGAGGCGTATGTCCTGGAGACCGCGGGAACGCTCCACGCCGTCGAGCGGGTCGAGGGCGTCCGCGCGATCTCCAACGGCCTCACGATCCCGGGCTTCACTCACCACGGGGATGCCCTGCGTAACCGGGTGTCCCGCTGCCGGACACGCCGCGCCCGTGTCGAGTCCCTGGCCGCCGCGGCCCGGGGACCGGGCCACCTCATTCGGGTCCTGCGCGATCACGGCGAGGGGCACGCGGCGCCCGTCTACTCGTGGCTGACCGGGGCCATGGGTGCTCCCTGCATGCACGCCGGGGGCGTGCTCGCGGCGTCCCAGACGACGGCCTCGTGGGTCGCGACCCTCGGACCCGGCGGGGGCTCCCACTGGGTGACCGGCACCGCGGCCCCCTGCACTGGCCTGTTCAAGCCCGTGTCCGTCGACACCCCCGTCGACCTCGGGTCGGCGCCGAGCGATCGGGACGACGGCGCCAGCCTCTGGTGGCGCCATGAGCGCCTGCACCGCCGCGTGCTGCGCGCACCCCGGGCGATGGGCGAGCAGTTCGTCGGCGAACGGGATGCGCTGGAGGCCGTCTGGTTGAAGGACCCGCCCCCCTCCACCGAGGCGTTTGCCGAGGGTGACCGCCGGCTCGACGCGTGGACGGCCCGCGCCCGGGTCGTACAGGTTGCGGACCGCCGCCCGGGGCACGTGCGCCGCTACTGGCGGCGACGGAATCGCCGCGCGGGCCTGCTGGCGTGACCAGAGAGGTTCGATGTCGCCGCAAGCCCGGACGGCTCGCGACTGTCATTTGTGACAGTACCCTCCGAAGGGATATCGGATAGCATCCTGCCCGGCAAGGCCGACCGGCGTCGGCCGACGGGGAGAAGAAGATGACCCGATTTCGCTCGTTGAGGTCCGTGGGGGCCGCGCTCGGCATCCTGGCCCTCACCGCCTGCGCCCAACAGGCCCGTCTCGGCCCGGTGGTCGACGCCCCCACCGGGGCGCACCACGTGGGCAAGTTCGTGTGGCACGACCTCGTCACTCACGACCCCGCCGCCGCGCGCACGTTCTACGCCGGCGTCCTCGGCTGGACCTTCGACGAGGCCGATCCGGGGGCGGCCTACACCGTGGCCCGCCGAGGCGGCCGTCCCGTGGCCGGGATCGCCCGCCTCGGGGCGGGACAAGCGGGACGAGACCAGTGGCTGAGCGTGCTTTCCGTCGCCGACGTGGACGCCGCGGTGGCGACGAACGAGGCGAATGGCGGGCAGACCAGCGTCGAGCCGGTGGACGTGCCCGGCCGGGGTCGCCTCGCGGTGGTGGCCGACCCGCAGGGAGCGGCGGTCGTCCTCCTGCGCACCTTCGGGGGGGACCCCGCTGACGTCGAGGCGAACGACGGCGAGTGGCTCTGGACCGAGCTCTGGGCAAAGGACGCGGCGGCCGCCGTCGACTTCTACACGGGGCTGGTGGGGTACGAGCACGAGACGATGGAGTCGGGGGGCCACGACTACGGCCTGCTTCGGGCCGCGGGCGCGCCTCGCGCCGGGGTCCTCACGAACCGATACCCGAAGGTGCGACCGAACTGGCTTCCCTACGTCCGGGTGGCCGACACCACCGCGATCGTGGAGAAGGCCCGGAGCCTCGGCGGCACGGTTCTTCTGCCACCCTCGCCGGAGCTTCGCGGGGGAACGGTGGCGATGCTGGCCGACCCGACCGGCGCGGTCTTCGCGGTCCAGAAGTGGCCGGCTCGACAGGGGGGATCGAAATGACACGGACGCGTCGCTACCTGATGATCCTGGCGCTGACCGCCCTGGCCACCGTCACCGGGGCCTGTGGCGTCAGCCCCTACGTCGGCGTCAACCTGCCCGGGCCCTTCTCCGTCGGTGTCGGCGCGGGAGGCGTCTCGGTGGGGGCCGGCTTCGACGTGGGCCCCGTCAACGTGGGGATGGGCTTCCCCCTCTAGCGCCTCAGCGGGGCTCGAACCTCAAGAGCAGCGTGGTGGTTTCCGAGCCGGGCCGGTGAACCAGCACATACAGCCGGTCGTACTCGTCCTCGGAGATCGGTGTTCCCGGGTCCCCGCCCAGCAGCCCGGCCAGCTCGGGGGTCGTGTTGCTGTGCCCGACCACGAGGTATCGGCCGGGAGACGAGACCAGGGCGGCCGCCAGATCGGGAAGCTGGTTGGGGTCGTACAGAGTCACCTCGAGGCCCAGCTCGTTCGCGAGGGGTGCCGCCGTGTCCCGGGTGCGCTCGAAGTCCGAGCTGTAGATCCGCTCGACCCCGGCATCCCGCAGCATCTCGGCGAGGGTCTTCGCCCGAGACTGGCCGGCCTCGGTGAGCGGGGGGTCCTCGCTCTGGTCGGCCTTCTCGGCGTGGCGAACGAGGAAGAAGACGGATTCCGGGGCGGCCTCAGGGGCCGGGGTCTCGGCGGGGGGCGAGCAGCCCAGGAGCAGAGCCGCCAGTCCCAGAGCTCCGGCGAGCCTCGTCAACATCGAGCACCTCCTCTTCCCGTTCGGTCACCGTCCGAACGACCCGCAGTACGTGGGAGCTTCGGGCGCGCCACGCCCTCGGGCGGCACGGCCGGCCCGATGATCTCACGAGGAGGGCCAACCGCCCTCAGCCGGCTGCTATTCTTGCCAAGGACGCTGACACTTCACGACGACTGTGTCGTTGGCTGGGGAGGACGACGTGAGCACCCGATTCCGAACGATTGGCCTTCTGACTGCCGTCGGTCTCGTGGCGACCACGATGGCGGGGGGAGGCGAGGCGCTGCCCGTGGACCGCGGCGCGAGCGGCACCTGGCAGAAGCTGCTCAAGCTGAGGACCACGGCCTCCGTCCTCCACACCACCGCCCATCCCGACGACGAGCACGGCGGCGTCCTCACCCGGCTGAGCCGAGGTGAGGGCGCCCGGGTGGCTCTCGTGTCCCTCACGCGGGGCGAGTCGGGAGACAACGCCATCGGCTCGGAGCTCTTCGACGCCCTGGGTCTCGTCCGAACCGAGGAGCTGCTCCTCGCTGCTGACCACTACGGCCTCGACGAGCTGTACTTCGCCACCCTCACCGACTACGGCTACTCGAAGCGCCTCGACGAGGCCCTGGGCAAGTGGGGTCGCGAGGCCGTGCTCCGCGACCTGGTGCGGGTGATCCGCATGTCCCGCCCGCTGGTCGTGGTCTCGCGCTTCCAGGGTAGCGAGCGCGACGGCCACGGCCACCACCAGGCCGTGGGCCTCGTCTCGCAGGAGGCCTTCGAGGCGGCCGGGGACCCCGAGGCCTTTCCCGAGCAGCTCGAAGCCGGCCTCCGCCCCTGGCAGCCCCTGAAGCTCTACATCGGCGGGGTCCAGGAGAACGAGGACTGGACGATCCGGACGAATGCCGGAGAGTACAGCCCCTGGCTCGGGAGCTCCTACCAGGACCTGTCGAACCTCGGCCTCAGCTACCAGCGGTC
>JAJDNS010000013.1 GCA_022340585.1 Acidobacteriota bacterium
CCATGACGGATACGGACACCTGGGGACGACAGGCCGTGGAGACGCCGGACGGCGTCCCCCTGCTGGCCCTCAGGCTCAGGCGTCAGTTTCATCACCGAGCCAAAGGTCATCACGCGCATCCTCGACCACATCCGCAAACGCGACAGGGTCTCTCGCCCTCCTCCACTCCTCCAGACCACCGCGGCCCCCATCGCCTGAGAGCGGCTCCCCAGCGGCATGGAGCGCGGAGCGAGGGGAGAGGTGTCGGCAAGGGGCTGCTCAGACGACCCACAAGCCCTGTCGTCGCGGCATTCGACCGGTTCCAGGGTCGCCACCACCCTCAATCGGTCGCCGATCAGGCTCCCAACGCCCCCGCCACACCGCGCAGGGTCGCGCACGCGAATTGAATGTCCTATGAATCCACGGACCCCGGCAGGCGGACCCTCGTGTAGACTCAGGCCAGCCGCACCCTCTCCCGCGGCGGCGGGAAGGGAGATGATCCGATGGCTTCGACAGACCCGATCCTCGACGCGCTCCGGAAGCTCGAGGAAAACCTCGTCGAACGGCTCACGGCCGAGATGGACCGGCGCTTCGATGCTGTCGGGACGGAGATGAACGGCCGATTCGACGCCCTCGAGGTGAGGCTCGAGCGCCTCGAGACCGAGTATCAGATGATCGTGTCGGCCCTCAAGCGGATCGAGGAGCGTCTCGAGGACGAGTCGGCGGACCGCGCCCGCCTGAAAGCCGACTTGAGCCGTCTGCGCTCGAAGGTCTCCGACCTGGACGACCGCATCCGTGAGATCGAGACCCGCTTGGCCGACGAGTAGCAGGACCGTCGCCGCGGAACCTGGACACCCGCACCCTCCTGCGCCCACAATGCGTGCCGAGGTCGGAGGCCCATGCCCCTCTCGCCCGGAACCCGGCTGGGGCCTTACGAGATCCTCGGCGCGGTGGGCGCCGGGGGGATGGGTGAGGTCTACCGCGCCCGCGACACCCGCCTCGGGCGCGACGTCGCGGTCAAGGTCCTCCCCGCCGCGCCGAGCCACGACCGCGACTGCCTCCACCGCTTCGAGCAGGAGGCCCGCCTCGCCGGCTCCCTCAATCACCCCAATGTCCTGACCGTCTACGACGTCGGCTCCCACGAGGGCGCCCCCTACCTCGTCACCGAGCTCCTCGAAGGGCGCTCCCTCCGCGAGGTCCTCCACGGCGGTCCGCTCCCCGCCCGCAAGACGGTCGACTACGGACAGCAGATCGCCCACGGCCTCGCCGCCGCCCACGCCCGCGAGATCGTCCACCGCGACCTCAAGCCCGCCAACGTCTTCGTGACGAAGGACGGGCGCGTGAAGATTCTCGACTTCGGTCTCGCCAAGCTCACCCACGCACTGCTTCAGGGCGCGGAGGGCTCGGAGGTCCCGACGAAGACAGCCGAGGGTCGCATCGTGGGCACGGTGGGCTACATGGCCCCCGAGCAGGTGCGGGGGAAGGATGTCGATGCGAGGTCGGACATCTTCGCCCTCGGGGCGGTGCTCTACGAGATGCTGACGGGACAGCGCGCGTTCCAGGGCGAGACGACGGCGGACACGCTCACGGCCATCCTGACGAAGGACCCGGAGGAGATGTCACGCCCGGGGCGCGGGGTCCCGCCGAGCCTCGAACGTCTCGTGAGGCGCTGCCTCGAGAAGGACCCCGAGGAGCGCTTCCAGTCCGCCCGCGACGTCGCCTTCGCGCTGGAGGCGGAGTCGGGTTCCAGTCGCAGCGGCGAGGCGGAGACCCCGGTGACCCCGCGCCGAAAGTGGCGCCCCTGGGCGATCACGACCGCGGTGGCCCTGCTCGCGGCCGCCGCCGGGGCCTGGGTGTCGCATCGCTTCTGGACGGAGCCGTCCCAGCCCCCGCGCCTCCTCCAGCTCACGTTCGGCCGTGGGATCACCGAGCCGGCACGCTTCACCGCCGATGGCCAGACCATCGTGTTCACGGCGTACTGGGACGGCAAGCCACCGGAGATCTTCTCGCGGCGCCTCGACCAGGCGGAGAGCCTGTCGCTCGGCCTGCCGCCGGCCCGCCTCCTGAGCGTGTCGTCCAAGGGTGAGCTCGCCATTCTCCTCACGCCGCCCGAGGAGTCCGGCATCAGCCCGGTCGGCACTCTCGCGCGCGTGCCTCTCTCGGGGGGAGCGGCCCGCCCCCTCCTCGAGGACGTGGCGGAGGCCGACTGGTCTCCCGATGGGCAAGAGCTTGCGGTCGTGCGGACGAAGGAAGGCCAGTCGCAGCTCGAATATCCCGTCGGCAACGTCCTCCACGAGGCGCCAGACATCCAGTTCGTCCGGGTGTCGCCTCGCGGCGATCGTGTCGCAATGAGATCCGGCCGGGCTCTCGTGCTCGTCGACCGCGGGGGGAAAGCGACGCGAATCGACCTCGGACCCGAGAAGTCGGGCAGCGATCTCTGGGGAATCGCCTGGTCACCGCGCGGAGACTCGTTGCTCGTCACCCTCCAGAATCCCACCATGCTGGCTCGGACGCTCCGACGCGTGGCCCTCGACGGCACGGTGACCGAGCTCTACGTCGCGCCCGGGTCGATCGTGGTGGAGGACGTCGCCCGGGACGGCCGGGTCCTTCTCCACCACGGATTCGAGCGCGTCGGCGTTCGCGGCCGGGCCCCTGGCGACCCGGAAGAGCGGGAGATCACGGGTGTCCAAGGCGTTCCGCAGGGGCTCTCGGACGACGGGACGCGCATCCTGCTTTGGAATGCGTCGAGCGGGGCCGTCCACTTCGGATCTTTGACCGACGAGGCCCGGATGCGCCTCGGAGAGGGCTGGGGCGTGGGGCTGTCGGGTGACGCCGGCTGGGCCGTACTCGCGGCCGACCCGTCCGATTTCTCGCAGCTGACCCTCGTGCCCACAAGCGTAGGAGAGGCCTTCCGGATCGACACTCGTCCGCTGAAGCCCTCAGTTGGCTTGTGGCATGTGGACGGAAACCGGGTGGGCTTCAACGGCGCGGAGCCAGGGCGCCCACCGCGCGCGTTCCTCTTCGAGCGGTCGACGGGACGGTCCAGGGCGGTGACGCCGGAGAATACGCGCGCCATCCGGGGCCTGGTGCGGGACGAGCAGGTCCTGGCCCTGGCCCAGGACGGCTCCCTGGCCTTCCATCCCATCGCCGGAGGCGAGGGCCAGCCGGTGCCGGCACGGCTGCCGGCCGACCTGCAGACCTTCTCACCAAATCTGCAAGTCGTGCGAGTGAGCGGCGACGGACGCTCTCTCTTCGTGAAGGAGGGCAGCATCCCTGCGCGCATCGAGCGCCTCGAACTGGCGACGGGGCGGAGGACGCCGTGGAAGATTCTCAAGCCCGCGGACCCGGCCGGGGTCTACGGCACCTGGGCACATCACCTGACCCCCGACGGCGAGGGCTACGTGTACGCCTACGGACGCGCCCTGACCGACATCTACCTTCTCGAGGGCCTGCAGTTTTGATCGGTACGAGGCGGCGGTCGTGGGCCGGCATCGCACCGCCCACACACGGACTTGACACCTGATGCTCAAACACCTCGCCGCCCTCCTGCGTCAGCACGGGGTCGGAACCTTCTACACCCGCGACGGCGACTTTCAAGAGGTTCGACTTCCTCGACGTCCGCGACCCATTCGCCTGAGCCGAGGGCAGGGTAGCAGGCGCCCTACCGGCGAATGACCACGGTCCGGGGCAACGCGGGGCCTGGAGCAGGCACACGGAGCCTGTCGAAGGCCACCTCCGCCTCCACGTAGTACTCGAAGTCCTCGCCCGGTGAGGGGAGCTCGAGCTTCCTACCACCGGGAGCTGCTGGGAGAGCTGTCGCGAGCGGCGGCGCAGACGGCGAAGGAGC
>JAJDNS010000023.1 GCA_022340585.1 Acidobacteriota bacterium
GACCTCGGTGTGGACACCGTGAAGCAGGCCGAGACCTTCGCCGCGGTGCGGGAGGAGTACGGGATCGAGCGCCAGGAGAACATGGCCCTCCGCGACTTCCCGACCCTCCAGCACGTGGTTCAGTTTGTGTATGACTTCCGGAAGGACTTGAAGCCCTCGGACGCGCCCGGGGCACCATCCGAAGCGCCCGCTCCGAGCGCACCGGCCGCCCCGGCGGCAGCGCCCTTGGCGCCCACGACGCCTGCCGGCGCGCCTCAGGCCGCACCTTCTGCACCGAGCTCCAAGGATTCCGTGGTGCAGAAGGTGCTGGAGATTGTCTCCGAGAAGACCGGCTACCCGCCCGACATGCTGGAGATGGACCTCGACCTCGAGGCCGACCTCGGTGTCGACACCGTGAAGCAGGCCGAGACCTTCGCCGCGGTGCGGGAAGAGTACGGTATCGAGCGCCAGGAGAACGTGGCCCTCCGCGACTTCCCGACGCTTCAGCACGTGGTGCAGTTTGTCTATGACTTCCGGGCGGACTTGAAGCCCTCGGACGCGCCCGGAGCGCCATCCGAAGGGCCCGCTCCGAACGCAACGGCCGCCCCGGAGGCAGCGCCGGTGGCGCTCACGACGCTTGCCGGCGCGCCCTTGGCAGCACCTTCTGCACCGAGCTCCAAGGATCCCGTGGTGCAGAAGGTGCTGGAGATTGTCTCCGACAAGACCGGCTACCCTCCCGACATGCTGGAGATGGACCTCGACCTCGAGGCCGACCTCGGTGTGGACACCGTGAAGCAGGCCGAGACCTTCGCCGCGGTGCGGGAGGAGTACGGGATCGAGCGCCAGGAGAACATGGCCCTCCGCGACTTCCCGACCCTCCAGCACGTGGTGCAATTCGTCTACGATCTCCGTCCTGACCTTGTGCCCGCGGCCGGAACGGCGGCTTCGGACAACGTTCCGGCCGCAACGCCTCCCCCGGCGCCATCCCCCTCTCCAGCCCCGGCCCCGCCGGCTCCCGCGGCAGCCCCCCCACCATCCGTCCCTGGGACAGCGCCTGCCCCCGCCGCCGCCCCCACCCCCACCGTTCCCACCTATACCCTCGCCGACGCGGACAAGATGCCCCGCCGCGTCCCCGTCCCCTCCCTCCGCCCGCCCCTCGAGCTCTGCAAGTCCACCGGGGTCAAGCTCGCGAAGGGAACCCGCGTCGTCCTGGTCAACGACGCCGGCGGCGTCGGCAAGACCCTGGGCACGACCCTCGGTCGGAAGGGCGTGAAGGCTCTCAAGCTCGAGGGTGCCTCGCCCACCGACGACCTCCGCCAGCAGCTCGAGGCCTGGCTCGAGGAGGGCCCCATCCAGGGGGTGTTCTGGCTCCCGGCCCTCGACGTCGAGCCGGAGCTCGCGGAGATGGACCTCGCCACCTTCCGGGAGGCGAACCGGCGACGGGTGAAGAACCTCCACGCCACGATGCAGGTTCTCTACGAGAGCGTGTCCGGCCCCGGCTCCTTCCTCGTCTCGGCCACGCGCATGGGGGGTCTCCACGGTCAGACCCCGGAGGGCGCGACCGCTCCACTCGGAGGATCGGTGGCCGGCTTCACCAAGTCGTACAAGCGCGAGCAGACCGAGACGCTGGCCAAGGTCGTGGACTTCGACCCGGGGGCGGAGGCGGCGAGGGTGGCCGAGGCGATCCTGGCCGAGACCCTGACCGACCCTGGTGTCGTCGAGGTCGGCTACCACGACGGCTCGCGCTGGACCGTCACTCTCGAGGAGCAGCCCGCGGCCGACGGCCAGCCGGGCCTGACCCTCGCCAAGGACTCGGTGTTCGTCGTCACCGGCGCCGCCGGTGGCATCACCAGCGCGATCGTCGCCGATCTGGCCGCCGCCAGCGCCGGCACCTTCGTCCTCCTCGACCTGGTTCCCGAGCCGGCCCGTGACGACGCGAAGATCGCTCTGTTCCGTCAGGACCGCGAGCAGCTCAAGCGGACCCTCATCGACGAGGCCCGGGCGAAGGGCGAGAAGCCGACGCCAGTGATGATCGACAAGGAGATCATGGGGATCGAGCGGAGCGAGTCGGCGCTCCGGGCAATCGAAGCGGTGGAGGCCGCGGGGGGCAAGGCGCTGTGGCGCAGCGCCAACCTCCTGGACGGCCCGGCCCTGGCCGCCATCGTGGACGAGGTCAAGGCCTCGTTCGGTCGCATCGACGTCCTGGTTCACGCCGGCGGCATCGAGATCAGCCGCAAGCTGTCGGAGAAGGACGCAAGGGAGTTCGACCTCGTCTTCGACATCAAGGCCGACGGCTTCTTCAGCCTCCTCGAGGCGGCGAAGGACGTGCCCCTGGGCGCGACGGTGGTCTTCAGCTCGGTGGCCGGTCGCTTCGGCAACGCCGGGCAGACCGACTACAGCGCCGCCAACGCCTTGCTGTGCGCCATGTCCCGGGCTCTCGGGCGGGCGCGACCCGAGACCCGGACCATCGCCATCGACTGGACGGCCTGGGGAGGCATCGGCATGGCCACCCGCGGGTCGATCCCAACGATCATGGCCGCGGCCGGGATCTCGATGCTGCCTCCGGAGGCGGGGATCCCCACCGTCCGACGCGAGCTGGTGGCTGGCGGTCGCTCGGGCGAGGTCGTGGTGGCCGGGACCCTGGGCATCATGGGCGAGGAGTTCGACGAGACCGGCGGCCTGGACGCCGAGCAGATGAACGCAACCCTCGCCGTCCGCCGGCGGCCGCTCCTGATGGTGGGCGAGGTCAAGGCGGCGCGTCTGTACGGTGGTCTCGAGGTGCAGACCACCCTCGACCCGACCGAGCAGCCGTTCCTGTTCGACCACCAGATCGACGGGACCCCGGTGCTTCCGGGAGTGATGGGCACCGAGGCCTTCGCCGAGGTCGCGTCGGTCGTGTGCCCCGGCCTCCAGCTGGGAGCCATCGAGGACGAGGCGTTCCTCCTGCCGTTCAAGTTCTTCCGCAACAAGCCGGCGACGCTCCACCTGTCGGCGGTGGGGAGCCCGGTCGGGGACGGGGAGATCCTGGTGAGCACGACGCTGCGCTCCCGCATCCAGCCCAAGCCCGACCTGCCGGCCCAGGAGCGCGTGCACTTCCGAGGCCGGGTGCGGATGGTCCCCAGGGCGCCGGCGCGCCCCACGATCAAGTTCAAGAAGCCCACGATGAAGAGCCTGGACATCGGGAAGGACGTGGTCTACGAGGCGTACTTCCACGGGCCGGCCTACCAGGTGATCGAGCGGGCGGCGGTCGACGAGGACTCGGTGGTGGCCCTGTTCGCTCGCGACCTCGAGCCGAACACGTCACCGAAGGGCGTGGACACGGTGACCGCTCCCCGCTTGCTGGAGCTGCTCTTCCAGGCGGCGGGGCTGTGGCTGCTGGCCCAGCGCGAGACGATGGCCCTCCCGACGTCTCTGGACCGGGCGGTGTTCGTCCGGCGCTCGGAGGTGCCGAAGGAGGGACGCCTGTACGCCGAGGTCGAGGTGAGGGACGACGGCGAGGCCTTCGACGCCCTCGTGGTGGACGAGAAGGGTCGCGTCTACGTCGAGCTCCTCGGCTACCGGACGGTGTCGCTGCCCGATCGGCGGGCCCTGAAGAAGTAGGCGGCGACGGCATGCGCCGCCGCTGCTGCCGGGTCGCGATCGTCAACCCGGCAATCTTGCCGCGTTTCGAGATGAGGAGAGAGGACCGATGAACGATCGGAACCAGGCCATCCTGTACAGCGGGGGGCACAAGGGCGCGGAGGCCGAGTTCGGCCGCTCGGCCGAGCGCTGGGGCGTGCGACAGGTGACGCTGTCCTACGACGGGCATGACATGGAGTACAGCAAGGACGTGCGCGTGCTCTCCGACGAGGACCTCCTCAAGGGCGACGTGAGCATGGAGATCGTCTCCAAGCGCATGGGGCGCACCTACACGAGCATCGAGCAGATCCGGCGGGTGTGCCAGCTGATCTTCCACATGGTCTCGCACTCCTACTCGGTCTTCGCGGTGGGCTGGATCCAGGGAGACGACACCGTCCAGGGGGGCACCGGCTGGGGGGTGGAGCTGGCCAAGTTCTTCGGCCGTCCGGTGAGCGTCTTCGACCAGGCGCGGCACGGTTGGTTCACCTGGAGAGACGGGCACTGGGCTCCGGACAGCCCCACGATTCCAGAGCGGCCCTTTGCGGCCACCGGGACCCGGAAGCTCAGCGACGAGGGGCGAGCGGCGATCGCTGACCTGTTCGAGCGCTCCTTCGGCGCCGCTCCGAGGTAGGGGGTGGGCACGCGGCGACTCGGCGGAATGCTGCTGGCCACGACGCTCGTGACGGCGGCGGCCCCGGCCGGTGAGCTTCAGGACGATCTCCGCGCCCGCCGCGAGGCGGTGAGCGCCGCTCTCGGCCCGGAGACGCTCTTCATCCAGTTCAGCGCCCCCGCTCGCGTCTACTCGAACGACGTCACCTACGAGTACCGCCAGGACTCCGATCTCCTGTACCTGACCGGGATCGACCAGGAAGGCACCATCCTGGTCATGCTGCCCGGCAACCGGGTGATGAGGGAGTTCCTGTTCGTGCGTGATCCCGATCCCCGCCACGAGCACTGGAGCGGTCACCTCCTGACGAAGGAGGAGGCGCGAGAGGCCAGCGGCGTCGAGGAGGTGCGCCTCGTCTCCGAGTTCCACGCCTTCCTCAAGGGCCTCATGAACCGCCGCCCCGCCGGGAAGCGGTGGAACGTCGACCCCGGCGAGTACGCCGCCTTCTTCGACGCGCTCGGAGACGGCCGGGCACGGCTGGCCGTGGTGTTCGGTCCTCGCCCGGGTCCCGACGAGGATCTGCCACCGGTCTTCCGGTTTGCCGAGAAGATGCGCCAGCGGCTGGTGGGGGCGACGCTGGTCGACGCCACCGACGTGGTCTGGGGCCTGCGCCAGGTCAAGACACCGTACGAGCAGGACGTGATGCGGCGCAGCGGGAAGGTGTCCTCGAACGCCCACCGGGCGGCGATGCGGGCCACCCGCCCGGGGCGCTACGAGTACGAGGTGGAGGCGGAGCTGGAGAAGGTGTACGTCGAGAGCGGCGCCCGGGGCTGGAGCTACCCGTCGATCGTGGGGAGCGGGCCCAACGCAACCATTCTCCACTACGAGCGCTCGGACCGCCGGATGGAGGACGGGGACGTGCTCCTCATCGACGCGGCCGCGAACTACGAGGGGCTGACCGTCGACATCACGCGGACCTGGCCCGTGAACGGGCGCTTCTCGCCCGAGCAGGCCGATCTCTGGAAGCTGGTCCTCGGGGCCCAGGAGGCCGGGAAAGAGGCCGCGGTGCCCGGCGCCCTCACCACGGCGGTCGAGGAGGCGACGGCGGTGGTGGTGAGGAAGGGCCTCCTCGAGCTGGGCCTCGTCACCGACGCCGACTCGGAGCAGTTCCGTACCTGGTACACCCACGGCGTCTGCCACTGGATCGGCATGGACGTCCACGACGTCGGGGACTACCGTCGGCCCCTGGAGCCGGGGATGACCTTCGTCATCGAGCCCGGGATCTACATCCGTGAGTCGGCGCTCGACCTGCTTCCCGACACCCCGGAGAACCAGGCCTTCGTCGAGGCGGTCCGGCCGGCCGTCCAGAGGTACAGGGACACCGGCGTCCGGGTCGAGGACTCCTTCCTCCTGACCGCGGAGGGCCTGGAGACCCTCTCGGAGACGGTTCCCCGCACGGTGGAGGAGATCGAGTCCTTCATGGCCGGCCAGTAGCAGACGACCCGTGGAGACGAGTTGACGCGCCTTCGGCGGTGGACGTATCGTCCCCCCGAGGACCGAACCGGCCTTCGGCCGGCTGTCCTGGCCTGGAGACACCGGCCGCTCGCCATGACTGCATCCTTGACGGATTTCAACGGAGGAAGCCCATGCCCGTCGCCGATTTCGATCCCAAGTTCATGAAGGTCGGGGTGCTGACCGCGGCCCTGCAGGAGCTGACCCCGCGCGAGAAGCGCGACCCCGATCCCGACCTGGCGGTGGAGGAGTGGGCGGCCTTCGCCCATGAGGTCGGAGCGGATTACATGCAGCTCTCGGCGGCGTTGCACCCCACCGAGGCCGACGTGCCCGCGGAAGCCCTGCTCGACCCGGTGGCCAACACCCTCGACTTGCGGGAGCCCTTCACCAAGGATCGGGCCCTGCGCGTGCAGAAGGCCCTCGACGCCAACCAGATCGGGTTGTCGGATCTGGGGTACTTCGACGACATGCTCCACGAGGACCCGACGATCCGCAAGAAGAAGCACGACTTCATGCTGCGTGTCTTCGACGCGGCGGGCCTGCTCGGAGTGGACGCGGTCTGCGGCTTCGTGGGGCGCAACCAGGGCCACTCGATGGAGCAGAACCTCACCGACTTCGAGGAGAGCTTCGTCCCTCTCCTCAAGGAGGCGAAGAACCGGGGCCTGGTCTACCGGGTGGAGCAGTGCCCGATGCCGGGCTGGACGACCGGCGACAACTGGCACAACAACATCGCCTACGCCCCCGGGACCTGGATGGCGCTGCACCGCATCTGCGAGAAGAACGGGGTGGGGGACCAGTTCCGGATCCACTACGACCCTTCCCACGCCATCCTCATGGGGCAGGACACCCGCTCGATCTTCCAGTACCTGAGGGACGAGGGCTACGCGTTCCTCATCGCCGGCTTCCACGTCAAGGGACAGGTCATCGACGCGAGGGGAGTCTCCGCCTGGGGCTACGGCGGGCAGACCGTCGAGAGGGGCGACATCGTGGATGGAAAGCCCTCGCCGAACGCGGCCGACCACCTGAACGCCTGGAAGAAGCAGGTGGTGCTCTGCGAGCACGAGCTCCCGGGAACCGCCCGACACGACCCCCTCGCGTACCTGCAGAACCGCACCGTGGACTGGCTGGACCACCAGCTCGCTGCCCGGGAGCTGCTCGAGCTGGACGTGGCCAACACCCACCTCGTGGTCGAGCACGAGTACCCGCCGGCCCGGGTCCAGGACAAGGACCGCCTGAAGCCGATCCTGCAAGGATCGGTGGCGTTCACCCGGAAGATCGACGAGGCCGCGGCTTGCATGTACGCGCTGCAGCGGGAGGTGCTCGCGTCCCAGGAGATCCCCGTGCAGGGGCGGGGCCGGGAGGCCTTCCGGAGCTGAGGAGGAGCCATGGACGCCGACCTCGTGGTCGGGGTGTTGCCGAAGGAGCTCGGCAACCCCTACTTCGAGGCCTGCGCCGAAGGGGCGCGGGAAGCCGCTCGGGAGCGGGGCTTCACGCTCCGCTGGGAGGGCCCGAGGTCGCCCGACGCGGCAGCGCAGGCGGGCTTCGTGACCCGCTGGGTGAGGGAGTCGCTGCCGGTGGTCGCGGTCAGCGTGGCGGACCGGGGCGGGCTGTCCCCGGTGCTGCGTGAGGCCCGGCAGAGGGGTGTCAAGGTCCTGACCTGGGACGCCGACGCGGACCCCGATGCCCGGGACCTCACGGTGGTGCCGGCGGCTGCCGACGGAATAGCCCAGGCCCTGGCCTTCGAGATCGGTCGCATCCTGGGCGGGCGCGGCGAGGTCGCGATCATCACCTCCACCTGCAGCGCGCCCAATCAGAGTGCCTGGCTGGACCGGCTGCAGGCGCGGCTGGCCGGTGAGTTCCCCGAAGTCCAGGTGGCCGCGGTCCGCACTTGCGAGGACATCGAGGAGAGAGCGCTCAGGGAGGCCGAGGGTCTCCTCACCGCGCACCCGAACCTGGGAGTCATCGTCGGCCTGTGCTCGCCCGCGGTGCCGGGAGTGGCCCGGGCCCTGCGCCGGGTCGGGCGCCGGGGCGTTCACCTGACCGGGCTCAGCCTGCCCGCCGCCTGCCGCGACCACATCGAGGACGGCTGGGTCGACAGCGTCGTGACCTGGAGCGCCCGGGATCTCGGCTATCTGGCCGCGTGGGCGGCGGCGGCGCTGGCCGCCGGCGAGCTGGAGCCCGGGGCCCTCGTCCTCCCCGCCGGGCGTCTCGGGAACGTGATGGTCAAGGGCGACGAGGTGCGGTTGGGGCGGCCGCACATCGTCACCGCCGGGAACCTCGAGGCGTTCCTCGCCTGACCGGGACGGGGTCGACGCGCGGTGCCGAAAGAGGCGCGCCCTCCGGGAGCGCCGGAATCAGGGGCCGGGGGACGATTCCGGCGCGGTCAGGCCGAGGGGACGATCCGCTGGCGCTGGCGCCCCAGTCCCTCGACCCCGCACTCCACGACGTCCCCGGCCTTCAAGTAGACCGGGGGGTTCAACCCGAGACCCACGCCGGGGGGAGTGCCGGTGCTGATGACATCACCCGGGAGCAGGGTCATGAACTGGCTCACGTAGCTCACCACGTGGCTGACCCCGAAGACCATGTTGGCGGTGGTGCCCTTCTGGCGGCTCTCGCCGTTGACGGTGAGCCACAGGTCGAGCTTGCCGACGTCGCCCACCTCGTCGGGGGTGGCGAGGAAGGGGCCGAGGGGGGCGAAGGTGTCGGCGCTCTTTCCCTTCACCCACTGCCCCTCCCGCTCCAGCTGGTGCTCGCGCTCCGAGTAGTCGTTGTGGAGAGCGTAGCCGGCGATGAAGGCGTCGGCCTCCTCGAGGCTGACGTACCGGGCCCGTCGACCGATGACCACCGCCAGCTCGACCTCCCAGTCGGTCTTGGTCGAGCCCCGGGGCAGGACCACGTCGTCGTCGGGACCGGACAGGGCCGTCGTGGCCTTGTAGAAGAGAACAGGCTCCTTCGGGAGGGCGGCACCGCTCTCCCGGGCGTGGTCCGCGTAGTTGAGGCCGATGCAGATGATCTTGCTCGGGCGGCCGATGGGCGGGCCCAGTCGCACGTCGTCGGGGACCCGGGGGGCCGAGTCGAGATTCCTCCCGGCCCAGCGGGCGAGACGCGACAGCCCGTCGGAGCCGAAGAAGGGCTCGTCCCAGTCCTCGCCGAAGGCGGAGGCGTCCACCCGCGTCCCGTTCGCGGCGATGAGACCCGGCTTCTCGGCCCCGGTCGATCCAAAGCGGATGAGCTTCATTCGTCTCCTCCCTGTGCGTGGCGCCACCGGTCCACCGCCACCGCGACCACGATGATCACACCGATCAGGATCTCCTGCACGTAGGTGGGCCAGCCCATCTGCTGGCTCCCGTTGCGCAGGAACGCCATCACCAGGGCCCCCACCATGGAGCCGAGTATGCTGCCCTCGCCCCCGGACAGGCTGCCGCCGCCGATGACCACCGCGGCGATGACGTCGAGCTCGGTACCGATGGCGACCGTGGGGTCGCCCTGCCGCAGGCGCGACATCTGCATGACCCCGGCGAGAGCGGAGAAGAGGCCGGCCACCGAGTAGACGGCCAGCTTCAGACGATCGACGGCGATGCCGCAGGCCCGGGCCGCGGCCTCGTTGGAGCCGACGGCGAAGACCCGCCGGCCGAAGACCGTCCGGCGCAGCACGAACGCCATGATCACCGCCAGCACGAGAGTGATCCACACCCCGGGGGCGAAGA
This sequence comes from Acidobacteriota bacterium, assembly GCA_022340585.1. Lineage (GTDB taxonomy): Bacteria > Acidobacteriota > Vicinamibacteria > Fen-336 > Fen-336 > JAJDNS01. The sequence goes on from JAJDNS010000023.1 coordinate 9,424, forward strand.
GCATCCAGCTCCTCGGGGGGACGGTGACCGCCAGCTCGTTGACCCAGCTCGCGGGGGCGTCGACGGTGCTCTGGTGGGCCAGCCACTTGGCGGCCCCGCGGGCGATCCCCAGCATGCCGAGGGTGGCGATGAACGGGACCACCCGCAGGCGGGTGATGGCGAGGGCGTTGACCAGGCCCACGAGGGCCCCGGCGATCACCGCCGCGAGGATCGCGAGGAGCGGAGGCCACCCGTCGCGGAGGCCGATGGCGCAGATCACCCCGGTCAGGGCGATCACCGAGCCCACCGAGAGGTCGATGCCCCCGGCCACGATGACCAGGGTCATCCCGATGGCCCCGACGGCCACGATGACCGTCTGGGCGAGCACCACGCGGAGGTTCTGGGCGGAGAGATAGCGCTCGGGGGCCCCGCTGGCCACCGCGAAGAAGACGATGACCAGGAAGAGGCCCACGAAGGGCCCGAGGGCAAAGAGCCGGTGCCTCAGGTCCTGCCTCATGCCCCGATCGCCTCCTCCATGAGGGACTCGGGCGTCCACTCGTCGACGGCCCGCGCCTCACCGAGCCGGCCCCGGCTCATGACCGCCAGCCGGTCGCACACCCCGAGGAGCTCGGGCAGGTACGAGCTGACCATGAGCACCGCCTTGCCGCCGGCGGCGGCGGCCCCGATGGCCTCGTAGATCTGCCCCTTGCTGGCCACGTCGATCCCCCGGGTGGGCTCGTCGAGGAGGAGCACGTCGGCCTCCTGGTGGAGCAGGCGGGCCATGGCCACCTTCTGCTGGTTACCCCCGGAGAGCGTCCGCACCGGCTGGTCGGGGCTGCGCATCTTCACCTTCAGCTCGCGGGTGCGCTCCTCCGCCTGTTCCCGCTGCCGCCCCGGGTCGAGGACGCCCAGGCGCGAGCACGAGGAGAAGCGGGTCACGGTGACGTTGTCGGCCACCGACATCGGCAGGGCGAGACCCTCGCCCTTGCGGTCCTCGCTCAGGTAGCCGAGTCCCTGAGCCAGCCGCCGGGCGGGGGTGCTGGCCACCGGGCCTTCCTGGCCGCCCCGCCTCACCGTCCCCACCGCGGACGAGTCGAGGCCGAAGAGGGAGCGGACCATCTCGGTCCGCCCCGAGCCCATCAGCCCGAAGACTCCCAGGACCTCTCCGCGCCGCAGGGCGAAGGACGCCTCGCGGACCCCTGGAGCGGCCACCAGGCCCCGGACCTCGAGCTCCACCTCCTCGGACGGGGCATGATCCCGTCTGGGAAAGCGGGTGTCGACGGTCCGTCCGACCATGTGGGCGATGAGCTCGTCGTTCGTCACCGCTTCGAGGAGTCCGGAAGCCACCGACCGGCCGTCGCGGAGGACGGAGAAGGCCCGCGCCACCTCTCGTGCCTCCTCGAGGAAGTGGCTGATGTAGACGATGGCCACTCTCGAGTCCGCCAGGCGCCGGATCAGGGCGAAGAGACGCTCGACGTCCGCCCTCTGCAGGCTGCTCGTGGGCTCGTCCATCAACACCACCCGCGCCTGGCCGGCGATGGCCCGGCAGATCTCCACCACCTGACGGGCGGCGATGGGGAGGCGGCTCACCCGCGCGTCCGGCTCGATCTCCGGGTGCCCGAACTCGGCGAGGACTTCCCGGGTGCGCCGCCTCGCCTCCTCGCGGTCCAGGAGGCCGTGGCTCCGGGGCTCGACCCCGACGAGGACGTTCTCCGCGACCGTGAGGTGGGGAAACAGCGACAGCTCCTGGTGGATGAGAGCGATGCCGCGCTCGCGGGCGTCGCGGGGGGAGCGGGGGGCGTAGGGAGCTCCCTCCACCTCGAGGGTCCCGGCCTCCGGACGCAGGAGGCCGCCGAGGATCGAGAGCAGCGTGCTCTTCCCGGCACCGTTCTCCCCGAGCAGGGCGTGGACCTCGCCCGGCCCCACCTCGAGGTCCGCGCCGTCGAGGGCCACGGTGGCCCCGAAGCGCTTGACGATGCCCGAGAGGCGGAGCGCCGGGGTCATTCTCCGGAGGTCAGGTAGACGTCGAGGGGGGGATGCAGCAGACGCTGTGCCTCGTCGGTGTCCAGGTTCTCCGCGTTCACGACCAGGACCCCCGTGTCCACCCGAGGGGGGACGGGCTTGCCCTGGAGGTGGTCCACCATCGTCTCGACCGCGAGGGCGGCCATGCCGAAGGGGTCCTGGATCACGAAGCCGTCCATCTCGCCGGCGCGCACGGCGTCGGCGTAGGCCGGGGTCCCGTCGAATCCCAGGAAGCGGATCTTTCCGGCGAGCTGGGTGTCCTGGAGGGCCAGGAGCATGCCCCGGGTGGAGGTCTCGTTGACCACGAAGACCCCATCGAGGTCGGTCCCGAAACGGTTGAGGAGGTTCTCCGCGGCGCGCTTGGCGGTGTCGCGGGTGGGGCCGGCGTGCTGGTCGGAGGAGACGACCGAGACGTCCGGCCACGCCTTCCCCAGCTGGGCCAGGAACCCCTCCTCGCGGGCCGTGGTGCTCGCCGAGCCCTCCTGGTACCGGAGCAGCAGGACCTCACCCCTGCCGTCGAGGAGGCGTCCCATCTCGTCCGCCGCCATCTCGCCGCCCTTGAAGTTGTCGGTGGCGACGAAGCTGACGAGGTCCTCGGAGTTGAGCCCCGAGTCGAAGATCACGGTGGGGATCCCCAGGCGCTTCGCCTCTTCCACCGGGCGGACGAGGGCCTTCGCGTCGAGGGGAGCGAGGAGAATCCCGTCCACCTTCTGGCTGGTGAAGCCCTCGACCACCTGGATCTGCTGCTCCCGGTCGTCCTCCCGGAGGGGCCCCTTCCAGAGGATCTCCACCGCGATCCCGCGCTCGGCCAGGTCTCGCTGGGCCTTGACCGCCCCGGCGTGGATCGTGCGCCAGAAGGTCATGTTGGTGCCCTTGGGGACCACGGCGATCCGGAGGGTCCGCTCCGACGGGTCCTGCGGGGGGCCTTCCTGGCACCCGGTCGATGCCACGCCGAGGGCCAGGGCTCCGGCGAGCGCGGCGAGGACGGCCCGGCGCCGGTTCCGGCGGCCTGGATCTGGAATCGCGGTCATGAGGGTGCCTCCGGGGGCCCGAGAATGAGAAGTCCGTGACGGGCAGGATCTGGAGCGGAAGCTATCCGGACCATGGGTGCCTGTCAACTCGGCATGGGCCGCTCGACTTGGTCGTTCCAGCGATCGCCCGGAGGCGGGGCGCGGTCCACCAGAGGGTTTGAGCTCACTCCCGGGGAGCGAACATCGCCTCGTAGTGGGCCGAGGGCTCGAAGAGGCAGGCGCTGCGGCGGTAGAAGTCCTCGCCGAGACGGAAGACACCGTTCTCCGGGGTGGCCCACGGCGCGTCGGGGCACGGACGGTACCCCCGCATCCGTTCCCAGTCGCGGTAGTTCTGGTGGCCGTTGGTCTCGAGGAGGCCGAGGCCGAGCCCGGGGAAGGGGGCCAGACGCGCGGCCACCGACTTGTTCCACTCCACCAGGATCGGGTTCACGGTCAGGTCGGCGCAGAAGCAGGGGACGCCGGCCTCGTGGGCGACCCGGGCGATCTTCAGCGTCATGCTGAGGGTCTTGGCGATGGCCTTGAGGGCGATGGCGCGGTAGCCGAGCTCGATGCGCCGGGTGGCGTCGGCGTCGGTGTGGGCGCTCTCGTCGGCCGCCACCCGGACCCCGAGGTCGTCGACCCGGACCTCGAGGGCCTCGGGAAAAGGCTCCTCGAGAACCACGATCTGGTCGAAGGCCCCGATCGCCCGGGCGTGGTCGAGGAGTCGCTCGAGGCTCTCCTTGCTCTCGTAGCGCCCGTTGGCGTCGAAGTAGTAGGGGAGGCGCCCGTTGGTGGTGTGCGGGGTCTCCAGGTGGCCGATGGCCGCGTGGATCTCCGAGAGCCGGGCCTTGTCCTTCTCCAGCATCTCCTCCTGGGTGCCGGGCTGGCCGATCTTGATCTTCATGACGAAGAAGCCGTCCTCGGCCGCCTCCCGGATCTCCGAGATCGGGATGGTGTAGGCCATGAGGGGGACCGCCGCGACCTCGTGGTGGCGGTGGGCGAGGGCCGGCCGGTAGTCCGCCGGAACCATGGCGTCGAAGTCCTCCGGCCCCGTCTCGGTGGCGTAGACGAGCCAGGCCGCGTTGTCGACGGGCACGAGGGCGTTGAGGGTGAAGGTCATTCGAAGGTCGGGCTGGGCGGTGACGGCGCGGGCGTAGTCGTGGACCTCGGGAAGGAGGCCTTCCAGCAGGGCGACCGGAGTCGTGAAGTCCCGGTCGCGGGCGAGGGCCAGGGCCCGCTCGGTGATGGCGTACATGAGGGCGTTGCCGCCGCTCTCGGAGTGCGTGGCGAAGACCCGGGCATCCGACCAGAGGACGCTCTGGGTCCCGAGGCCGATGCGGCGGGTCCCGTCGGCGCTCACGGCCAGGGCCGCGGTCTGCCAGATCTCGCTCATGTAGCCGCCCTTGAAGCCGAAGGGGCGGCGCAGGGGCTCGCGCTCGAAGTTGGAGTCGGTGTCGGCGATCCGGAGGCCGTGTCTTCTCTCGGGGGCAGGGGCCGAGGGGACTCCGGGCGGCGTGGCGAGGGGGCCGAGGGTGGAGAGGACGCCCGCGTGGGCGGCGGTGCGCAGGAGGTCGCGCCGCCTCACGCGGTGCCTCCGGGAGGCGCGAGGGCGGCCCGCAGGGCCGCCCGGTCGCGCCCGTACCGATCGACGGCCCACTCGCGCCGGCCCGCCTCGGGATGCGGGTACTCGAAGTGCATGGAGAACGGGGTGCTGACCCCGAGACGGCGGAGCTCCTTGACGTAGTCCGCCACCGGGACCATGCCCTCGCCGAAGGGCACGTCCAGGACCCGCAAGCCCTCCTCTCGAGGCCCCCAGGCGAAGTCCTTCGCCACGAGGGTGTCGATGAAGGGGGCGATCACCGCCAGGCCCCGGACCCAGGAGAACGCCCCTTCCACCACCGCGTGGCGGATGTCGTACTGGCAGCCGATCCAGGGAGAGGCCACCTCCTCGAGCACCAGGAAGAGGTCCCAGACCGCGGAGCCGAGGTTGGTCCCGGAGTGGTTCTGGTATCCCCCGTGGATGCCCAGGCTCTCGTTGAGGGCAGCGAGCTGTCGCCAGCGGGGAACGGTGGTGTCGAGGGTAGCGCGGACGCCGGCCTCGAAGCCGATGTAGCCCATGCGGTAGTGGCCGATACCGAGCCCGGCCGCGGTGCTCAGGACCGTCTCGGCATGGGGGTCATCGACTCCTGTGATCGCAGTGGTGATCATCGTGACGTCGAGTCCGGCTTCCCGGGCCGCGTCCACTGCGCGGGGCAGGTCCTCCGTCACGCGCTCGGGCAGGACGTGCCCCCCGGGACGGACCGGGATGTCGAGGGCGTCGAAGCCCGCGGCCGCCGCGGCTCGGGCCGCGGCGGGGTAGTCGAGCCACTGGAGGTGCTTCGAGAAGATGGCGATGGACTGGCTCTCAAGGGGCGGCTGCCCGGTCGGTTGGCCAAGGCTCGCTCGGGCGAGGGCCGGGGAGGCGGTGGCCCCGGCGACGGCCCCGAGGAGCTGGCGGCGGGTGAGTCCCTGGCCGCCCATCAGCCGAGGCTCCAGGGCTGGCGGTACTCGTAGTGGAGGAGGTCGTTGGCCGCGGGCCCGTTGACCACGCGCTCCTTCTCCGGGTCCCACTCGATCCGGCTCTTCGTCTCCAGGGCGATGTTCGCCAGGTGGGCGAAGCTCGTCGAGCGGTGGCCCTCCTCCAGGGGACACAGCGGGGTCTGGCGCGTCCCCACGCAGTCGAGGAAGTTGCGGACGAGGCGGCCGGTGGAGTCGCGCTCACCGAGGGCTGTCGACGCGGCCTCCTCGTCGTACTCCGCCGGCTCGATCTGCCGCTCCCAGGTCTGGAACTGTCCCGGGCGTGACGGCACGATCCGGTAGCCACCCTCGTCGATGTAGAGCGTCCCCTTCGTGCCCTGCAGCTCGATCTCGCCGTGGGGCAGCGCCGGACCGCCACTGGCCTCGTAGATCCCGAAGATCACCACGGGTCCCGACGGGAGCTCGAAGGTGACCTCCATGGTGTCGGGGATGGTGCGGTCGTCGGTGAGGACGGACTTGCTCCCGTGGGCGGAGACGGCCACCGGGGCCTGCTCGTCGAGCATCCAGCGGATGGCGTCCATGTAATGCACGCCCCAGTTGCCCATCTGGGAGGAGTAGTCCTTCCACCAGCGGAAGTAGTAGGGAGCGATGTTGTACTGGTAGGGCCGGGAGGCCCGGGGGCCGAGCCAGAGGTCCCAGTCGAGGCCGGGGGGAGGGGCCTCGGGGCCGAGAGTCCCGATGCCGTCGGGGGCCATGTTGCTGATGCGGTAGGCCCGGGCCACCGTCACGTCTCCGATGAGCCCCTCGCGGACCAGGGGGACGAGCTTCTGATAGACCGGTGAGCCTCGGCGGTTGAGACCGACCTGGACCACCCGGCCGGTCCGCTTCTGGGCCTCGACCATGCGGCGCCCCTCGTGCAAGGTGATCGAGAGGGGCTTCTCCACGTAGACGTCCTTGCCCGCCTCCAGGGCCTGGATGGTCTGGATGGCGTGCCAGTGGTCGGGGGTGGCGATGCAGACGGCGTCGACGTCGTCGCGGTCGAGGAGCTCGCGGAAGTCCCGATGGACGCCCACGCTGCTCGCCAGCGGCTTCCCGTCGCGAGGGATCCTCCCCGAGGCCACCCAGCGCGGGTGGACGTCCGAGAGCTTCCGGGTGGCGTAGGGCTCGTACACGTCCGAGATCGCCACGAGCTCCACGTCCGGCTGACGCAGGAACGTCTCGAGGAGTTGGGTGCCCCGGTTGCCGACCCCGATGAAGCCCATGCGGACGCGGTCACCCGGGGCCGCCGTCCGTGCGGCGGCGCTCGCGGCCGGGGCGAGGGCGGCCCCGGTCGCGGCCAGGGCCGAGGTCTGCAGGAACGTCCTTCTCGAGGTGCTCATGCTTTGCCTCCCACGGGCTGGAACGCTATGACCGGTGTGCCGGGGTGTCAAGGACCTCGCGGCCCCGGGGGTTGACCCGGCGGGCCCGCCCCTCTAGCCTTCGACTCCATGGAGATCCTTCGGGCGGGGAAGAACTGGGACGTGTGTGTCGTCGGCTCGGGCGCGGGCGGGGGAATGGCCGCGAAGGTCCTGACCGATGCCGGAGCCGAGGTCGTGCTTCTCGAGGCCGGGCCTTCCTGGGACGTGGAGAAGGATGGCCACATGTTCACCTGGAACTACGACTCCCCGCGGCGGGGCCGGGGGCACCGCGTCCGGCCGTTCGGGGAGTTCGACGCCTGCTACGGGGGCTGGGACATCCCCGGCGAGCCCTACACCGTCGAGGACGGCCAGCGTTTCCGTTGGTTTCGAGGACGCATGCTCGGGGGCCGGACGAACCACTGGGGCCGCATCTCGCTGCGCTTCGGGCCGTGGGACTTCCGGGGGCACAGCCGTGACGGGCACGGCGACGACTGGCCGATCGCCTACGAGGACATCGCTCCCTACTACGACCGCCTCGACCGGCTCGTGGGGCTCTTCGGCACCAACGAGGGTCTGGAGAACGAGCCCGACGGGGTGTTCCTTCCGCCTCCGGAGCCGCGCTGCTACGAGCGGCTCATCCGGCAGGCCGCGGAGCGTGTGGGCATCCCCTGCATCCCTTCCCGCCTTTCGATCCTGACCCGGCCCCACGGTGAGCGTCCCGCGTGTCACTACTGCGGGCAGTGCGGGCGAGGATGCACCACCCACTCCAACTTCTCGGTGCCGTCGGTCCTGCTGCCCCCGGCCCTGGAGACGGGCCGGCTGAACGTCGTCACCGGCGCCATGGCTCGCGAGGTCACG